>JBGSUG010000212.1:0-15707 GCA_041736225.1 Candidatus Aminicenantales bacterium | reverse complement strand
GGCCCGATCGGGGCTATTTGATCTTAGTAGCGCTGAAGGTGCGCCCCTCGTAGTAGAGCTCCAGGCGGACGACCGCGCCGGCGTCGTCCCTGAAGAACGTCAGCTCGCGGCCTCCGGTGCGGAAGAACTCCGTCGGGCTCCAGGGCTGGTAGACAACCTCGGCCTGGCCCGGCGATTTGACGCGCAGCTTGCCCTCCGAGACCGCGACGGCGACCGTGACGCCCGGTTCGAGCTCGTATTCACCGGCGAAGGCTTCCAAGTCCTTGGCGCCGATCTCCACGGCCGTCCGCGCCACCGGCGGCTTGAACCGGGCCACGGGCCACTTCGGCTCGAGCGTCCAGCAGCCGAGGTCGTCGACGCCGAAGGAGGTGTTGCACAGGACGACAACGCCCGCTTTCTTGTCGGGATCGAAGCCCGCCCAGGACCTGTAGCCGCCGGTGCCGCCGTTGTGCCAGACGATGGCCGTTCCATACCTGTCCCAAACGTGCCAGCCCATGGCGATCTCGAGGCCCGGCGTTCCAGTCGGGCGCAGCATCTTGCGCATCAGATAGAAGGCCCCGCGAAGCGGCGTTTCCCGGAGGTCCATGGCCGCAGTCAGGAATTTCAACATGTCGCGCGCGGTCGACCGGAGGGCCCCGGCCCCCGCGATCGCGTCGAAGTTCCAGTTCTTGACCGGACTGAGGTTCGGGCCTGTCCCCGTCGCGAGACGGGCCTTCAGGCGCTCGGGCAAGGCGATCGCCGTGTCGGACATGCCCAGCGGCTCGAGGACCCGGCGGCGGACGAGCTCCTCGTAGCCCACCCCGGCCTCGAGGGCCAGGGCGTGGCCGAGCAACCCGACGCCCAGATTGGAATATTCGTACTTTTCGCCGATAGACCTGGTCAATTGATACCTTGACAGGAATTCGTAGAGCCGGTCCGGACCGTAGTCGACGTACGGATCGGCCCCGTCGGCCGGCTTGAAGTTGTCGGGCATGCGCGGCAGCCCCGAGACCTGGTTCGACAGGTCGATCAGGGTGATCTTCTTGCCGTCGCGCTCCGGGAGCTTGACCGACGCCGGCAGGAACTTGGCCACCGGGTCGTCGAGCTTGACCTCGCCGCGCCCGACCATGTCGGCCAGGATGAGCGAGGTGAAGACCTTGGTGATGGAGCCGATCTCGAAGACCGTATCGGCGTCCGGCGCGACATTGCCGCCGGGCGCCGTCGCCCCCGCCGCGAGGAACCGCTCGCCCGTCGCGTCGACCAGGCCCACGACGATCCCGACGGCTTTGTGGTTCTCGTCCGTCCTGTTAAGGATCAGGGACTTCAGCTCGCCCAGGTCCTGCGCTCCGAACAGGGTCGCCGCGATGAACAGCGCTATCAGAGCGCCCCGAAAAGACCTTCTCATGGATTCTCCTAAGAATGCCCGACCGGATCCCGGCGTGGCAGCCATTTCTTCGAATAGAAGCGGACCCAGGGGATGAGGATGAGCGTGGCCAGGCCGTAGCCGAAGACGACGACGTAAAGCGCCCAAAGTCCGGCCGGCAGGGAGTCCCAGGAGGACGTGAGCGGCCCCCCGAGGACGTTGATGAGCCAGTGGATGACCATGGCCGGGACGAGGCTGTCGGTCTCGATGACGAGCGTCGCGTAGAACAGGCCGAAAATGGACGCCCAGACGACCTGGCCCGCGGTCCGGACGAAGGCCTGCCCGAACAGCGCGGCCGGAAGGTGGGCCAGCCCGAAGGCCAGCGCCGAGTAGAGGATGGCCCGCCGGGCCGGGTGCCGGCGCAAGAGCATCCGCAGCAGCACGCCGCGGAAGACCACTTCCTCGAGCATGGTGTAGGCGAAAGCGAAGAGCAGGAACGACCGCGGCGGCAGGACCCGGCCGAGATCGAAGATGCCTCTCAGGAAATCGCCGGTCACGGGCTGACCCTGGGCCAGCCGATAGACGACCGACCCGCCGACCCGGCACAAGATGAGGACCAGGAAACAGGAGACCGTGAGGGCCAGGAGCTTGAAGAACGGCCTGACGCTCGCCAGGCGGATATCGTCCAGGTACTGCCGGAACGTGGGCCGGGCGTAGGGGACGCGCAAGGCGTAGGGCGCGATGAGGTAGGCGAGGATCTCGCTCAGCGTGAAGGCCAGCACGACGGTCAGCGCCTCCGGGTCGCCCATATCGAACGGTTTCTTGAGGACGGCCTGGAGGACGTATCCGAGGAGATAGAGCAGGCCGCCCTGGATGCCGAGAATGATGAGCAGCGTCCGCCAGGGATGGGCGGACAGGCGCGATTCGGGACCTGTGATCGAGACCGTGACCATGGCGGTCCTCAGCTCTTCCAGTCCGCCATCACCTGGCCGAAACAGGCCAGGCCGCTGGGGACGCAGGCGCCGTAGCCGCCCCCGGGGAAGGTCCAGGCCCCCGAGAGATAGAGGTTCTTGATCGGCGTCTTCTGAGGGAAGCGCCGCTGTCCCGAATTGTCGACGGTCTGGTCCCAGCCGTAGATCGCCCCGCGGGGATTCGAGGTGAAGCGGACGTTCGTCAGGGGCGTGGCCACCTCGACGACCTCGATGGCCTTGCGCAGGCCGGGCAGGAGCGTCTTCTCGACCTTGTCGATCAAGATGCCGGCCAGGCGCATCTTCTCTTTATTGTAGGCGTCCTTGTTGCCGTAGAAATAGTCGGTTTCGAATTTCTTCCAGTAATCGTATCCCTGGGTGGCGATGATGTTGAGGGTATTCTTGCCCTTGGGGGAGAAGCCGGGGCCGAGGTTGTCGTAAACGGTCAGCCCGAAATCCGGTTCGTCCGGCAGGCCCCCGTCCATGACGGCCTTGTACTCCGCCTCGATGTCGTAGCCGATGTGATAGAAGATCTCGCTCTCCTTGAGCCCGACCTTGTGGACGAGATCGGTCTTGAGACCCAACCAGACGAGAAAGGTCGAATAGCTGACGGAATACTTTTCCATCCGCGCCGTCAGGTCCTTGAGGAAGTCCTTCTCGTCGGGCATCATGCGGCCCAAGGTGTCGATGGCATTGGCGTTCGATACGACGGCCCGGCCGCGGTACTCCGCGCCGTCCGCCGTCCGGACGCCGGTGGCGGCGTGGTCGCGGACGAGGATCTTTTCGACCTTGGTGTTGAGCTTGACCTCGCCCCCGTTCTTCTTGATCAAGCCGACGAAGGCGTCGCTGATCTTTTGGGATGTTCCGACGGGGTAATAGCCGCCGCCTTCGAGATAGCCCATGAGGGGCATGGCATAGTAGAAAGGGGAGAGCTTGGACGGCGGCAGGCCGAAGTAACCCCACAGCCCCGAGATGACGGCCTTGAGCTTGGCGTTCTTGACCCGTTCGTCCAGCATCGCCCCCCAGGTCCGGTTGAAGTTCTTGAAGAGGAGGGGGAAGTTCTTCGGGAAGTTGGCCATGTCGGGAGGGCCGCCGGCGTTGGAGAGCCTCCCGACTTCGTCCGCGAGGCCCTGCATGTCGGCGAAAATGCCGTCGATGGCCTCTTCGTCGCCGGGAAAGTTCTTCTTGAGGATGGCGATATAGCCGGGGATGTTCATGTGGGGGACCCGGATATCGTAGTCCGGGTAGATGGTGCGGTAGAGGGTCTTGTGCGGGACGAAGACGACGTCCCGGATCTCGGGAAAGCCGTAGAGCAGATTGGCGACGCCGTCGCGGATGCCGACCGTCGTCGAGTGGAGCGAGACGTCGAAGGTAAAACCGCCGGGGCGGGTGAAGGCCGAGGCGTAGCCGCCGGCGACGCTGTGCTGTTCGAGAACGAGGACCTTGTATCCCTGCCGGGCGAAGGCCGCGGCCGCGCTGAGGCCGCCAAGCCCCGCGCCGACGACGACCGCGTCGTAGGCGCCGGGCGGCAGTTCGCTCTGCCCTCTCCGGGGGAAAGCGTTCCAGTCCCAGGCCAGGAGCGGCATCCCGGCCAGAAGCGTCTTCAGGAAATCCCGTCTGTCCCAGGCATTGTGCGGCATATTAGCACCTCCCCGTTCGGCTCCGTTCAGATATGGATCGAGTGTACCGCCAGGGAAGCGCGGCGTCAATCCGGCCGGTTGGGCGGTTGACAAGTCGGGGGGCAGGCCCTACGATTGTGAGGACAACGCAGTTTCGCGATAGTCCGTTCGACCCGAGAATCTAGAGCATGAAAAAGCCCGGCCGGTTCACCGCCCCGATCCTGGGCCTCCTTCTGCTCGGCCTCGGCCTCATCGGGGCCGCCGTCCCGCCCGGCGGCGGCCGCGCCCCGCTCCGTTTCGCCTGGCTGAGCGACACGCACATCGGATCGGACCGCGGCGCCGGCGACCTCAAGGCCTCGGTCGCCGACATCAACAAACAATCCGGCATCGCCTTCGTTCTGGTGACCGGCGACGTCACCGACATGGGCCTCTACGCGAACTTCCGCGCGGCCAAGGACATCCTCGACGGCCTCGACGTCCCGTATCACATCATTCCCGGCAACCACGACACCAAGTGGTCGGAGTCGGGCGGATCGGATTTCCGGCGGATCTGGGGTGACGACCGCTTCGCCTTCGAGAGCGGCGGGTTCCGTTTCATCGGTGTCGCGCAGGGGCCGGTCATGAAGTTCGGGGACGGCCACTTCGCGCCCCAGGACGTCCGCTGGCTGGACGGGGTCCTGGCGGAGGCCGGCGCGGCCGGAAAGCCGACCTTCTTCGTCACGCACTATCCCCTCGACGGGAGCGTCGCCAACGGATACGTCGTGCTGGACCGGCTCAAGACCGTCCCCACGGTCGCCGTCCTCGTCGGACACGGCCACAGGAACCAGGCCCTGGATTTCGAGGGCCTGGCCGGGGTCATGGGGCGGGCCAACGTCGGGACGAAAGACACCTCGCCCGGTTATACGATCGTCGATATCGGGGCCAAGGCCGTGACCTTCGCCGAGAGGACCGCGGGCCGGACGTCCCCGCCCTGGCACCGCATCGAGCTCGAGAAGAACGGACTGCCGGTTGTCGCCCGCGGCAAGCCCTCCACCGGGGCCGCTCCGGCCCGGCCCGACTTCGGCGTCAACAAGCTCTTCCCCGGCGTCCGGGAGCGCTGGCGATTCGACGCGGGTTGGACGATCGCCTCGTCCGCCGCGATCATCGGTGAGACGGTCGTCTTCGGCGACGCCTCGGGGAAGGTCCGGGCCCTGCGCGTCGCCGACGGCAGCATCGCCTGGGAATTCGAGACGGACGATCCCATCTTTTCGACGCCGGCGGTCTCCGGAGGCCGGGTCGTCTTCGGATCGACGAACGGCGGCATCTACGCCCTGGACGCCCTCAAGGGCAGTCTCGTCTGGAAGGTCCAGACGGGCGGGCCCGTCGTCGCCAGCCCGAGCGTCTCCGGCGGCGTCGTCTACATCGGATCGAGCGACCGCGTCTTCCGGGCCATCGACCTGGTCTCGGGCAGGTCCGTCTGGAGTTACGACGGCATCGACGGCTTCGTCGAGACGAAACCGCTCGTCGCGGGCGACGTCGTCGTCTTCGGCGCCTGGGACGGCCGGCTTTATGCGTTGGACGCGAAGACCGGAAAGCCGGTCTGGACCTGGACGGGCGAACGGCCGAGCCGGTACTATTCCCCGGCCGCCTGCTGGCCCGTCTCCGCCGCGGGCCGCGTGTTCATCGTCGCGCCCGGCCCGTGGATGACCGCCCTCGACCTGGCCTCGGGACAGGAGATCTGGGGGACCGACAACCTGGCCGTCCGGGAATCGATCGGGATCTCGGCCGACGGCCGGCGCGTCTACGTCCGGACGACGGAGAACGTGATCGCCGCCGTCGGGTCGGACGCCGACTCGCAGGAGACCGTCTGGGAGACGGACGCCGGGTTCGGGACCGACAACAACTCGGCCATGCTCGCCGAGAGGGACGGCGTCGTCTTCTACGGCACGGGCAACGGACTGCTCCTGGCCCTCGACGGCGCGACCGGGGCCGTCAAGTGGAAACACCGCATCGGCGTCGCCCTTCTCAATACGGTGACGCCGCTCAACGGCCGGGACGTGGTCGTCACCGACTTCGACGGCCGCGTCACCCTCGTCTCCAGCGACAAATAAGAGGGTGATATAATCGAGCTGCAGCACCATGAAAAAAGGGCTCAGGAAGACCCTCAAGATCTCGGCCGCCGTCGTCGGCACGCTCGTGCTCATCGCCGTCGTGGCGGCGCTCCTCGTCGTCTTCCACAAGCCGCTCGGACGCAGCCTCATCCGCAGCCAGTTGGCCAAGTTCGCCGGCCCGGCAGCCCGGTTCGACCGGCTGGACTATTCGGTCTTCCCCTTACGCGTCACCTTCGAGGGACTCGAGATAGGCCGCGAGGACGCGTTCCAGAAGCTCGGCGTGACCGTAGTCCGGCTCGAAGCGAGCGGTGAATTCTGGAAGCTCGTCCGGGGGATCAAGCCGGCCCTCGACGCGATCGGGATCGATGGCCTGTCGCTTCGCCTGGAACAGAAGGCCGTCTCCAAAGAGCCGTTCGATATCGAAGCGCTGCTGGTCCAGGCCGCCGACGTCCTGGCCTGGGCCAGGCACGTCTCGCTCAAGAACTCCCGCCTGACGTTCGATTTCTTGCCGCGGCGGATCGACATCGCCAACCTCGACATCGCACTGACGCCGGAAGACAGGGGAGCCGTCGTCGCGTATTCCATCGGCGGCGCCGACGTCGGCGTCGAAAGCCGCGACGGAGAGTTCGCCCTGGCGACCGGCCTGAGCTCATCGGGCCGTCTCGGCCTGGTCTCGCCCTTCATCGTCGATGCCGGATTCGCCCTGGCCTCGCCGCGCCTCAAATCCGGCGGCCGGGAGGACTCGCTCGCCGCCGTCGATCTGGCCCTCGCGGGGCGGTTCGAGAGGAACGCCGGCGAGTTCTCCGTGTCCCGCTTCGAGATCGCCGTTCCCGGCCTCCTGGCACTCGACGGGACCGCCTCCGGAAACCTGGGACGGCACATCTTTATCGAGTCCGAAGGACGTCTCCGGGTCGAAAGCTTAGAGGCCACGGCCGCGATTTTCGGCCCGCGCCTGCCCGCCGCGTTCCGGGATGCCGGGCTCCGGGGCCGGGCCGGGCTTTCCGGAAGATACACCTTCCAGCAGACG
Source organism: Candidatus Aminicenantales bacterium (assembly GCA_041736225.1). GTDB lineage: Bacteria > Acidobacteriota > Aminicenantia > Aminicenantales > Saccharicenantaceae > RBG-16-66-30. Next base: position 8,661 of record JBGSUG010000212.1, on the reverse strand, counting down.
AACCGGGAGTCGACCGACAATCTCTCCGCCTCGCTCTCGCTCGAGGGCGTCGAGCTCGATCCCGTCGTCGGCGGCCACCCTCTCCGCGTCCGCGCCGACGGCCGCATCGAGGCTTCCGGCCCGACACGGGATCCCAGCCTCTCGATCGACCTGCGCTCGACCCTCGGTCGAGTCGCCGCGTCCGGTGTCGCCGCCGCCGGCTCCATCGTGCGTCTGGTCGCATCGGGCACGAAAGCGTCCGCGGCGATCTCCCTATTCGACGCGCGGCTCACCGGGCTTGAAATCGCCGTGACGGGCGGTAAGACGCTCGCCTTCGATCACGCGACGATCGCGGCGAAGGGAGGTCTCGACCTCTCCCGTAAGGACCTGTCGATCGCCTCGCTCGTAGCCGACCTCCCCGGCCTCGCTCCTCTCAGGATCTCGGGCCGGTACGGCTTCGGCAAGGGCGGTGCGGCCGATCTGCTGCTCGAGAGCCGCGGCCTCGATCTCCCCGCTCTTCGCGGCCTGGCCGCGCCCTTTATTCCGCCGAGCTTTGCCGGCTGGGACCTTGGCGGCAAGGCCGATCTCTCCCTCTCCGCCCGGCGCCCGGCCGGGTCACGCGCCGTCCCGGTCCTCTCCGCCACGGCCTCTCTGGCCGGGCTCCGGTTCAACGATCCCTCGTTCACCGTCGCCGGCGAGAACCTCGATCCCGTCGTCAAGCTCGAAGCCGTCCGATCCGCCTCGGGAACGATCTCGTTCACGGGCGGCCTCGCCGTCGGACAGGGTGAATCGCTGTGGAAGTCGGTCTACATCCCCTGGGCCAAGAGCCCGCTCGACTTCGCCTTCGGCGGCCGATACGATCCGCGCTCCGGCGCCGTCGACGGGCTCACGGCCCGGGTCCTCATGCCGACGATCGGCACCATCGACGTCGCCGGGTCGGCGGGAACGGTCCCCGCGCTTTCGTTCGACCTGCAGACGGAAGCGAGCCTGAGCCTCGGACCGCTCTATGCGCTCTTTTCCCAGGCCGGCGTTTCCGAGGAGGGCCGGATGAAGGTCGACGGCACGCTCGGGGCGTCCCTCCGGCTCGGCAAGGATGGCAGCGCGCTTTCGGCCGGCGGCCGGATCAAGCTCTCGGGCGTGAACGTCGAGCGTCCCCTGACGAAAACCCTCTTCCTCGGCATTTCCGGCGACATCCCCGTCCACTACGAGTCCGGAAGATCCGGCGTCCCCGGCGACCCCGATGCCCCGCTCCCCGAGGCGGGCTTTCTCCTCGTCGGCGAGTTCCAGAACCCGCTCCTGACCCTGAAGACGATCGACATCTCCCTGCGCTCCGGGGTCAACGCTCTGGGCTTCGAGCCGCTCTCGCTCGAGCTCTTCGGCGGCCGTCTCGATCTCGGCCGGACGATCTTCCGTTTCGATCCCGCCTCCGAGACCTTCCGCGGCCTCGGGTCCCTGGCCCTGCGCGACATCGACATCGCCCGCTTTCCCATCGCTTCGCCCCAGTTCAAGCTGACGGGCAAGGTCCAGGCCGATTTTCCGCGCCTCGACATCGGCCCCGACCTGATCGGGGTCTCCGGCCGGGGCGAGGCCAGCGTCTTCGGCGGCAAGATCGTCCTGCGCGACCTGGCCGTGACGAACCCGTTCGCCCCGGGCCGCTCGATCTCGCTCAACATCGATCTCGTCGACCTCGACCTGAAGAAGCTCACCGACGAGGTCCCCTTCGGCGAGGTCACCGGCATCGTCCGGGGCGAGGTCCGCGACCTGGTCATCACCTACCGTCAGCCGGAGCGGTTCGACTTCCGGCTCGAGTCCGTGCCCCGCAAGGGCGTCGCCCAGACTTTCAGCCTCAAGGCCGTGGACAACCTGACCGTGCTCAGCTCCGGCCAGCAGGCTTCGGGCGGAACGAGCGGCTTTTGGATGAGCCTCATCCGCGGCTTCCGCTATCAGAAGCTGGGCATCGTCAGCACGCTCCGCAACGACACCTTCACCCTCAACGGCACCATCAACGAGGGCGGGGTCGAGTACCTGGTGAAGAAGCCGGCGCTTTTTGGTATAAGTGTCATCAACAGAGAGCCCCACAAGGTGATCAGCTTCAAGGAAATGACGGGCCGGCTCAAGAGGGTCGGCCAATCCGAAAAATAGCGACGCATCGCAAGGAGGATGACGACATGAAAAGACGATACACTCTGGGCGCGGCCGCTGCCGTGGGCCTCCTCTTCGTCCTGGCCTGCATCACGGTCAACATCTACTTCCCCGAGGCGACGGTCCGGCAGGCCGCCGCCGAGATCGTCGACGAGATCCGTAAGACGGACGCGGAGAAGAAAGCGCCCGAGGCAACGGCCCAGCTGCCCGTTCAGCGCGACGCCGGGCCGTTCTCCCTCGTGCCCGCCGCCTACGCCCAGGAGGCCACGAACGTCTCGACGCCGGCCATCCGCGCCCTCAAGGATTCGATGAAGGCCCGCTTCGTCGCGCTCAAGTCTTACTTCGACGGCGGCAACATCGGCGAGACGAACAAGGGGATGCTCGACATCCGCGACGAGTCCGGGCTCAACCTCCAGGCCAAGGGGGCCCTGAGAAACCTGGTCAAGGACGAGAACGCCGACCGGACCAATCTCTACGCGGAAGTGGCCAAGGCCCTGAACATCGAAGCCAGCCAGATCGAAAAGATCCAGGCGATCTTCGCCGCGGAGTGGGCCAAGAGCGCTTTGGCCGGGTGGTGGATCCAGGGCGAGGACGGCGCCTGGGCCAAGAAATAGCGGCCCGGACCGAAACATATCGACGCGGGGGCGCGTAATCCCGGATGAGGAGAAAAACCATGCACTCGTCGTTCGCCTTTAGGACCGTTCGTCCGGTATTCGCCGGCTTCGCCCTCTTCGCCGCGGTCATGGCTGCGCCGGCCCAGGAGCGTCCCGGCTTGGCGCAATTCGTCATCCATCCCAAGCTCGAGGTGAGCGTAGCCGATTTCCCGGCCGAAGGACTCATCCTCGACATCGGGGGCGGGGGCGAGGGCGTCATCGGCCAGCTCAAGGGCCGGCAGGTCGTCGCCATCGACCTCATCAAGCAGGAGCTCGAGGACGCCCCCGGCGGGCCCCTGCTCAAGATCGTCATGGACGCCCGCTCGCTGGGGTTCCTCGACGGGTCGTTCGACACGGCCACCGTCTTCTTCACCTTCATGTACATCATGCCGGCCGATCACGCCAAGGTCTTCGCCGAGCTTCACCGCGTGCTCCGGCCCGGCGCCCGCCTCCTCGTCTGGGATCCCGTGTTCCCGGACAAGGCGGCGCCCGAAAAGCCGAAGATCATGTATCCCCTCCACGTCCGTCTGCCCGGCAAGGAGATCAATACAGGCTACGGCGTCGGCATCCGCGAGGGGCAGGGAGCGGACCACTTCGTGGAGCTGGCGAAAGCGGCCGGCTTCGAGCTCGTCACCCGGAAGAACGAGTCCGGCTGGTTCCACCTCGAGTTCCGGAAGGCCGGCTGAGCCGCGGGCCTGGGGAATCCCGTGGTCAGCCTGGCCCGCAAGTCCGCCCGCCTTGACTCCCGCGGGGCTCTGCACTATGACGGGAACAACCAGGAGAGTGCCCCATGTCACGCCGGCATCCGACATCTCTTGCGCTACTCACGATCCTATCGCTCGTCGCCGCCGATGTCCTTGGCCCGCTGGCCCGATTGGCTTTTAAAGGGAGAACCGCGCCCGTCCGCCGGCCGTCTGACCTTCTCCACCTGGAAGCACTACACAGAGGACTCGCCCCTTCTCCCCTCCGGACTTCTCGGTCCGGTGAGGATCCTGCAGGCGCCTTCATGAAAAAACGACGTCGTCCCGATGACTTCAGCCCCCGGGCCGTGCAATATTCTTTGCATCGACCGGCACCAGGTCAAGGGAGGATGACATGAAAAAGACGGCTTTGCTCCTCTTTCTGGCGGGCTTGTTCGCGAGCGCCGGACCGGCTTCCGCCGTTCCGGCGGAGAAGAAGGTCCAGCTCAGCCTAGGCTTGAACGTCGTGATGCTGTCCGAGTCCTATGGGAACGATTCGAAGGGCATTTACGGCCCCGGGCTGCGGGTCGATTTCAACCTGGGGAGGTCGTTCATCGTCGCTCCCGAGGTCTCCGCCGGGATCGGCGGCTGGTCCGCCGGCGGCACTCTCAACTTCCGGTCCAAGAAGTTCTTCTTAGGCGCCGGCTATCTGGCCGCATCTCTCGGAGGGAGTTGGGACGATTGGGGCATCAATTCCCTTTTCAAGGTCCATGCTGGGGCCAAAGGCCGGAATTGGCTGCTCGCCCTCTCGTATGTGACCAATCGCTGGCTTAGGGGTTTCGGCCTGGCCGCCGGGTACATCTTCTGACTTCCCCCGGTTTTCTTGACAGGGATTCGGAGCGGGGACTATGATCCCGAAGGGACCCCTATTACCTCTTAAAGGAGCCAAAACAATGGGACTTTTCGGCAAATCGTTCGATGAAAAGGTCGAAGACGCCGTCGCTGTCATCAACAAGTCGGACCTCGGTGTCACCGGTCTCAAGGCCAAGGTCGACGGGAAGGTCGTGACCCTCGAGGGCGCGGCCGCGAACCTCGAAGCCAAGGGCCGGGCCATGCTCGAGTTCAACAAGATGGTCAAGACGGACAACACCATCAACAAGATCCAGCTCCAGGGCGGCCCGGTGTCCACGACGCTCCCCGGGCCCGGATCGCCGGCTGTCGGCGAAGTCAACGTCTACGAGGTCAAGGCCGGGGACACGCTCGGGGCGATCGCCCAGCGCTTCTACGGCAAGGCCAGCCTCTATCCCAAGATCTTCGAGGCCAACAGGGACATCCTGAGCAACCCCGACCTGATCAAGGTCGGCCAGAAGCTCAAGATCCCCAAGGTCTGATGGTCGGGCTGCTCGGGGCGTTCGGCCTGGCCGCGGCGACAGGCCTCAACGCCTATCTGCCCCTGGTCATCGTCGGTCTTCTTGCGCGCTACACCGATCTCATCGCCCTTAAAGCGCCTTGGAGCGCCCTGGGCGACCCCGTGGTGCTCATCGTCCTCGGGGTCCTGCTCCTCATCGAGATAACGGTCGACAAGATCCCGGCGGTCGACACTGTCAACGATGTCATCCAGACGGTCTTCCGGCCGGTCGCCGGGGCCGTCCTCTTCGCCGCCAGCGGGAACATCGTCAGCAACGTCAGCCCCGTTCTGGCCATGATCTGCGGCCTGATCATCGCCGGCGGTGTCCACACGGCCAAGACGATCGCCCGGCCGGCGGTCACGGCCGGCACCGTGGGCATGGGCAATCCCGCGGTCAGCCTGGCCGAGGATGCCGTCTCCGGAGTGACCACGATCGTTGCCATCGTGGCTCCTGTTCTGCTGATGCTCCTGCTCCTCCTGGCCGTGTGGCTATTCATCCGCTGGTACAATAAGCGGGAAGCCCGGAGATAAGCGGCCGGGACGGAGCCGGCTCAAGGACGGATGCTGAGGGTGATCTTGAAGATGCCCCGTTCCTCGAGAGGATAGAACCGCGCTGCCGGGTCCCAGCGCCGCTCCCAATTCTTCGTGTAGACGAGGTAGACGACGTTGCCCGGCTTGATCTCCCAGCGGAAGCGCGTGTTGAGGCCGAGCTCGTTCGAGACGTCGTCGTACTGGACGTAGTTCATCAGGCCGAGCCGCGGTGAGAGATAGAGATCGACCTTGAGCTGGTAGACGTTCTCCTTGAAGGTCCCTTCGGGGAGCCGGCCGCGCACGAAATTGGCGTCGAGGTCGAGGACGGCGTAGCCCTTGAGCTTGATCCGGAAGCCGGCTTCGACGTTGTCGAGGCGTCCCGAATAGAACGGGCCGGTCTCCCACTCGACCCGCCCGCCCCAGGCCCGGTGCCCCGCCGTCTCGAACTGGAAGGCGTAGTTCGTGAAGGTGTAGGCCCCGGCGGGCAGGACAACGCCGTCGCCGATCTCCCAGCCCTCCGTGAGCCGGTCGAAGTTCGAGACGACGTTGAACTCGAACTGCTCGCCGCTCTCGGTCTGGATGTTGACCGGAGCCGTGAACAAGCGCCGGGTCTCGAGCCGGCCCGAGAGGTCCCAGGTGAAGGAGGGCCGGAGCTCGAAGGAGAACTGGCGGACGAGCCGCCCCAGGAGCCCCTTCTCCGGCCGGGGCATGTAGTTGACCCCGGCGCTGAGGACGCGGACGTTCCGCCGCGGCAAATAGCCGACGCCCGGATCGAGAGCGTCGCCGTACGAGTTGAATGACACGGCGGCGTCCCAGAGGTCGTTGGGGTAGTCGATCTTGAAACCGTAGCCCTCGTGCCGGCCTTCGGGGGCGCCGTTCCAGTTGTAGACGAACCAGCCTCCGGCCAGGAAGTTCTTGTCGCCGAAGAGGCGCGAGGTCTGGTAGACGGCGTCGAACCCGGCCAGGGAGTTCCGGGCCCCGGTCGGGCTGCCGGTGGTGAAGACGGCCCCGATCCGGCTCTCGGCCAGGACGTTCTGCGAAATGCGGGCCACCAGGAAGTTCTCCGGGGACAGGCCGAGGTCGTCGCGCGCCGACGTCCGGACGTCGAGGACCTGGAGGTTGGTCGAGCCGATCTTGCCGAAGACCTTGGCCCCGAAGGCGACGGGGACCTGGTCGCCGCCGTAGAGGCCGATGCGGCGGCTGAAGAACGGGGCGAAGCCGGAGCCGTCGCTGGGCGACACCGTGCCGAAGTTGAAGATCTCCGAGCCCTCGAGGAAGAAGGTCCGCTTCTCCGGGAAGTAGAGGGAGAAGCGGCTCAGGTTGACGCGCCGCTCGTCGACCTCGGTTTCGGCGAAGTCGGTGTTGTAGCTGAAGGCCCCGACCAGGTTGGGGGTGAAGCTCTTGTAGAGGTCGAAGCCGCCGTCCCAACGCCAGTCCACCGGCGTCCCGGCGACGTGGTCCTTGGCCGGGCTGAGCAAGCCGTAGGGCTTGAAGGTCAGGCCCAGGCCCTGGCGGACCCGGCCGAGCCCTTCGAGCGGGGCGGCCTCGGCCGGATTGGTGAAGAAGGCGTCCGTCCGGGCCCCGGACAAGCGGACGATCTCCTGGCGACGGGCGATGACCCGCTCGACGTTGAGGCCCCAGGTCTCGAGGTCGGGCCGGAAGGAGATGGACTTGAAGGGGATGGCCATCTCGGCCGACCAGCCGTCGGGGCCGATGGCGCCGCGGGCGTCCCAGAGGCCGTCCCAGGCCAGGCTCGAGTGCTCGCCGGTGGCCAGGCCCTCGCTCTTGGCGCCGCGGGGATTGACCGAGAAGAAGTAGGCGTTGCGGCGGTCCTGGAAGGGATCGAGGACGATCCGGACGGCGTCCTCGCCCGCCTCCTCGATGTCGTCGGCGTCGTGGGCCATGGTGTTGGCCGCGACGCGCCCGGGCTCCCGGTCGTAACACATGACGCCGACGTAGAGGACGGACCCGTCGTAAACGACGCGGAGCTCGGTCCGCTCGGAGGGTTCGCCGCCGGAGTGCGGGACGGCCATCCGGAAGCCCGAGAAGACGGGGGCTTCCCGCCAAGCGTCGTCGTCGAGGCGGCCGTCGAGCGTGGGCCCTTTCTCGATGCGCAGGGCCCGGATCCTGGGGGAGCCGTCCGCTTCGGGTGACATCCCTTGGGCGCCATGGGCCGCGGCGGGCGCGGCGAACGGGATCAGGAGCAGCGCGGCGATAACGGCGCAGGGCTTCATGGGTCGTTGTCCTTTGAGCATTGGCGAAGCATTATAACAGATTGCCCGCGGCGGGAAAGACCCGTGCCGTCTCAGCGCGCCCCTTCCGTCAAACGGCGGAGGCGGATGAGGAAGACGAAGGCCACGGCGTCGAGGGCGACCGCGGTCAGGGCGACGGCGGTGAAGCCCAGAAGGTAGAGACGCGGGGACAACAGCGACCCGACGGCCCGGCCGACGGAGAACGAGGCCGCATAAAAAGCGAGAAGCGTCGCCCGGGACCGGGGCAGGATCTCGCTCATGACCGGGAGCAGGCTGACCACCGTGTACTCGAAGGTCAGGTAGAAAAAGGCCAGGCCGGCGAGCGCGGCGACCGTCGTCCGCCCGGCCAGCGGCAGGAGGAGGGCGGCGAGCGCGTTCCCGGCCAGGCCGATCATCAGGGCCTTCGTCTTGCCGATGCGGTCGACCGTGGCCACGACCAGGCTCTCGCCTCCGAACTCCGCGGCGCCGATGATCGCGGCGGCCGCGCCCAGGGCCGCGAGCTTGAGTCCGAACGAGTCCTCGAGCCAAACGCCGAAGACGAGGTTGACGAGCTCGTTGGACATGCTCACGGCCAGGATGACGGCGATCCCGGCCAGGGCGGCCGGGGAGCGAAGCACGGCCTTGTAGCTGGCGCGGTGGCCGGTCCCTTCACTGGGCATGGGCGCGCAGGCCGTCCCGGGTCCCGTTCCGGCCTTCAGGAAGATCCGGACCGCGGCAAAGCCGGCCAGGCCCAGGAAAGTCAGGACGGCGAACGGCGCCCGGGTGCCGAATCGCCCGAGGAGGAACCCGGCCGCGGGGACCCCGAGGATGAAGGCCAGGGACCAGCTCAGCTCGGTCAAAGCCAGGGCCCGGCCGCGCCTCGCGTAGGGGACGACGTCGCTCAGACAGGCCAGGACCGCCGGGTCGATGACGTACTTGCCGACCGTCATCAGGACGAGCGCCGCGGCGAAGGCGATGAAGCCGGGCCCGGCCAGGCCCAGGAACGCCCCGGCCGCGAACAGCCCCAGACCGAGGGA
>JBGSUG010000177.1:0-1960 GCA_041736225.1 Candidatus Aminicenantales bacterium | reverse complement strand
ATAGCGCCTTCTTGAAGTGTGTCCTATAATGCTGCTGGGCCATCGTAGTAAAAGTCCTCCTCTCATTCGATTTTGCACTCGAAGAGAGTTTACGATGGCCCACCTCCTATGCCAAGTTGCGAACATCACCATACACCAGCCCCGATCAAGGGGAACCCTCGATTATCTATCCGTAGTTTCTTGAGGAGAAGCGGAATCCCCTGCGAGAGGAATGAGCACGCAGGAGATATGCCCGGAGGAGCGGCAGGGAGCGGACTCTTGGAAGCGACCATCAGCAACGCCCCGGAACGACTTGGAGGGGCGCTGCTGAGAAATCTCTTAATAAAGACGCCCGCTCAGGATATTTAGCAGAATCGCGGCTTTGAGCACTCAGCCTCAATTCTGCAGGTCGCTGCGAAGACTCCGCTTCCCGCCGGCCCGGACCCGAAGCGAGCCGGCTCGCGGCCGACGGAGTGGCATTCTCCGAGTCGGGAATTCCGAAAGCAGGGGTGACGCGACCTCAGAGAACAGGTGGTGGATCGAAGATAGGGTCTAGTCGGAGAGCTTGCCGAGCTTGGCCAGCTCGTCGTTGTAATACTTGCGGTAGAGGATCTCCCACTCCCGCGAGCCCTCCTCGATGGCCTTCTTCTGCGACTGGATCTTGCCGATGGCCTTCTGGTCGAGGGTCTCGTAGAGCTTCATTTCCTCTTCGATGGACTTGACGATGATCAGGCGGACCTCGTTCGGATCGTCCAGAAAATCGACCTGTTCGTCCTTTTCGAGGACGGAGAGGACCTGGCGGGAGAGGTAGTTGATCTTTTCCCGGGACAGGCGGCTGCTCACAGCACGATCCCCTTTTCCCGGGCCAGCTTGGTCTTGATCATCTTGAACATCTGCTGGTATTCGATGTTCTCTTTGCGGATCTTGTCGATGTGCTGGCTGAGAAGCTCCCGGACCTCCTGGTCGAGGCGGTCCTCCTTCTGGAACTCGTCGATGAGGAGGTTCGTCACTTCCTCGGACAGACGGGTCTTGTCCTCGATGATGATCTTGCCTTCCTTGGTCAGGCTGCGCAGGATCACCGAAGCGAGGTGCTCGATCTGGTTCTTGTTCAGCCGCATAACCCCGATACCATACACCACCCCAAGCCAAAATTCAAGGATGAATAATGACGAGGAACGGATGGAGACCGTCTCCGTCGGCGGCCGGACGGGCCAGGGCCAGAAGCCTTCCGGAGCCCGAGAACAGACGGACGAGGCTCGCCGTCCCGGGGCCCGGCGGCAGCTCGGGAGGAGGGGCCGCCAGATGGGCGGCCCCGAGAGGGGAGCCGTTCCGGACCCGGATCTCGGCCTCGGGAAGCACGGTGACGGCCGGCACCCCTGGGAGGAGGCGCTCGAGAGGCACGAAGTGACGGCCGGCTTCACCCCGTTCGGCCGCTTCCTCGAGGTCGGCAAGTGCGACGGCATCCGCGAGGACGTACGGACCGACGGCGGTCCGGCGGAGCGAAGCCAGATGCGCGCCGCAGCCGAGCTTCGCGCCGAGATCGTGGGCGAGGGAGCGGATATAGGTTCCGGACGAACAAGCGGCTTCGAAATCGACGAGGGGTCCCCGGAAAGCCCTGAGATCGAACCGGAAAACGGTTACGGGAGACGGCGCGAGGCTGAATTCCTCGCCGGCCCGGGCCATCTTGTAGACCGGGCGGCCGGCGAGCTTCTTGGCCGAGAAGCGCGGCGGGGTCTGGAGGATGTCCCCCACGAAGGCGGCCATGGCCCCGGCGAGGGCTTCGGGCGAGGGCCAATCGGCGCGCTCCGCGGAGGTCGGGATCCCGGAGGCGTCGTAGGTGTCCGTGGAGAATCCGAGGCGGATGCGGCCTTCGTAGATTTTTCTCTCCGCCGCCAGGTAGCGGAAGAAGCGGGTCGCCTGGCCCACCGCCACGAGGAGGACGCCCGTCGCGTCCGGGTCGAGCGTCCCGCCGTGGCCGACC
>JBGSUG010000170.1:0-1523 GCA_041736225.1 Candidatus Aminicenantales bacterium | reverse complement strand
GCGAGGAGGGAGACGCCCTTGACCTTGGCCCAGGGCGAGAGGGACTCGAACGACATGTCCCGCGACGTGGCCCGCGAGAACTTCGAATGTATGTGAAGATCGGCGACGAATTTCATGTCGGAAAACTCAGTGTAGAGAAAGCGGGAGGCGATTGCAAGCGCTTTCGCCGGCCTCCGCGCCGCCTTGAAAATCCGGTCCGGAGGGCGTAGACTGAAGGCTCCGGGTCGGATGAGAAAGGATCACGTCATGAGACCGAAAACGATCGTCCTATTGGCCGGCGCCCTGCTCTTCGCGCTCCCGGCCCTGGCCCAGAAGGTCGCCGTCAAGGACCTGCCGCCGCGCTACCGCGACTGGCTCCAGCAGGAGGTCATCTACATCATCTCCCCCAAGGAGAAGGCCGTCTTCCTGCAGCTCTCCAACGACCGCGAGCGGGAGATGTTCATCGAGGCCTTCTGGAAGGCCCGCGACACGGACCCCTCGACGCCGGAGAACGAGGTCAAGATCGAGCACGACCGGCGCATCAAATTCGCCAACGACAACTTCGGCCGCGGCCGCGACGCCGGGGGCTGGCGGTCGGACCAGGGCCGGATCTACATCACGCTGGGCGAGCCGAAGCAGATCGAGAAATACGAGAACCTGAGCAACGTCTACCCGATGATCGTCTGGTTCTATTCCGGGCTCACGTCCCCCAGCCTGCCCAGCTCCTTCAACATCGTCTTCTACAAGCCGAACGACGCCGGCGACTACATTCTCTACTCGCCCATGAAGGACGGGCCGCAGAAGCTCATGCCTTTCTACAACGGCGACATGAGCAGCTACATCGACGCTTACCGGCAGCTCGTGGAGATCGAGCCCCTGATCGCCCAGGTCTCGCTGACCCTGATCCCGAACGAGTACATCATGGGTTCGACCCCGTCGATCTCCTCCGATATCCTGGTCAGCCAGAAGATCCCCCAGTCGGCCTACGACGCGGTCCGCAGCGCCTACGCCGACAAGCTGCTCCGCTACAAAGACGTCATCGAGGTCGAATACACGGCCAACTACCTCGACAGCGACGCCCTCGTCCAGGTCACGCGCGACGCGGCCGGGCGGGCCTTCGTCCACTATCTCGTCGAGCCGAGCCGGCTCAGCCTGGAGAGGATCGGGAACCTCTACCGGACGACGTTCGAGGTCAACGGCATCGTCTCCGGCGCCGGCGGCCGGACGGTCTACCAGTTCGACCGGAAGATCCCGGTCGAGCTCCAGGCCGAGCAGTTCGCCAAGATCAAGAACCGCCTGGTCTCGTTCCAGGACGCCTTCCCCCTGATCGAGGGCGACTACAAGTTCAGCCTTCTCTGGAAGAACACGGTCTCCAAGGAGTTCACCTCCATCGAGGCCACGCTGAACATCCCGCCGGCCCGGGCCCTGACCCTGAGCCCGCCGGTCCTGGCCAACCGGACCGTCCGCAACCCGGCCTTCGCCGGCCAGATCAAGCCGTTCACCTTCGGGGAGACCCAGTTCGTCCCCTCGCCGCGGAACGATTT
>JBGSUG010000162.1:0-18310 GCA_041736225.1 Candidatus Aminicenantales bacterium | reverse complement strand
CGGGCCGGACGACCGGTCCGTGGGCGCAGGCGGTTCCGCAGGGCTCCGCGACTCCGGCGAACGCGTGTCGGCGCAGGCGAAAAGAGCCAGGCTGAGGGCGAGGGCGACCGGGACGATGGCCCGGTTCACGGGATTGGTCATTATGGTGACTCCTGTCCCCCCATTATAGCATTCACACATCGCCCCGGATGATCCGGCCCGGCAGGGTGAACATGCGCCTGATGTAGACGATCATCGTCAGGGCCGTGAGCCCCAGGGCGGGGATCATGAGCTTGAACGGCAAGAGGCTGGTGCCGCCCTCGGCGATCCGGACGGTGGCCCGGACGAGGGTATAGAAGACGAGGTTGAGAGAGACGGCCAAGGCGGCGAAGAACTCCTTGATCAGGTCCCAATAGATCTCCCGCTTCTCCGCGGGCAGGCGGAAGAACTCCTCTTTGTGCGGGATGTTCAGGCGGCGCGAATCGGCCGACATCCTGGGAACGAAGCGGAGGAGGGCGTAGAAGGCGGCCGTCATGACGAAGGGGAGAACGGCCAGCACGATGAGCTCGCCCCGGCCGCCCCAGCGGTCCGGACGGCCGTCGAGGCCGAAGTGCATGGGAATGCGGGCCGGCAGCTTCCCGTAGGCCCCGTAGACCAGGACCGCCGTCAGGAGGAGAAGGACCAGGTTGGCAAGATCGTAGAGCCGTTTCATCGTTTCTTCACGATGGGCTTGGTCTCGAGAGGCTTGGCGGCGATCGCGGCGGCCGGAACGACGGTCCTCGCTTTCATGGGTCGTACCTCCTCGCGGGGATGGACGCGCCCGAAATATAGTCTCCGGACGCCCGTCTGTCAACGCCCCGCGCGCCCGGCCGCCGGTTTGGCGAAACTCCCCGAAAATGGTATATTTTCTCGAGGAGAAGGTCATCATGAACGTCCAACTGACGAAGGAACAGCTCGCGGCCCTGGTCAAGCTCGTCTACCTGGGCAACCGCATGGCCAACGACTGGCGGACCGACGACGTCATCGAGGAATACGACGAGATCGAGAGCCTCGTCCTCGACGCGGCCCAGAAGCACGGGTTGGGCGACTACGTCGATTTCGAAGAAGAGACCAAAAAGGCCATCCCGTCCGGCGAGCTCGAGGAGAAGATGACCGAGACCGTGGAGTTCTACAACGACAACTCCTTCTGGGACCAGCTCATCTACCGCATGGCCGACCGCGATTACGTCCGCAAGTTCGGCGAGGAGGCCCTGTCGGAGCTCTACACCGAGAAAGGCATGGAGCGCGAGCGCCCGCTCATCGAGAAGTACGAGAAGGAATTCAACGACAACGGCCTCGACCGGATCGAGGTCCGCCGCGACAACTGAAAAAAAAAGGGAGCGGCTTCATCAGCCGCTCCCTGGTTGGAACCGTTAGGATAACCCCGGGCTCCCCGGGGGGGCCGGGATCTCAGTAGCTGCGGCTGCTGCCGAAGCCGCCGGTCCGCGGCGAGTCCGTGCGAGGCTTGGCCTCGTTGACCTTGGCCGACCGGCCCTTGAGGTCCTTGCCGTTCAGCATGGACACGGCCTTATCGGCCTCCGCCTTGTTCGGCATCTCGATGAAGCCGAAGCCGCGGGATTCTCCGCTGAACTTGTCCTTGATGACGGACGCCCTCGACACTTCTCCGAACGACTGAAAGAAGTCCCTCAGATCGTTCTCGCTGACGGTGGTGGACAGGTTGCCCACATAGATGTTCATTCTCGTCTCCTTTCGACGATGGACGGGCTCTTCCGAGCCTGCCCGGTTGGTAAAGATGTTTGAACGTCATAAAGGAGAGGAGTATGCGACCGGTCAGGGCCTCTGGCCCCTTCCTTTAATCATTCAGGTGTTGATAGCTGAGGTTTCCCTTTGCGTATGAACACGTTCATTATACCACACCCCTCTAATTCCGCTTGTCCGGAGCCCGAAAATCCAATATAAAGAGGACGAAACCGGGTCGTCCCGAAATTTCCGAGGAGGCTGTCCCGATGAGACGATTCGAAGGAACTGCGGGATTCCTGATCGCCGTTCTCGCAGCCGTCGTCATGACCGGCTGCACCGACGGGACTCCTCCGGAAGAAAACGGGCCGGTCGCGTCGGCGCCCGCGACGTCGGCGCCCCCGGCTGCATCCAAGCTCCCCTGGCCCCCGCCCAAGGACTTGAACGAGCTCTTCCAGCTGGAGTACAAGACCTACCGGGTCGACGAAACGAAGCCGTACGACCTCGCGGTGCTCGGGGAGAGCCGGATCAGGCTGGTCTTCCCCATCGTCGACGGCGGCTGCATCACCGCGGAAACCCTCACGGTCAGGGAGGTCGAGATGGGCCCCGACAACGTGACCACCCTCCACCTGCTTTACACGCTGGACGGCCGGCCGTGCAAAGCACTGTTCAAGCGGGTGCTCGACGCGACCTTCAGGCTGCCCAAGCCCGGCGCCTACCGGATCAGGCTCTGGGTCAACGAGCTCTATCACGGCAAGGGCGAAGAGCCTGCGCCGGCGAAAGAGATCACGATCTGAGGGCCGGGCCGCGGGGTCCCGTGGCGTTGACAGTCTCCGTCATTTCGGTTAATTTACAAGCCCTACGTTCTTACTTTTACGAGGAGGCCTTATGACCGCTCCCAAGATCTACTGGACCGAAACCGACGAAGCGCCCTACCTGGCCACATACTCCCTGCTCCCGATTATCCAGGGGTTCACCCGGGGGACGGGCATCGAGGTCGAGCTCTGCGACATTTCGCTCGCCGGCCGCCTCCTGGCCAACTTCCCCGACTGCCTGACCGAGGCCCAGCGGGTCCCGGACAACCTGGGCTTCCTGGGCGAATTGGCCCTGAAGCCCGAGGCCAACATCATCAAGCTGCCGAACATCAGCGCTTCGCTGCCCCAGCTCCTGGAGACCATCGCGGAGCTCCGGTCGCAGGGCTACAAGGTGCCCGACTATCCCGAGAATCCCAAGACCGAGGCCGAGAAGGAGATCCAGGTCCGCTACGCCAAGGTCCTGGGCAGCGCCGTCAATCCGGTCCTGCGCCAGGGGAACTCCGACCGGCGGGCTCCCGTCTCCGTGAAGAGATACGCCCAGAAGAACCCCAAGAAGATGCTGCCCCTCGGCCCCTGGACGCCGGAGTCCAAGGCTCACGTCTCCCACATGACCGGCGGCGATTTCTACGGCAACGAGAAGTCGGCGGCCGTCGAGAAGAAAGTCGACTTCCGGATCGAGCTCCAGGGCGCGAACGGCGCGGTCAAGGTCCTCAAGGACGAGCTCACGGCGCTCGACGGCGAGATCCTCAGCGGCACGTTCATGAGCCGGAAGGCCCTGCGGGCCTTCTATGCCGCCGAGATCGAGGACGCCAAGGCCAAGGGCCTGCTCCTCTCGCTCCACCTCAAGGCCACGATGATGAAGGTCTCCGACCCCATCCTCTTCGGGCATGCCGTTTCGGTCTTCTACGAGGCGGCCCTGGCCAAGCATGCCGCGGCGCTCAAGGAATGCGGCTTCAATCCCAACAACGGCCTCGGCGATCTTTACGCCAAGATCAAGACCCTGCCCGAGCCCAAGCAGAAGGAGATCGAGGCCGACATCCAGGCCGTCTATGCCCAGCGGCCCCCGCTGGCCATGGTCGACTCGGACAAGGGCATCACCAACCTCCACGTCCCGAGCGACATCATCGTCGACGCCTCCATGCCGGTCGTCGTCCGCGAATCGGGCCAAATGTGGGGCCCCGACGGTAAGCTCCACGAGACCAAGGCCATGATCCCCGACCGCTGCTACTCGCGGATCTACAAGACCATCATAGAGGACTGCCGGAAGCACGGCGCATTCGACCGGGCGACCATGGGCGACGTCCCCAACGTCGGTCTGATGGCCCAGCAGGCCGAGGAATACGGGTCCCACCCGACGACCTTCGAGATCCCCTTCGACGGGACGGTCCGCGTGGTCGCGGCCGACGGCCGCGTCCTCATGGAGCACGCCGTCGAGACGGGCGACGTCTGGCGGCTGTCCCGGGTCAAGGACATCCCCATCCGGGACTGGGTCAAGCTGGCCGTCAAACGGGCCAAGGCCACGGGCGCTCCCGCGGTGTTCTGGCTCGACCGGAACAGGGCCCACGACGCGCAGATCATCGCCAAGGTCGAAAGATACTTCAAAGACCACGACACGGCCGGTCTGACCATCGAGATCATGGCGCCCGTCGAGGCCATGAAGTACTCCCTCGAGCGCATCCGCAAGGGCCTGGACACGATCTCGGTGACGGGCAACGTCCTCCGTGACTACCTGACGGACCTCTTTCCGATCCTCGAGATCGGTACGAGCGCCTACATGCTGTCCATCGTGCCCCTGCTCGCCGGGGGCGGACTGTTCGAGACGGGCGCCGGGGGCTCGGCCCCCAAGCACGTCCAGCAGTTCGAGAAGGAGAGCTACCTGCGCTGGGACTCGCTCGGCGAGTTCTCGGCCTTCGCGGCCTCGCTCGAGCACGTGGCCGGGGCGTTCCAGAACGCCAAGGCCCTGGTCCTGGCCGAGACCCTCGACACGGCCATCGGCAAGTTCCTCGACAACGGCAAGTCGCCGGCCCGCAAGGTCGGCCAGATCGACAACCGGGGCAGTCACTTCTATTTGGCCCTCTACTGGGCCGAGGCCCTGGCCGCCCAGGACAAGGACGCGGTGCTCAAGGCCAAGTTCGCGCCTGTGGCCAAGACGCTCGGCGAGAAGGCCGCGGAGATCGACGCCTGCCTGATAACGTTCCAAGGCAAGCCAGTCGACATGGGCGGCTATTACCACCCGGACAGGAAGAAGCTCGAGGCGGCCATGAGGCCGTGCCCGACCCTGAACGCGATCATCGACGCCCTCTGAGGCGCGACGGTCTAGCACCGCGGAGGTCCGCCGGGCCCTCGCCCCCGTTTCGGGCTTCGGTGCCGATCGGCCTTGCGTCCGGCCTGGTTCCGGGCGGAGGGGCGGAGGGGACAAGGGGGAGGACTCTGACATGACCGTGGACAAGGACAAAAAAGACCACTGCGACCTTAGCATCCGCGTAGGCGGCGAAGCCGGGCAGGGCATGAATTCGATCGGCAGTCTGCTCGGAAGCGCCTTCGTGCGCAGCGGGCTCCACGTCTTCATCAACCACGACGTCATGAGCCGGATCAGGGGAGGGCACAATTACATCCAGATCCGCGTCAGCGACCGCGCGGTGAGCTGTCCTTCCGGCCGCGTCGATATCCTGGTATGCCTGGACAAGAATACCCTGGAGCTCTACCGGGACGGAGTGGACGGCCTCATCGTCTATGACGAGAGGAAGGCCGGTGAAAACGCCCCGTCGGGACCGAAATATCTGCCTCTGGCCATGGAAAAGCTCGCCGAGGAAACCGGCGGCAGTTCCCGGATGGCCAACAGCGTCGCTTCCGGGGCGTTGATGGCCTTGACGGGCTTTTCGCTCGAGCCCCTTCTGGCGCTCCTGGGCGAGGTCTTCTCCCCCAAAGGCGACAAGGTCGTCCAAGCCAACAGGGAATGCGCCCGCAAAGGCTTCGAGCGGATGAAGGACAGGCCCGAAGGGCCGCCGCTATGCGCGCTCCACCACTCCGGAGAAGAGGGCCGCCGGAGGATGCTTCTCACGGGAAGCGAAGCGATGGCCCTGGGGGCCCTGGCTTCCAACGTCCGGCTGTACTCGGCCTATCCCATGTCGCCGGCCACGGCCATTATGGAGTATCTGGCCTCGAAAAGCAAAGAGCTCGGGATCGTCGTGGAACAGGCCGAAGACGAGATCGCCGCCGTCAACATAGCCATCGGATCGTTCTTCTGCGGGGCGCGGGCCATGACCGGAACGTCGGGGGGCGGCCTGGCCCTGATGGTGGAGGGCATCAGCCTGGCCGGAATGACGGAGACCCCGCTGGTCGTCGTCGACTGCCAGAGGCCCGCGCCGGCCACCGGATTCCCGACCCGGACGGAACAGGCCGACCTCCTCTTCGTGACGCACTGCGCCCACGGAGAATTCCCCCGCGCCGTTTTCGCTCCCGGAAACGCGGAGGAGGCCTTCTTCGCGATCCGGAAGGCCTTCTATCTGGCGGAAAAATATCAATCCCCGGTGTTCGTCCTGGGCGATCAAGCTCTCAACGACTCGTCCTGGACCGTAGAACCGTTCGCCATGGATGATCTGTTCGGCGGGGCGCAGAGCCTCGTGTCCGAACAGGCCCTGAAGGACTTGAAACCCTACGCGTATGCCCGGTACGAGATAACGGATTCGGGTATCTCGCCCAGACTCCTGCCCGGCACCCCCGGCCAGGTCCTCTACGCCGACAGCGACGAGCACACCGTCGCGGGGCACATCACCGAGAGCGCCGACGTCCGCCGTTCCATGGTGGAAAAAAGGCTGCGCAAGCTCGCCGGCATGCGGGCAGAGATGGCCGGTCCGAAGATCTTCCCCGGCCCCGACGCCGAATCCTATCTCGTGTGTTGGGGATCCACGCTCGGCGCGGTCGAAGAGACCGTTCAAGCGCTGCGCGCGGAGGGCGCGAACTGGGGCTATATTCACTTCAGCGAGCTGTATCCGCTTCCCGAGGCCCCCATACCCCGGGAGATATCTCAAGGGGCCCGCCTCATCGCCGTGGAGAACAACGCCACCGGTCAATTCTGCAAATTGTTGAGGATGGAAACCGGCCTCCATATTGCGGAAAAGATCCTCAAGTACGACGGCCGGCCGTTCACGCCGGACGAACTCAAGACCAGGCTGGAAACCACGAGAGGCTGACGACCATGGCTGACATAGACGTGTTCAAGAGCGACGATCCGATCGCCTGGTGTCCGGGATGCGGGAATTTCGGCATTCTGAGCGCGCTGAAGCGGGCGTTGGCACTGTCGGGGCTGAAGCCGGAACAGGTGTTGATCGTCTCCGGGATAGGGCAGGCGGCCAAGCTCCCTCACTATCTCCGCTGCAACATGTTCAACGGCCTGCACGGCCGGGCGCTTCCCGTGGCGACGGGCGCCAAGATAGCCAATCACGACCTGGCCGTCATCGCCGACGGAGGGGACGGGGACGGCTTCGCGGAGGGGGGGAACCACTTCATCCATGCCGTGAGGCGCAACCTCGACATGACCTATCTCGTCCACAACAACCAGATCTACGCGTTGACCAAGGGACAGGCTTCCCCCACCACGGACGCGGACATGGTCACCGGTACCACCCCTGAGGGCAATTCCATGGAGCCGGAAAGACCGCTGGCTCTGGCCGTGGCGGGCGATTGCGGCTTCGCCGCGCGAGGATTCGTGGGGGAGATGGATCATCTGGTCGATCTGATCCAAAAGGCCATTCGGCACGAAGGCTTTTCCTTTTTGGAGATCCTCCAGCCCTGCGTTTCCTTCAACAAAGTCAACACCTTCGATTGGTATAAAAAAAGGGTCTATGTGCTGGACGAGGCTTCGTATGACCCGACGGACAGGCCGGCGGCTTTCCGGAAGGCCCTGGAATGGGGCGACAGGATCCCCCTCGGGGTCATTTTCCGGGCGGAGCGCAGGACATACGAAGATCTCGGAGGATTGAAGGGCTCCACGCCCCTGAAGGACCGTGCCCTGGACAAGGGGAAATTGGCCGATATCTTCGAAGAATTCCGCTGATCGAATACTATCGCGCCGCCGGAAATCTGTCCTTTATGGCAGGAAGGATTCCTGCCTGTGAAGAAAGGTCACGCCGCCCTGACCAAGCGTTCCGGTTCAGGCCCCGCTGCCCGGAGACTTCAGGCCTTCTTCCGGAACCTCCCCCTCCCGGTGGGAATTCCTCCGATTCACGGCGTAGAGGATGCCCGCCGCGGTCAAGATAGCCAGGGCCAGCCCTCCGGCCACCCACCAGGGGTTTTTCTTGACGAAGTCCGTCGGGCCCGTCACCAGGGCCTTCTTGAGATGGGAATACTTCTCCGAGATGAAATCCTGCACGTCCTCCCCTTTTTCCTTGGCCGCAGCATTGAGCAGCTCCACGGCCGCGATGATCTTAGCGTCCATGATTAGACTCCTGTTGAGATGATTCGGCCCGAGCTTCGGACCCGCTTCTTATAATATATGCAATCCCCGTGCCAAACCTTTGGGGGAATGTGCTTGTCAGGTCCGAGGTGGCACGAAGATTGCTAGGTTCAGGAGGTGGGCCGGATCGAGGCCGGCAGTGATGCGTCCCGAAAGGCGCGAGCGAAAACGATTGTGAGGAATCAAGGAGACCAAAATGACGAAATCGGCATTTTTACGCGGAGCGCTGCTGGGTTTGATCGCAGGGATTCTCGTCGCCCCCCGATCCGGGAAGGAGACGCGCGAGAACATCAAGAGGCATTACGAGGAGATCTCCGACCGGATCTCGGAGGAGCTGTCCCGCTTGAAGGATATCACGAAGGAGACCTATGCTCAGGTCGTCGGCACCGTCGTCCACGGCTTCGTGGAGGCCAAGAAGATCACGTCCGACGAAGCCGCCGAACTCAAAAGCGAGCTGAAGAGGGGATTCGAGGATATCCGGAAGTCGCACCAGAAGGAGATGGAAGCCGGAACGCCCGAGGCCTGAACCGTCCGCGGGAACAGTGTCTCCTCACGAAGACGTGCGCAAACATACCTCGATGACCGGATCTGTGCGGTTCGTTAGTAACCGTTCATGCAATATCGACGACAGGAGGAAAAAATGGGCGAGATGATCGACAAGAGCAAGGGCAAGATCAAGCAAGCGGTAGGGGATTTGACCGGCAACAAGAAGCTCAAGCGGGAGGGCGAGATGGATGAGCTCACGGGTCGAGCCAAGGGCGCGGTCAAGGATGTGAAGCGCGCAATCAAGCGCGCCGTGAAGTAAACATAGCATCGGCGTCCGTTTTTCCAGTTCCTCGGGCTTTTTGCGCGCTGCGCGAGAGGGGTGAGCTTAGGGCCGAACCCAAAGGGTTTTATTCTTGATCACGCCATTTCCTATTGAATTAATAGGGAATCGGGCCTATATTGAACGGGAAGGAGATTCTCCCATGAAAAAAGCCGTTCTAGCGCTCGCGCTTTTCGCGTCGATAAGCGTTTCGGGCTTGGCCCAGATGTCCGAACAGGACCAGGCCAAGGCCATGGAGGCTTACATGAAGGCCGGGGCCGTCACGGCCGATCATGAGGCCCTCAAGTATTTCGCCGGCCGCTGGAAGGTCGAATCAAAAATGTGGGCCGCTCCCGGCGCACCGGCGACCGAATCGGTCAATACGAACCTGGGCGAGATGATCCTGGGCGGCCGTTATGTCCGCCTGATCTACAAGGGCGAAATGATGGGCCAGCCGTTCGAAGGCCTTCAGATCTCGGGCTACGACAATATCGCCAAGGCCTATGCGACCTTCTGGATCGACAACTCCTCGACCAGCTTCTATCTTCTGAAGGGGACATACGACGCGGGGAAAAAGACCTACACCTTCACGGGACGCTGGACCGACCCCCTGGGCGGCGAAGCGCCGGTCCGGATGGTCATCAGGATCGTCTCGCCCGACATATACGAGTCCGAGACCTACATGAAGCTGCCGGACGGCCAGGAATTCCTGAACATGTCCGACCGCAGCGTCCGGGTGAAATAGGCCGCCGATGAAGACGGGGGAGAGCGCGCCCGGGGCGGAGGAAAAGATCAGCTACATGATGCCGGCTTTCGTCCAGGACGGGTCCCTGGTCTATTTCGCCGCGTTCAAGAGCCACATCGGCTTCTTCCCGACGTCGACGGGCATCGTGAATTTCAAAGACGAGCTCGCCGCTTACGAGACCTCGAAGGGCACGTTGCGATTCCCGCTGGGAAAGCCCATCCCGTACGGCCTGATCGCCCGGATCGTGAAGTTTCGGGTGAAGGAGAACCTGGCCCGCGCGGAAGCCAAGCGTAAGACGAAGTAAAGTCCTACTCTAAGGTCAAACGACCTTTTTTCCGCAGCCGCCGCAGAAAAGATCCCCGGACTCGATCTTCTGGCCGCACGAGGAGCAGAAATTCTTGGCCGGGGGTCGCTTCCCGAGCCGGGTTCCGCACTGCTCGCAAAAACCGGCCTCGGCGTCGTTGGCCCGGCCGCATTTCGGACACGGCTGACCGGCTGTCTCCGGAGCCTCGATCTTCCTGGGCAGCTTCTCCGGATCGTTCACCAGCTTGTCCCCGGGAGCCCCACAGAGCCGGCAGAAAGCGCTGTCGGCCGGATTGACCCCGAAGCACCATACGCAAAATAGCGGCTTTTCCGGGATATCAGCCGGAGGATCCCACGGAGCAGCCGCTTTTTCGGGAAGCGGCTCGTCGGAAGCGAAAAGGAGCAGAAGGGCCAGTCGTACGTCTCCGTTTATGACCTTCAATTCCTCCGGGCCGGGCAGCGAGGCCGCATCCGGCGCCGTCGGGGACTTTATCCATCTCTGGTCTCGATAGAAATGCCATGCTCCGGAGCGGAAGCCGATCGCCCAGATCGTCCCTGTCTTGTCCGTCAGATAGTGATCCTGGAGAAGCCTTTCCGCGTCTTCCGAAGAATAGAGCCCCTTCTCGTAATCGAGCCGGATGCCGGCCGCGATCTTCTCCATCACGGCGACGCCGTTCGCCGCCCTCGCGTTCGCCTGGGTTTCTTCGATCTGAGGCAGGACCGGGTCTTCGTCCTTTCTCGAAGGGCGGGCGGGCGAAAGGGCCGCGAATTCGGCGGGGCCTTCGAGCGTGTTCCCGGGGAAGCCCGCAGGCCGCCAGGCCTGGCCGTCGTGCCGGAACCAGCGCTTGCTGCAGAGCCCCTGGGTCCAGTATTTCCCGTCGGGGTCCCGGAACTTCAACCGGTTGAGCTTGGGCCAGATCTCATCGAGGGGGCCTGTTTTCGAAGTCAGTTTGAAAGCCAGATCGGTGAAGACGGCGGTCGCCCGGCCGCTGTCGTACGTCATCAGGGATTCCATGCCGCTCCTCTCCTTCAGGTCCCGCATTCTTTCAGCCGCCGCCCGTTCTGCGCAGTCGTTGGCGCCGGGCCTGATTCTGCTGGGCTATCCAGGCTTCGGTCTCTTTTTTCATCTCGACGAATCTTCGAATGGCCTCCATGGCCCGTCCGGCGCAATCCAGATATTTATCGTTGGCGGCCTTGAGCTCCAGGTCCATTTTCCCGATCACGCCCGTATTGCTCTGGATCAAATTCTTTTTATGGTCGATCAACTCATTGACGACTCTCAGGTTCTTGATCAATGTGCCGTAATCCACGCCCATGAAAAATGGATTGGCTGTGGCACGGACAAGCTGGCCGGCCTTGGCCACGAACTTATCCGCATAAGCTTTAGTCATGAGGGGATCTCCGCTAGGTCGCAGCTTGGTGAACTCAGCCATTTCCGTCTCAATGTATCTTTTATACAACTCCGAAAGCCCCTTGAAGAACACCCCCTTTTTCATAGCATCCCCATAATTAGCCGGCCGGGATCGATCGCCCAGGAAATAGTCGCGGATGGTGTTTTTCAAGGCGTTGACCACGGCGGCCTGGAGCGCGCTGGCCGGAAGGCCGACGATCGGGTTCAAGATCAGAAATTCCGAAACGACCCAGCTCGCCCCATCGACGACGGCGCACGCGCCCCAGCTCTCCGCCATATTGTACTTTTGCCGCTGGAGTTCATTGATCTCATTCTGCATTTGCTGGTTGATCTGCTTGATCTTCTCGATCCCGGATTCGAGTTGGTGGATCGTCCGGAGGTCGTCTTTGCAGGCTTCATCCGGGGCGGGCGGCACCGGCTCTTCTTCGGGAGGGGGCGGAGGAGGTTCTTTTTCCGGAGGCGGTTCCTTTTTTTCGGGAGGGAACTCCGGCTCCGGCCCGGGCCCCTCTTCGGGGGGCGGCGCCTCAGGTTCGGAGGGGGGCTGCGGCTCTCCGCCGCCGACAACGATCGTGATCTCCGGCTCGACCCAGTTACCTTTATCGTCCTTGTGGCCGAGATCGATGCGCTGGCCCTCGGGCCCCCATTTTTCACCCCAGCTCCAGTTGCCGACCATGGCGCCCAGTCCATCCGTATCGGGCGTCTCGTTCGAGGCCAACTGCCGCTGCCAGTTGGTGAATTTATCCGTCGGCTGGCCGTCCTTGATAAAATCGTTATCCTTGAGCCAGAGAAGGGCTTCGTCCCCGGACAGGATCCGCGTCCCGGCTTCTCCGGAGGCTTGAGCGGCATTCGAGAGAGCGGCCTGCAGCGCCGATGCCGCGGCCGAAGCCGCCCCGGAGGCGATGCTCACGGCGCCGCCCGAGAGAAGCAGGATAACGCCGGCCGTCGCCGCGGCCGTCCCCTCGGGCGGAAGAGCCCGGCTTTCCGAGCCGCCGGTGCGATGTCCAGAGTCATCGTCCGAGCGGTCCCGGCGCGAAACCGTCGTGCCGGGAAGACGGCTGTCGGCCGTCCGCAGCAGGCCGGTCAGGGACCCCATGACCTGCGCCCGGGCTTGTTCCAGGGCCGCTCTCTTCATGTCCGGGCTGTAGCTGTTGTCATACTCGGTGATGAACATGGTGAAGGGATATTGCATGATCATCTGGATGACCCAGCGACCCCGGGCCGACAGAGCGAAGCCGGTCCATTCGTCCATCGTCTGAACGGCCACGTCACCGCAACCGGAGATCGTCTCCCAGGAACCGAAGGAACCCGGGGATTCTTTCAGCATCAGGTTATGGAACGCCGCCGCGTCCTCCGAACTGGGGAACTCGTAGAGGACGAGGCTCAGGACGGCCATATTGGCCATGGGATCGTTGTCGAATAAGGTGGCCAACCGGCCGATATCCCTGGGCGGTGTGAGATTGGCCTGCCGGAGCTGGCCGCTCAATTGTTGAAGCTCCTGCGCGGTATCCGCCCGCAGTCTCTGGCCGATCTGTTTGTTTATCGTGAATCGCTGGGGCAGGTCCGAATCCAGGAGGAGCTGTTCGGCCACCGATTGCGCATCCTGGGCCTGCAGACGGAGCGGCGCCGCGAGCCACAGGGGGAGCATGAAAGCGCTGAGAATCACGGCCAGCCGGGCCGCCTTCTTCAGACGGACGATCTGGCGCCGGCCCTTGCGGTAGCGGCTGAAAAGGAAGAGCGACAGGCCGAGGACCATGGCCGTCGAGAAGGCGCCGCCGGCCATCGATAGGCCGACGATCTCCCGGAGGTTGAAAAGCGCCGCGGCCTGCGTGGCGAGGAAACAGACCGCCCAAACGACGAGGGTGAGCCAGGTGCGCTGGACCATGACCCGGGTCCCGCGCAGGTGGATCCGGTGTCCGCGGCCCTGAAGGGACCCGAGCAACAGGCCGAAGAGGATCGCGGGAGCGAAGAAGGAAACGGCCTGGCCGACGGGGAACGTTGCCAGCTGCACAACGAAGGACGCCACAGCCGCGAAAGCCGGCAGCAGGATCGTCGCCCAATGAAGGGGCCATTCGTGTTTATAGGACTGGATCATGGACAGGACGGGCCCGACGACCAGGACCAGCATCCCGATCCGGGGGTCCAGCCGCCAAAGCAGTAAAGACAACGCCACTGTGACGGCCAAGGTGGCCAGCGTTTTGAGGAGGGCTTTGGCGATCGTCCCCGCGATCCTGGTCGACTTCCCCGTCATGGTCCTTCTCCTACCGAGGGCGTCCGCGCTTGAAAACGGCCGTTTGCGTCAGCCTGTCGTAGAGCGTCTGCTTCCCGGGGCTGAAAATGAGGAATGTGCCCAGGAACGAGGCCAAACCCACGACCAGGAAGGGATAGACCAGGACCGCGGCCTCGGTCATGCCGAAAGGCGGGATGATGAGAAGGAAACATAACTTCCCCAAATATCGCCCCAGCCGTCTGCCCCATGACGCGGGATCCCCGTCTGCGCCGGCCACCTTCAGCCTCATGATGAGCTTCCCCGGGGTCGCCCCGGTGGCGGCCTCGATGAGCAGATAGAAGATCGCGATCGCCCAGGAATAAAAAAGAAAGGCCCCCACGGCCCCGGCGTTCGTGTCGATCGAAGCCAGGTGGACGCCGAGGGCCGCGAGGAGCCTGGATGCGGGTCTCCCGAAGGGAAAGACCAAGAGGAGAATGAAGGCCGCATCCAGAACGAGGGCCGGGAACCGGCGCAAGAAACCCGCACGTTCTTTCATCGGAGTCAAAGGAGCCATGGCGCTAGGGACGGCGGGACCGGCCGCGGCGAAGGAGCAGAATGGCGCCGGAAGCCCCGGCGAGGCCGAGCAGGAGCAGCCCCCAGCTCGTGACGACTTCATCGTCGCGGAAATCGAGCGGGCCTTCCGCGATGAGCACCGTTCCGGCGACGTAAATGACCGCCAGCGCGAAGATGAGGACGACGACCGGCAGCACGATCCGCACCCAGCGCCAAGACCGTTTCCAGGCGTCTGGCGCATCGTCCCCGGCCTTGTCGCGTTGGGGAGAAGGAACGGGCGGCGGTCCGGGCTTGGCTTTCGGCGCCGGGGCGCTGGGCGGAGCGGAGGCCGGGATCGGTGCGGGCGCCGGAGCGGTAAGAGCGGCGCCGCAAGCCGTGCAAAATTTTTTCCCGGCTTTGTGGTTCGTCTCGCATTTGGGGCAGTTCATCATGTCGGGACTCCCTCGCAGCCGACATGATATCTAATCATTTCAGGGGAAACAATACCCATTGCCGAATTCAATTCGCTTTTTCCCTTGATAAAACGCCCGCAGGGAAGCCAGGAGGAAGACGAAATAGAGGCCCGTTCGTCGGTCAGAGGACGCGTTTGATGCCGGGGACGCGCGTGAGCAGCCAGGCGAGCCCGAACGAGCCGGCCACCACGGCCGGTGCCACGAAAAGGAACTTGAGTTCCGGAGCGATCGGCAACGGCTGGGCCAGGCGCGCCACCGCGACGGCCACCGGGGCTTGGACCACATAGGCGCCGAAGGCGGCCCGTCCCATCCCGCGCGCCAGAGTTCCGGCGCGGTCGAGGCGGCGCTGGAAGAATCCGAGCAGCCAGACGGACGAGCCCACCGCCGTGATCCCTTCGCCGATGGCGACAGCGGCCGCCTGCCAGGACATCCCGCCCCCGAGAGGATCCGTGTTTTTCATGTTGAGCAGGAGGGCCGAGACGATCGTCAGCGCCCCGCCGATGGACGCGAGGCCGGACAGCCGCCGCAGCCGGTCCGTGACCGGATCGAGCCAGCCGTTCTCGGCGCAGGCGATGCCGAGCGCGAAAAGGCCTATGCACTGGGGCCACTGCCAGACGTGCAACACGAAGATCTGGTGGGAGTCGATCGGGTATCGCAGCCGGACGACGAACGTGGCCGCCGCGATGCCCGCGGCCAGGCCGGCGAGGAAAGACGGCCGCCACGGACGGGGAGTGGGCCGGCCCGGCCGGAGGGCGCGCCAGGCGGCGTAGGCCGCGGAAAAGATGAGCAGGGCGAGAACGAACCACAACGGCCCGGGATCGAGGTCCTTCAGTTGAGCCCGGAAGAACCAGGCGAGTGACCGGCCGCGGCCGTCGCCCATCCAGCGTACGACGGGGAAGACGACGAGCAGGAACGCCAGGAAGGGCGGGCCGAGCCGGACGAGGCGGTCGCCTATAAAACCTGCCGGGCCCTTGCGGGCCAACGCCCGCGGGACGAGCAGCCCGGCGATAAGGAAGAACAGGCCCATCGCGAACATGGAGCCGAGAGCGACGTAGAGCGCTGCGGGGATGACGAACGCTTTATTGGCGGAAGGCTCGCGGTAGGCCCAGGACCCGACGTCGCCGTAGGTGATGAAGACGTGACCCGTGATGACGCCGGCCACGAGCACGGTCTTGAGGTTGTCCAGATAGGCCCGGCGCGGGGTGGGTACGACCGCCCTGTCCATGGGTTTGCGCTCTTTCCGGTAAAGCGATCCTAAGGGTTTATTATCTTGTTTTGAGTTCGACGTTGTCGCGGATCCAGTGGTCATCCCACCATTCCACGGGATTGACGAATGCCCCGTGGATGAGCATGGCGAAATGGAGATGGTCGCCGCCGGCCAGGCCCGTGGATCCCGAAAGCCCGAGGGTCTCGCCCCGCGTCACGTCCTGGGACAACGCGACATCGATCTGGCTCAAATGGCAATACATGCTGAACAATCCCAGGCCATGATCCAGGACGACCGTCAGGCCGTGGATACCCAGCGGGTCGGCGAACACGACCCGGCCGGTGTTGGCTGCGGGTATCGGACACTGGGCCGTGGAGGCCAGGTCCACGCCGAGATGGACTTGTTGGTCGACGACCTTGCGGTCGTACGTATAGGTCCGCCGGTCCCCGAAAGAGGCCATGGGCTTCGAGTTCGGGAGCCGGAGAAACGCCCCGGACCAAAGCATCCGGGATTCCGTTTTCTTGCAGAGGGTCGCCAGCCGCTCATAATCCAGCTTCCGCTGTGTCCGGTTGACCGTCAGGAAGGCCTCCAGGTCCGTTCCCCGGAGCGCCGGGTCGATGTTCTTGAAATAGGAGACGACGTCTCCGAGGAACTTGTCGGACAGGCTCAGGGTGTCCTGCTTGAAGGCGACGGGCTTGATCACCGGCCGGAAAACGATGGTCGTCCGGTTGCCGGACGGATCCTCGGCCACGCCGGAGAAAGAAACGTCGCGGGGCGCGTCCGGAGGAAGCGCGAAAAAGACCAGGAAGCGTTTTTCACCGCTCGGAAATCCGGGGAAAAAGCGCTCGCCGACACGGATCCCGACGAGCGGGGTTTCCTCGTCCACGGTGCAGGAGACGACGCCAGCGCCTCCCGTGTTGATATAGTGAGGCCCGCCGACGATGTTCATCCGGGGTGAGCGGGTGTCGAGGATCATCTTTCTTTCCAAGATGGCGGTGTTCCCGCCGTTCCAGGAGCGGTCCTCGGCCGAGATCCGGAGGAGGATCTCGCCGTCGATCAGCCCGGCGGGAAGCGGGCGCAGGGAAAGCGTTTTGGCGTAAGCCGGCAGCGTCGCGGGGAATCTTTCGGAAAAGACCTCGATGGTCCGGCCGTCCTGGACGGCTTCCACCCGGACTTCGGCCAGACCGCTTTTCCGGTCGCTGGCCTGAAACGTCAGCTCGCGGCCGAGGAACGGACTGTCGTCGGCCGGACGGATCTCGGGTTTTTGGGATTCGAATTTGACGACCCAGAGGACGACGATCGCGGCCAGGGCGGCCGGGATCAGGATCCAACGGGCTTTCTTCAGGAATTTCTTCATAGGACATGACACTATTCCACACGCCCCTCCATCCTGTCAAGAAAACGAGTGCCGGCGATCCCCAGCCGCGCTCGAAAACGAGGCTTGCCAGCCAACGGCCCCTTGGCTAGAATCGGCTCAGGTCGGCCGTAGAGGTGGTCTCGACGGCCAGCGCGCTCTTCTTCCGCTTTTTTCCGGATGGGCGGTGTGAGATAATACCGTCATGAAGCGCAGGCGAACGCAAGTCAAGGTATTCAGCAGCTTCGAGGACCAGGAAGCTTCGGACATCCAATATTATATCGGCCTTAGCCCCGAAGCGCGCCAGCGCATCGCCAGGGTGCTGCGCAAGAGATTTTACGGTAAGAACCCTCCCCGGATCCGGAGCGCCGAGGCAGCTAAATGACTCCCTCTCATTTCTCCCGGGATGTTCTGGATCTGTTCGTCCATCTCCAAAAGCACGGGGTCCGTCTTCTCATCGTCGGGGCGGAAGCGGTCATCTACCACGGCTTTGCCCGGCTGACGGGCGACATCGACCTGTTCTATGAGCCGTCCCTCAAGAATTGCCGGGCCCTGTATGCCGCTCTCCGGGAATTCTGGTCAGGAGACGTCCCCGGGATCGGATCCGCGGGCGACCTGGCCCGAAGAGGACAGATCGTTCAGTTCGGATTTCCCCCGAATCGGATCGACCTGCACAACACGATCTCCGGCGTCGGATTCGACGAGGCCTGGAAGGACCGGATCACCGAACAGTTGCTGATCCGGGGGAAAAAAGTCGATGTTCGCTACATAGGCCTGGCTGCCTTGATCAAGAACAAGAAGGCCGTCGGGCGGCCCAAGGACCTGGAGGATCTCAAGTATCTTCGGGCAGCGGCCAAGAATAGGTAGCGGCGCTCCGAAACCCGGTCCCGTCCCACCTGGTCACGTCTCACAACCCGATAAAGGCCAAGTCATGGTCCGGCGATTTTCCTCTTGACAAACGCCCGCGGCGGTCTTATCTTATAAAAGGTGAACAAAATGGTAAACACGCTGAGACGCGAGCTGACCCTGCGGCAGGCCAAGGTCCTCCAGGCCGTCGAGGACTTCATCCTCGGGCACGGCTACGCCCCGACCATCCGCCAGCTGGGCTCGACGCTCAAGATCCCCAGTCCCTCGGCCGTCCTCAAGCACCTCCAGAGCCTGGAGCGCAAGGGCTACATCAGCCGCGCCGACGGCGAGATCCGGGTGACCGGGCTGCCCGCCCTCGTCGAGAGCCAGGTCCGCGTGCCTGTGGCCGGGCTCGTCCCGGC
>JBGSUG010000128.1:0-8899 GCA_041736225.1 Candidatus Aminicenantales bacterium | reverse complement strand
ATGACGGTGGGCGCCCCGAACAGCCCGACGACGGCGGGGAACGGCGGCTTGAGCCGGGGCTGGCCGCGGCGGCCTTCGACCGATTCGAGCAGGGCCGTCTCTTCGCCGCAGATGTAGGCCCCGGCCCCGAAATGGACGATGACGTCGAGCCCGAAGGCCGTGCCGCAGATCCGCCGGCCCAGGAGGCCCGCAGCCTCAGCTTCGGCGACGGCGTCGCGCAGGCGTCCGGCGATGCGCTCGTATTCGCCGCGGACGTAGACGACGGCGGTGCCGATGCCCACCGCGAACGCGGCGATGATCATGCCCTCGAGGAGCCGGTGCGGGTCCCGGACCAGGATGGCCCTGTCCTTGAACGTGCCCGGCTCGCCTTCGTCGGCATTGACGCAAAGATACCGCGGGCCCGGCCGGCCCTGGGGGACGAACGACCATTTCAGCCCGGCCGGGAAGCCCGCGCCTCCCCGGCCCCTAAGCCCGGAATTGCGGACCTCGGCGACGACATCGGCGGGGGCCATGGACGTCAGTGCCCGGCGCGCCGCCCCGTATCCGCATCTGGCCAGGTAGGCCTCGAGGCGCCACGAAGCGTCGTCCAGGGGAAGGGAACGGAAGGCCTGTCCGCTCATTTCGCCTCGAGCTCGCAGAGGAGGGCTTCGGCCGTTTCTCTCGTCACCCGGCCGCGGTCGACGCCGTCGACCTGGAGGCACGGCGCGTTGTCGCAGTTGCCCAGGCACTCGACGGCGACCAGGGTGATCCGGCCATCGGACGTCGTGTCGTTCCCGGGCCCGAGGCCGAGCCGGTCCCGGAGGAAGCCGATGATGCTTTCGGCCCCGGCCAGGGTGCAGCTCAGGTTCCGGCAGACCCGGATCACGGTCCGGCCCGCCGGCTCGCGGCGGAACAGACTATAAAAGGAAAGGACCTCGCGGACGCGGATCGGCTCGAGGGCGAGCTTTTCGGCCGCCCAGACCTCCGCCTCGGCTGGGACGAAGCCCGTTTCGGCCTGGATCGCCTGGAGGACCGGAAGCAGGGCCGCTCCCCGCTCGGGATACAGGGCGATCGCCCGTTCGATCCGTTCGAGGGCCGCGGCGGAAGGGGCGTAGCTCATCGGTCGAGCTCCCCCCCGATCATGTTCATCGAACCGAAGGTCGGGATGACGTCGGCGACGAGCCGGCCGCGGACGAGCTGCTCGAGCGCGGCGACGATGTGGAAGCAGGGCGCCCGGAGGTGCAGGCGGTAGGGCCGGTCCGTCCCGTCGGAGACGACGTAGAACCCGACCTCGCCGTTGCCGCCCTCGACCGAAAAATAGACGTCGCCCTTGGGCGGCCGGATGCCCTTGCCGTCCATGAAGAAGAGGAAGTGGCTGATGAGCCCCTCCATCGTCGTGTAGGTCGACTCCTTGGGCGGCACTCCGACGCCGCCCACGGCCATCAGGCCCGCGAGGCGGTCCTGCTCCGAGCCCTCGAGGTTGGGAGAAAGGGCGACGGGGCCTTCGACCCGCTGCCGCCTCGACCGCCGAATGGCCTCGGCCGGCTCGACCGCCGGTCCCCCGGCCAGGGGCGCCGTGTCGGGAATGAGCGCGGAGATCTGTTCGAGCAGCCGCAGACTCTGCTCCATTTCCCGCATCCGGACGCTGTAACGGTCGAAGTTGTCGCCGCGGTCGCCGACCGGGACCTCGAAGTCGAGCCGGTCGTAGACGAGATAGGGATCGGCCTTGCGCACGTCGTAGGCGATGCCCGTCGAACGGAGGCACGGCCCGGTCCAACCGTAGGACAGGGCGTCCTCTTTCGATATGACCCCGACGTCCCGGGTTCGGCCCAGGAAGATGCTGTTCCCGTCGAGAAGTCCCGAGACGTCCTTGAGGACCTTGCGGGTCTCCCCGACCGCCGTGGCGACGGCGCCGCGCCAGTCGGGATGCAGTTCGGCCCGGACTCCGCCGATGCGGATGTAGGAGGTCGTCATCCGGGCCCCGGCCGTGAACTCGATCGCCTCCCAGAGGAACTCGCGGGCCTTCATCATGTAGAGGAAGACGGTGAACGCGCCGCACTCCATGGCCATGGCGGCGAGGCAGGTCAGGTGGTCCGAGACGCGCGACATCTCGCTCATGAGGACGCGGATGAGCTGGGCCCGCCCGGGGACGGTCAGGCCGAGCATCTTCTCCATGGTCATGGCGTAGCCGAGGTTGTTGATCAGGGGCGAGACGTAGTTGAGGCGGTCGGTGTAGGGCAGTAGGTTGAACCAGGTCTTGTTCTCGCAGGTCTTCTCGAAGCCGCGGTGCAAATAGCCGACTTCGACCTCGGCGTTGAGGATCCTCTCGGCGTCGAGCTCGAGCATGACGCGGATCGTCCCGTGCATGGCCGGGTGGGACGGGCCCATGTTGAGAAGCATGTTCTCCGGCCGGGCTTCCCGCTGGATCCGCGTCATCGGTTCCATGCTACACGTCGTCCTTCAGGGGGATACGCGGCTGGGCCAGGCGCCAGGGGTAGGACTTGCGCAAGGGGTGGCCCTCGAAGCCCTCGTAGGTCAGGAGCCGGCGGAGGTAGGGATGGCCGTCGAAACGGACGCCGAACATGTCGAAGACCTCGCGCTCGAGCCAGTCGGCGTTCTTCCAGAGTCCGACCAGGCTCGCGACGGCCGGGTCGGCGGCCGGCACCGATGCTTTGATCCGCAGGCGGACGTTCCTCGAGAGCGAATAGAGATGATAGACGAGCTCGAACCGCCCCTCCCCCGCCGCGAAATCGACGCAGGTCAGGTCGAGGAGGACGGCGTAGTCGAAGGGCGCCTCGCGGAGCGCGGCCAGGGCGGGGCGGACGGAATCCGCCTTGATCGCGATCACCGGATCGCCGTGGGAATCCGAGACGGACTCGACCGCGTCGCCGAGCCCCTTCCGGATCTTCTCGATCAGGGTTTCCGGCCCCATCGCCAATCCTGCGGTTGTTTCTGGATCTTGTCCTGGAGCTTCATCAGGCCGTCGAGGACCGTTTCCGGCCGCGGCGGGCAGCCGGGGATGTAGACGTCGACGGGGACGATCCGGTCGATGCCCTGGACGACCGCGTAATTCTGATAGATGCCCCCGCTCACGGCGCAGGCACCGAAGGCGATGACCCACTTGGGCTCGATCATCTGGTCGTAGACCGTCCGCAGGACGGGCGCGAGCTTGTGGGTGACGGTGCCGACGACGAGGAGCAGGTCGGCCTGCCGCGGAGAGAACCGGGTCAGCCCGGCCCCGAAACGGTCCATGTCGAAGTGGGCGCAGGCCGCCGACATGTACTCCATCCCGCAGCAGGCGGTGATGAACGGATACTGGAAGAGCGAGAACTTCCGGCCCCAGCCGATGGCCGCCTCGAGACGCGTCGTAAGATAGTCCAAGCCGCTCATGACCAGCGGAAGATCCCTTTCTTCCAGGCGTAGACGAAGCCCAGCGCGAGGACGAGGGCGAAGACGCCGAGGGCCGCGAATCCGGCCAAGCCCCGGCCCCGGAAGGCGACCGCCAGCGGATAGAAGAAGACGACCTCGACGTCGAGGAGAAGGAAGAGCAGCGCGACGAGGAAGAACGGGAGGTTGACCGGACCGATCGAAGCCTGGAGCGGCGGACTGCCGCACTCGAACGGCTTCTCGCGGGCCGGATTGGGCCGGCGGGGCCCGAGCAGGAAATTCACGATGATCATGACGGCCGACATGATCCCGAAGACGGCGAAGGCGATGGCGATTTCCATCATATCGTTCGGTCAGCCGCGACGATTCTACCCAATCGTCCCGGAATTATCAACGGCGTAAGGAATTGGGAAGGCGTCCATCGAGTCCCGGGGCCGCCCGCGAGGGCTTGTCCCCGGGCACGCACTCCCGTTCTTCAGGTGTTCAGGATGTGCAGCGCTCTGTTCTCGGCCTTGAGGGCGGCTTCGCCGATCGTCTCCGACAGCGTCGGGTGGATATAGATGATGCCGTCGAGCTCGTCGAGCGTCAGACCCTTGGCCACGGCCATGGTCAGCACCGGAAGCATGTCCGAAGCGCCAGGGGCGACGATGTGGGCGCCGACGACCTTGCCGGATTCGTCGGCCAGGACCTTGACCAGGCCGTCGGTCGCATCCATGGTCATGGCCCGGCCGCTCGCCTGCAGCGGGAAGACCCCCGATTTGACCTTGAGCCCCCGGGCCGCGGCTTCCTCCTGCGTCAGTCCGACCGAGGCGAACTCGGGCTCGGTGAAAACGGCCGCGGGGAGCGCGCCGTAATCGACGGTCCGGCTCATCCCGCAGGCGTTCTCGACGGCGACGATGGCGTCATGATAGGCCTTGTGGGCCAGGAGCTTGCCGCCGATGACGTCGCCGATGGCGTAGATGCCCGGCACGTTCGTCCGGAGCGCCGCATCGACCTTGATGAAGCCCCGGTCCATGGCCAGGAACGGCTCGCCGTCGAAGAGATCGGCCGTGTTGGGCTTCCGTCCGGCCGAGAGTAGGACCTTCTCGGCCTTGAATGCGAACGGCGCGTTGGTTTTGAGGGATAGCCCTTTGAGCGTCACGGACCCGTCCTCGGCGGCGGCCGCATCGATCCTCATCTCCGTGAATATCTTCAAGCCCTGTTTCTTCAGGGCGCGTTCGAGCCGCGTCACCGCTTCCCGGTCGGAGCCGGGCAGGATCTGGGGCAGGATCTCGAGGACCGTCACGTCCGTGCCGAGCCGTCTGTAGATCGAGCCCATTTCGAGCCCGATGGCCCCGGCGCCGATGACGAGCAGGCTCTGCGGGACCTCGGAGAGCGCGAGCGCTTCCGTGCTCGTGATGACGGTCTTCCCGTCGGCTTTTAAGAACGGCAGTCCGGCCGCCCGGCTCCCCGTGGCCACGACGACCTTGTCCGCTTCATAGATCCTCTCCCCTGCCGCCGTCCGTACGACGACGGACCTGTCGGCCCGCAGCCGGGCCGGCGCCTTGACGATCTCGACCTGGCCCTTATCGAGCAGGAAGACGAGCCCTTTGACCAGCTGGTCGACGACCGCCTGCCGCCCCTGCTGGACCTTGGTCCAGTCGAGCTTCACCTCTCCGGCCGGCCCCTCGAGGTTTTTCGCCCCGGCGAGCTCCTTGAGCAGCTTCGTCTGGTGCAGGAGGTATTTGGTCGGAATGCAGCCGTAATTGATGCAGGTGCCGCCGATACGGTCCAGATCGACGAGCGTGACCGTTTTCTTGAGCTGGGCCGCCCGCATCGCGGCGAGATAGCCGCCGGGACCGCCCCCGATGATGACCATGTCTCTTTTTTCGGCCATGTCCTTTCCTTTCGCTACGGACGCTATCCGGGCTACAAATCCGCCCGCGCGGTCATGACGGGAGCGCTCCCCTCCGTCTCACGAAGGTCTTCACGGACAGGGCGACGATGCCCGCAGAAAGCGCGAAGAGAAGCAGGTCGGCCGCGATGAGGATGTAGTTCCCCTTTTTGATATAGCCCGAGAGAAGGATGCCCAGCGAGACGAGGGTCGTCGCGACCATGAACACCGCCGGGACGAGCGTGAACCAGTTCCGCCGCTTGCGCAGCAGCAGCCAGGCCGAGACGGTCAGCAGGGCCATCGCGGCCAGAAGCTGGTTGGCCGTGCCGAAGATCGGCCACAGCGTGTTGAAGGCGTTGGTATAGGCCAGGATTCCCATCAGCGCGACCGATAGCCCCGAGTTGAACCAGAAGTGCTTCATCAGGCGCGGCACCTTCTTGAAGGCTATAGACCAGAGCTCCTCGAAGAGGTAGCGGTTGAGCCGGACAGCCGCGTCGAGAGTGGTGATAACGAAGCCTTCCACGAGCAGGATGCCGAAGACCGTGCCGAGGGCGACCGGGATGCCCAGGCCCCGGTGGAAGAGCTGGCCGGCAGCAAGCGAGAAGCCCAGGATGGGATTGGATTTGATGGCCGGGTCGGCCGGCCAGACGATGGCCTTGTAGTCGGTGAAGGCCATGACCGCGCCGAGCGCGAGGAGGACGCAGACCGACAGGAGCGACTCGAGCAGCATGGCGTTGTAGCCGACCCGGCGGGCGTCTGTCTCCTTGGGCAGCTGCTTGCCCGTCGTACCTCCCGCGACGAGGCAATGGAAGCCCGAGATGGCGCCGCAGGCGATGGTGATGAACATCATCGGCCAGATGAAGCCGAGGTTCAGCGAGCCTTCCGCCAGATTGAACTTCGGCATGGTCACCGTCAGGCCCTGGAAGCCGCAGCTGAAGAGCGACACGATCATCAGGCCGATGCCGCCGTAGAGGATCTGGACGTTGATGAAGTCGCGCGGCTGGAGGATGAGCCAGACGGGCACCCCCGCGGCGATGAGGACGTAGATCGAGATGACGATCATCCAGGTCGTCGGAGCCATTGTCACCGGGAAAGCGATGCCCAGCAGGATCGAGCCGACGCAGAGGGCGGAAGCCAACAGGTAGGCGTGGGCCGTCTTCAGCTTCTTCTTATAGAGGAGGAACCCGAGGAAGGGCGAGCAGAGCGTGATGAAGATGACCGAGGTCGAGGCGATGCCGCCGATGCGGCCCATGACGACGCCGTCCCGGACGACCGTCTTGAGGAAGGTCTCCCCTTCCCGGACCCCGATCTTGGCCAGGGGCCAGAGCGAGGTCAGCGAGATCGAGGTCGCGCTCAGGAATGACGAGGTCACGAGGACGATCATGACCAGCGTGAAGGCGATGAACAGCCGGAATCCGGCGGTGCCGAGGGTTTTGCGGGCGACCTCGGCCATGGACCGCCCGCCCTCCCGCATGCTGACGAAAAGCGTCGTGTAGTCGTGGACGGCGCCGATGAAGACGCCGCCGAAGACCACCCAGAGCCAGGCCGGGACGAAGCCGTAGAGGATGGCCATGGTCGGGCCGAGGATGGGCCCGGCCCCGGCGATGGCCGAGAAATGGTGGGCAAAAACGACGTAGCGCTTGGTTGGGACGAAATCGCGGCCGTCACAGCATGTGACAGCGGGCGTCGGGTGGGCCGGGTCCTCGCCCAGGCTCTTGGCGATGTATCGGGAGTACAGCCGCCCGGCCAGGACGAAGACGGCCGCGGCGGCGAACAAGAACACGAGGACGTTCATGGATCTCTCCTCCGCGGGGCGCCGGCCCCGGCCGGACGGAATTTAATAGCACATTTGACAGGCACGTGACAAATCGGTAAAAAGAGGCCGCGAAGCCGAGAAGGAGACCTCCCGATGCTGACGACGCCTGAAAAGCTGGTGTTCGCCGCGCTGATCGTCGCGACCGCAGCGGCGTTCCTCGTCCCGATCGTCCGCCGCGTCCGGATCGTCCTGGCGGAGGCGCCCGAGGACCGTTTCAGGGACCTGTGGCAGCGCTTCAGCCACGCCGTGACCAAGGTCCTCTTCCAACGCTGCACCCTGCGCCGCGAGCGCGTCTTCACCGGCCTGATGCACGTCGGCGTCTTCTACGGGGCCCTGACCTTCGACACGATGACGATCAGCCACACGCTCGAAGGCTTCTTCGACGGATTCTATCTTTTCGGCAAGTCCGGATTCGGCCTCGTCTTCTCCTTCGCCGTCGACGCCGCCGCGATCGCCGTCATGGCCGGCGTCGTCTTCCTGGCCTTCCGCCGCTTCGTCCTCCGGCCCAAGGCCTACGCCACGACGCCCGTCGATTCGGCCCTCATCTATCTGCTGATCACGCTGGCCACGGCGACCTTTCTCTATTTCGAGGCCTTCTCCATCGCCCACCACCCCGAGACGGCCCGCTGGTCGTTCCTCGGTCCCTGGCTCGCCGGCCTGGTCACCGGGTCGGGGATGAGCGCGACGGCCGTGGCCTCCCACTTCAAGATGGCCTGGTGGGCCCACGTCGTCGCCGTCTACGGCTTCATCGCCTACGTCCCCCACTCCAAGTACCTTCACATGTTCGCCGGACCGGTCAACGTGTTCTTCCGGCGGTCCGCGTCCAGCGGGGAGCTCCCGGCCCTCGACCTCGAAAAATCCGAGGTCTACGGCGTCGAGAAGCTCCCGGACTTCACCTGGAAGGACGGCCTCGACGCGTTCGCCTGCATGGAATGCGGCCGCTGCCAGGACGTCTGCCCGGCTTTCGCTTCGGACAAGCCCCTGTCCCCAAAAACGATCCTGGTCAACTTGGAGAAAGCCCTCCTCGCCGGCGATAAGGCCCTGGTCGGGAAGAAGCGCGACGACCTCCCGGAGCTCGTGCCCGGGACGTTCAGCGAGGGCGAGATCTGGACCTGCACGACCTGCGGGGCCTGTCAGAAGGTTTGCCCGGTCGAGATCGAGCACGTCCGCAAGATCGTCGGGGCCCGGCGGAGCCAGGTCCTGATGCAGAGCAAGTTCCCCGCCGAGCTCAACGCCTTCTTCCGCAACCTGGAGGCGAATGCCAATCCGTGGGGCCTCGGGTTCTCCAAGCGGGCCGAATGGGGCGAAGCGCTCGACGTTGCGCACATCAAGGACGTCCCCGATGCCGAATATCTTTTCTGGGTCGGCTGCATGGGCGCCTACGACGACGCCGGGAAGGGCATCGCCTCGTCGCTGGTCAAGGTGCTGCGCGCCGCGGGCGTCGCGTTCGGGACGCTCGGAGCCGAGGAGAAGTGCTGCGGCGACTCGGCCCGCCGCCTAGGGAACGAATACCTCTTCCAGAGCCTGGCCGCAGAGAACACGGCGTTGTTCAAAAAATACGGCGTCCGCAGGATCGTCACGATCTGCCCTCACGGCTACAACACCTTCAAACACGAATACCCGAGGCTCGACACGGCGGCGGGAACGATCGAGGTCGTCTCCCACGTCGAGCTCATCCGCGACCTCGTCGCCGCGGGCCGGATCGCTCCGAAGACGGCGGATCCCGTACCGTACACCTTCCACGATCCCTGCTATCTCGGACGCCACAACGGACTGGTCGCGGAACCGCGCGCGGTCTTGGCCTCGGTCCTCGGCGGCGGCCCGGCGGAGCTCCGGCGCCACGG
>JBGSUG010000115.1:0-2701 GCA_041736225.1 Candidatus Aminicenantales bacterium | reverse complement strand
CCAGGAGCCCCGTCCCGCGCATCAGGCGCATGAGGACGGTCTCGGCCTGATCGGTCATGGTATGGCCGGTGGCGATCTTGGTCGCGCCCGCCGCCTCGGCGGCCCGGCGCAGGAAGCGGTAGCGCAGGTCGCGTCCGGCCTCCTCGAGGTTGAGCTTCTTCTTCGAGGCGTGTGAACGGACGTCGGCCGAACCCGCGTCGAGCGGCAGGACCCAGCGCCGGGCGAGCTCTTCGACGAAGCGGGCGTCCTCGCCGGATTCCTCCCGCAGCCGGTGGTCGAAGTGGGCCAGCCGGATCTCGAGGGGCATCTCTTCGCGGAGCTTCAGGAGCAGAGCGGCCAGGGCGACCGAGTCGGGCCCGCCCGACACGGCCGCGAGGACGCGGTCGCCGGGGACGATCATGCCGCCGAGGGCCGTCCGCTTGAACGTCCGGAAGACGCGGTCCTGGGTTGTCGGGGCTGACATGGTCGCGTTCAGGTCATGGGCTCGGGATCCGGAGAAAATGGCGGCGGAGGGATTTGAACCCCCGACACTGCGGATATGAGCCGCATGCTCTGACCAACTGAGCTACGCCGCCAAGGTGGAGGAATTCTAGCCGAATACCCGGTCGAAGTCAAAACGGAGGGGACCGCCGGAGCGGCTCACTGGTAGAGGGGCGTCGGAGATTCCTTCTTGAAGGAGAACCGCCTCTCGCGGAACACTTTGAGGCAGGCGTCGACGACCCGGGTGTCGTAGCGGATGGCCCGGCCCTTGCGGACCTCCTCGAGGCCCTTCTCGAGGCCGAGGGCCGGCCGGTAGGGCCGGAGCGAGCAGAGGGCCTCGACGACGTCGGCCACGGCCAGGATGCGGGCCTCGATCAGGATGGCGTCGCCGACGAGGCCGTCGGGATAGCCCGAGCCGTCCATCCGCTCGTGGTGCTGGAGGATGATGTGGGCTACGGGCCAGGGGAAGGAGATGTCCTTGATCATCTCGTAGCCGACCCGGGGATGGTCCTTGATGAGCTGGAACTCCGACTTGGTCAGCCGGCAGGGCTTGGCCATGATCTCGACCGGCGCCGAGATCTTGCCGATGTCGTGGATGATGCCGGCGAAGCGGAGCCCCTCGATCTTCTCCCAAGAAAGGTTCATCTCCTGGGCGATGGCCACGGCCAGGCTCGAGACGCGGTTCTGGTGCCCGGCCATGTAGGGGTCCCGCAGCTCGAGCGTCATGGCCATGGCCCGGAAGGTCCCCTCGAGCGAGCCTTCCAGCCGGTCGAGCGTGCTTTGGAGGTAATCTTCGGAGCGGCGCGTCTCCAGGACCTTGCCGTGGAGCTCGTCGTTGGCCCGAGAGAGCTCCTCGGTCCGCTTGTCGACGAATTGGTCGATCTCGATCCGGGCCAGCCGGAGCTCCTTCTCGATGCGGACGCGTTCGGCGGCGTCCTTTTCGAGCTGGGCGGCTTTCTTCCCCGTCTCGTCCTCGAGGACGCGGACGCGGCCCTCGAGGTCCCGGCAGGTCTTCTCCAACCCGTCGAGCATGGCGTTGAAGGTCCGGGCCAGAACGCCGGCCTCGTCGCGCCCATAGACGCGGGCGCGCTGCTTCAGGTCGCCGCCGGCCACCTTCTCCGCCGTCCTCGTCATCTGGATGAGCGGCCGCGTGATCTGGCGGCCCAGGAGGAAGGCGAAGACGGCGCCCGCGACGAGGGCCGCCAGGCTGACGGCGAGGACGGCCCCGTGGCGGCCGTAGAGGAATTGGGACAGACCGATGGTGCCGGCCAGCAGCAGGCCGAAGAGGAGGAAGATCCTCGTCCGGACGGTGCGCGGCCCGATCTTCGCGAGCAGGCCCGGGCCGGCGCCGGGAAGGCTGGGATCGTCCTGAAAGGTACGGCTCATCGATACATCCGGTCCTTGGTCTTCGTTCCCCATCAAGATATAACAGCCATTAGGCGGGACAATACCCTTTGGGGGTGATTTTAGGAGGTGACGCCTCACCGCCGGAGGGGGGAAGGGGTGAGGAGGGCGCGAAAATGGGCGCCCCTCACCAGCGCTTGGCTTTGGGGGGCTCCATGCGGCGGAGGTCGAGGCCGCGCTCGACGGCCCCGATGCGGTAGAGACAGATCTCGCGCAGGGAGGACGGGTGGTGAAGCACCTCGGAGAGCGACTGAGTGCCGACGGCCCAAACGCCCCCGCCCCTGACCACGACGATCTTGTAGTCGTGGAGCCCGCGGACGATCTCGTCAGTCCCGGCGTCGGGGGGGAGGACCGGGATGACGAGGTAGAGGAACGACCCTTCGGCGTCGATGGGGATGATGCGGTTGGCCGGGGTCGATTCGCCGGGATAGACGTAGTGGGCCGACGCCTCCGCTTCCGCGACGTGGCAGTGCATGACGGTCTGGAAATCGCTGGCCGCGTAGATGGCCTTGTGGAGCGCTGTCTCCGCATCGTCGGCCGGGTCCGGCGCGAGCGGGACGCTGAGCAGGGGGCCGCCCACATCGCGCGGCATCGAGGCCTTGGGCGCGAAGAGCATGGCGTCGACGCCGCGGACCGACATCGAGCCCGTGTGGAAGGGCGAGAGCCGGGATTCGAAGACGCGGTGGCCGGCCTTGACGAATTCCCGGAGGATCTCCTCCTCGTCCCGGAAATCCGAGCGGTCGTCGTCGTCGTCGTTGTAGGCCGGGGGCGGCGTGGCGAAGGCGCGGCCGGGATCGGCGGCGACGGCGCGGCGCAC
>JBGSUG010000072.1:0-3636 GCA_041736225.1 Candidatus Aminicenantales bacterium | reverse complement strand
GGCCGCAGCAAGCTCGCCGCCGAGGGCGCCGTCCGGGAGACGGGGACCGGGCTGCCGGCGACTATCGTCTGGCCGCCGAACGTCCTCGGACCGGGCTCGAAGGAGCTGGCCGGGGCCATCGGCCTCCTGCGCAGGAGACTGGTACCGGTGATCGGCGACGAGCGACCCAGGACGAGCCTCGTCGACGTCGACGACCTCGTCTCCGCCCTCATCCTCGCCGCGGACCATCCCCGCGCCGTCGGCGAGACCTACTTCGTCACGGACGGCGGTTCCTACGCCTGGCCCGAGATCATGGCCGCTCTGGCCGAGGAGCTCGGTATCGGGCGATTCAAGCTCAAGATCCCCTTCGGAGCCCAGCTCCTGGCCGTCGGCCTGGTTGAGGCGGCCAGCCGCGTGACAGGGCGCCAGCCCAAGGTGACCAAAGAGATCGTCCGCGCCGGCCGCGATCATTTCTGGCTGTACGACGGCTCGAAGATAGAGCGCGAGCTCGGTTTCAAGCCCCTTTACGGCATGCGCGATTCGATCCGCCGGGCTGTCGCAGAGGGCGGAGCATCCGGTCGCCGGGCGGCGCGGCGGAGGCCGGCGGCCCGATGAAAAGCCGGCGGCTCGTCCTGGCCGGGCTCGAGATCAGACTGGCCGATTTCGTCACGCTCGGCGCGCTCATCGTCCTCACGCTCGTCGCCGTCGCCTTCCGGGGGCGCCTGGACAAGCCCGCTTTCACGATCGGAACGAGCCTGGCCGTCATCCTCGTCTACGTCGTCTCCCAGTCCGTCCTGCTCCGTCTGCGCCCGCCGTGGCTCAGGTTCCTCGTGCGGACCGTGTCGGTCCAGCTGACCTGCCTCCAGATCTATCAGACGGCCACCGGCCTGCAGCGGCTCTTCTTCCCCTGGCAGGACGACCGCGTTCTGGCCTGGGAGGCGGCACTCTTTCCCGTCAACCCGGTCGTCGCGGTCCAGAAGTATTACACGCCCGCGCTGTCCGAATGGATGTTCTTCGTCTACGTTTTCTACGTCGTCATCT
The DNA here is from genome assembly GCA_041736225.1 of Candidatus Aminicenantales bacterium. Classification (GTDB taxonomy): domain Bacteria; phylum Acidobacteriota; class Aminicenantia; order Aminicenantales; family Saccharicenantaceae; genus RBG-16-66-30. The sequence goes on along the minus strand of JBGSUG010000072.1, from coordinate 2,616 downwards.
ATCCCCTGCTCGGCGCGGTCATCTTCTTCAAACATGGCGAGGAGGCCAACGAGGACTACCTGTTCCACCTCGGCCTGGTCAACCTCGTCTGCGGCCTGGGCTTCATCCTCTTCCCGGTGGCCAGCCCCATGTACTGGGAGAAGATCCGCGTCCAACTGACCGAGCCCCTGACGGCCCGGTTCTTCGGCACGGTGGCCGAATGGATCCGGGCGAACATCCACACCGCCGGCGGCTCCATCCCCAGTCCCCACTGCGCCGTGGCCACGGTCATGTGGTTCACGGCCCGCAAATACACGAAACGGGGGTTCATCGGACTGGCCCCGATCATCATCTCGCTTTACATCTCGACCGTCTACGGCCGCTTCCATTACCTGTCCGACATGGTCCTCGGGATCGCCGCGGCCGTGCTCATCATCTTCGCCGCACCGGCCATTGCGAAGGCCTGGAACCGGAACACGGCCCGCCTCCCGGGAGAGACGCCGTGAGCCGCGTGCTGGTCACGGGCGCCAACGGTTTCGTCGGCTCCAATCTCTGCCGCTGGTTCCGGGAGCGCGGCTGGGAAGTGGACGCCCTCGTCAGGGAAACCTCCGATCTTCGCTTCCTGGACGGCCTCGACGTCCGGCTGATCAAGGGCGACCTGCGCTTCGCCGACCGGATCGACCTTCCAGCCGGGACGACAGACGTCGTCCACGCCGCCGCGCTCGTCTCCGACACGGCCGGCGACGAGGACTGCGCCCGGAACATATTCGATGCGACCCGCAGCCTCGTCCGGAGGCTCCGGGAGTCGGGCGCTCCCCTGCAGCGCTTCGTCTACGTTTCCACGGCGCTGACCCTGGGATTCGGGAGGCGGGACATCTCCGAGGAGAGGCCGGGCCGCTCCGCCGTCTTCCTGCCCTACGTGCGGCACAAGATCCGGACCGAGTGCGAGTTGCGCGACCTCCACGCACAGTGGGGGTTCCCGGTCGTCATCCTCAGGCCCGGGGATGTCTACGGGCCGAACGATCGGATATCCTGCGCCCGGATGCTGGCCGGCTGCGAACAGGGCCTGCCCCTTGTCGCCGGGCACGGCCGCTGGCGGTTCGGCTACTGCCACATCGGGAACTTGTGCCGGGCCGCGGAGCTGGCCCTGGTCACGCCGGGGATAGAAGGCCGGGCCTACACGGTGACCAATGCCGTCCTGCCCACGTGGAAGCAACTCTTCAACGCCTTCCAGCGCGGTGTGGGAAAAAAGCAGAAGGTCTATGTGCCCGTCCTCCTCGCCAGGGCTCTGGCCGCGGCCGCGGGCGCCGTCGCAGCTGTTTTCCCCCGCTTCGAACCCAAGCTCAACTATTACCGGGTCAGGCGCGTCACCTCGGAGACGACCTACGACATCTCGGGGACGATCGCCGATCTGGGGTACCGGCCGGACGACGACTACGAGCGGCAGTTCGCCGAGATCGTCGCCTGGTACAGGAAGGAGAAAGCCCGTGACGGATTGGCTTGAGCGCGCCGCCGGACCCGGCGGCATCACCCTGTCGCTCGTCTACCTGGAGCTCGTCCTGGCCGTGACCCTGCTGACCTCCGTGCTCCATTTCCGGAGGCTCAAGGAGACGCGCGGCGAGCTCAAGGCCGTGCGGCTCTACTTCCTGGCCGTGTTCGGCCTTTTCCTGGCCGTCCCATGCGCGCTGACGTTCCTTACGTCCGCCCGTCCTTTCGAGACTTTAGCGGGATTCGGATGGACCTTCGGGCGGCTCGGCCTGGGCCTCAAGCTCACGCTGGCGCTCCTGCCGGTCGCCTGCCTGGCCGGCTTCTCCGGAGCCCGGGATCCCGGTCTGCGGCGGATGTACCCGTTCGCCAAGGACGCCTGTTCGGGGATGGGGAGATTCGTCGGCTACGAAGCGTCCTACGTTCTTTTTTATTACCTGCCCTGGGAATCCGTCTTCAGGGGCGTCCTGTTCTTCCCGCTCGTGCCCGCGATCGGGCTCATCCCGGCCCTGGCCGTCCAGACGGGGGCCGTGACCCTGATGCACATCGGGCATCCCGACAAGGAGATCATCTCCGCCGCCCTCTCGGGCCCGGCGTTCGGGCTGGGCGCGTATGCCACCGGCTCCTTCTTTTACCCGCTCGTCATCCACGCGGCGGTCGGGGTCATCACCGACAGTCTCGCCTGCCGCCGCCTGCGGCGGGACGGGCCGTGAAGGTCCTCGTCACCGGGGCGACGGGATTCGTCGGCGCGGTAGAAGCGGTCGAAGATGCGCTCCAGGTCCTCAGAGGCCAGCCCAGGTCCCGAGTCGCGGATGGAGATCTCGATTCCGTCCGCGGTCAGTTTGGCGGCCAGGGTGATGCGTCCCCCTACGGGGGTGTGACGCAGGGCATTGTCCAGGATGTTGGTAAGCACCTGGGTGATGCGGGCGGGATCCGCCGTCAGCTCCGGCAGGGGTTGTTCCACATCCACCTGAAGGTTGACGTTTTTCTTCTGCATCTGGAATTGATACAGCGCGGCCAGATCCTGCAATAATTTGGGGAGCGTGACATGCTGCGGGTTGAGTTTGAGTTCGCCCGCGTCGGCCAGGGACAGGGTGCGCAGGTCATCCACCAGGTGTTCGAGGCGGCCCGCCTCTTCGCGGATGATCTCGA
>JBGSUG010000007.1:0-3542 GCA_041736225.1 Candidatus Aminicenantales bacterium | reverse complement strand
CGGTGCGCGACGGCGCCTGCGCTGTGCACGAGGGGCTGCCCGCGGATCCGGCGGCGCGGCTCCGGCTTCTCGACGCCCTCGCCCGAGGCAAGGACGAAATCGATGCCGACTGAACGCGTCCTCCTCGTCGACGGCTACAACGTCATCCACCGGGTCCCGGAGCTCGAGCTCAGCCTGGCGGAGGGCCTGCAGAACGCGCGCAACCGCCTGGCCCTCCAGGTCTCGGCTTGGGGCCACGCGCATCCGGGCGTCGAGTGCGTCATCGTCTTCGACGGGGAGTTCCAGTATTCGGGCGGCCGCGACCAGCGCCTGGCCGGGATCCGGTGCATCTTCTCCCTGACCGCCCACGGCGGCGACGACGAGCTGATCCGGTTCGTCCGGGACTTCAAGGGCCGGAAGTCCGAAATCACGGTCGTCTCGGACGACAACAAGGTCGGGAACAACTGCCGGGCCCACGGAGCCGCGGTCCAGTCCTCGAACTACATCATGACCCGAAAGTCGAAAGCCGCCCCGCCTCCGCGCAAGGGACCGGCCGACGGCAAGGGGTTGGACCGGAAGGCGGCGGCCGAGATCGATGCCGAGCTCAAGAAGAAATTCGGTCTTTAGGACAAAGAGCTACTTCTTCGGCCGGAAGATGATACGGATTTCCAGAGTCTTGACATCTTTTTGACAAGTTTCCCTCTCTGCCTGGTTATGATCTGGACGGGATGATCGGTATGGCCGGAAAAAAGCTTGTCGCACTGGGCTATATCATCGTGTTCTGGGGAGTGCTGCCGGGAATTCTGGTGATCCTTGCGGCCTGGGGAGAACGTGTTTTCGGACCGGGGCTCCCTATGCCCAACCTCGTACCGGCGGGGCTGACGCTCGCGGGCGTATCGGGCGTCCTGCTGGCTCTTTCGATCGTTCAGTTCACGCGAGCCGTGGGACATTTGCCCATCTCGGCCTTTCCCCCTCGGCGGCTGATCAGGTCCGGCGTTTTCGGCCTATGGCGCCATCCGATCTATCTGTTCTTCATACTGTTCTTCGGCGGGATTTCCGTTATCTTTTGGCCGACGGGCGCTGTTCTGGCAGCCGTCCCCGCCCTGGTTTTGATGACCTTTGTTTACGCCAGGTTCGAGGAATGCGGGCTCGAAAGACGCTTCGGCGGCCTCTATCGTGGGCATCGCCGGCAAACGGCGATCGTTGTCCCTCGACTCATCCATTTCGTACGGGCCCTATTCGCCGGCCTAAGCTTTCTCATGTTTCGGCTCGAGATCCTGGGCAGGGAACACATACCGGAGCCCCCCTTTATCGTGGTCTCGGCCCATCGGAGCTTCCTTGACCCGTTTTTCATCCTGGTGGCGCTCGGAACTCCCGTCCACTTCATCACCACGTCCGGCATGTTCCGAACGCCCTTGTCGCGTTTCGTCTTCTCGAGGCTGCTCTGCCTCCCCGCGACAAGGTATAAACCCGATGTCCGGAATGCGCTCGAGATCCGTCGCCGGCTTCTCGAGGGTTGCATTGTGGGGATGTTCCCCGAGGCGGAGCGGTCGTGGACCGGCTCGATGGCCCCCTTCAAGCCCGAGGCCCTGAGGCTCCTCCGGGACCTCCGTGACGTCCCCATCCTCCCCGTGCGGTTGGATGGGACCTACGCCGTCTGGCCGCGCTGGGCGAGGTGCCCCCGGCGGGCAAAGGTTTCTGTGCGGATCGAGAAACCCATTTTCGCGGGTAACCGGGTATCGCCGGGCGAACTGGAAGCGAGGCTTACCGGACTCATTGCGCCTCGTGAGGTTCCGGACGGCCGGCGGCGTCCGGTCGCCGCCGGCGGCATCGAAACCTTGATCTATCGCTGCCCCGACTGCCTTTCCTTCGACGCGCTCCGATCCGGGAAAGGCCCCCGTTTCCGCTGCGTGAATTGCCGGGCCGAATTCGCGATGCTACCCGATTTTTCGATCCAGAGGACGAGCGATTCCGGCCGTTCCCCCCTGACGGTCGTCTCGCGCCTGATCCGTCTCGTGTCGAAAACCGATCTCTCCGGCGGAGGGCCGTGTCTGAATCCGGCCCGGGCCATACTCTCTATCGAGAACGGCGGCCGGTTCGAGGCCGTGGGCGAGGGGCGACTCCGTCTGTCGGGTCTTCAGCTTGTCTTCGAAACAGCCGGCCCCGTCGTCCGCCTACCCCTCGGCGACATCCGGTCCCTCGTCATCGAGGGCTCGCGGGATCTCGAGGTGTACGGGGGACGTCCCGCGCGCCTGTATCGATTCGCGCTCGTCGACCAGAGCGCCCTGAAATGGCAGGACGTCGTCGGTGAGACCATCCGGGACCGGTATGGAGTCTCTCCTTCGACGACCTGAGGAGTGAGGAGGACCGAAGTGACGCATCCCGAACTCATCGCCGACTACGGCCGGCCGATCGACCGCCCGGGCTTGCTCGATCTCGCCCCCCGGATGAAGAGCCGGATCGTCTCCCGCTTCCAATCCCGGTTGCTCGATTCCTTCGGCCGCCTAGCGCCGGGCTCCACCGCGGCCCGGATCTTCGCCCGGACGGCCCGGCAGGTCGTCGGCGGATTCCTCTACTCCCTCAAGATCGAGGTCAATAATCGATGCCCGATGAAATGCCGGATCTGCTATGTTCGGAAGGGAGAAACGGAGATCCCGCTCGAGGACATCCGGAAGCTCTATCGTTCGATCCGATCCTGCGGTGTCCGGATCGAGATCCTCGGCGGAGAGCCCCTGCTTCGCGGCGATCTGATCGAGATCATCCGCTCTGCGAAGCATGAGGCCCGGAGTCCCTTCATCACCCTCTATACCAACGCGGCCCTGGCGACACCCCGCCTATCGTCGGACATGAAGGCAGCGGGCCTCGACGGGGCCATCGTATCTTTCTGGTCCCATCGGGAAAGCGTCCACGATGCCCTCACCCGGGAACCCGGTTCGTGGGCGGCCGCCGTTCGGGGAATACGCCGGCTGATAGAGGCCGGGATCACGGTTTACACCTTCACTCCCGTCCTTCGCCACAATGTCGAGGACGTGCCGGATATCCATGGATTCGTCAGGAGCCGGCTTCGGGCGAACCCGCTTTTCTATCAATATATCCCCGTATCGGGGGACGATGAACTGAACATCCGACCCGAGGACTGGCGGCGGGTCAAGAGCTGGATCATGGATCGGACGACCGGACACTGGGATTTCGTCAGGAGCTTTTACATGCTGACGGGGAATTCGTGCTCGGGGGGTAACTTCGTGCTGACCATCAAGGCCGACGGGTCGGTCCAGCCCTGCCCTTTCGTCGACGATGTCCCGATGGGCAACATCCATCGCGATGATATCTGGACGATCTACCGGAGAAGATTTCGCAGCCCGCTCCTGCGGGAGTTCAAGACACTCCCGATCGAGTGCCGAGACTGCTCGCTCCGCTCCGTCTGCGGAGGGGGCTGCCGGGCGGCCGCCCGCTGGTACGGCGGCTATGCCCGAAGAGATCCCAAGTGCCTGGGCACATTCTCGGGACCGGTCACCGCCGATGGGATGATGGACTGTATCCCGACCTTCTTCTAGCGGCGACTC
>JBGSUG010000412.1:0-17008 GCA_041736225.1 Candidatus Aminicenantales bacterium | reverse complement strand
GGATGCACAGGTGCGTCAGGTCCGCCTTCCCGCCAGGGCATCGGCCACGGCCTCGCCCAATCCGCCGGCGGCGTAATGGTCCTCGACCACGACGGCGCGCCCGCCCGTCTCCGCGACCTCGCGGAGGATCCCGGCCTTGTCCAGCGGTGCGACGGAATAGGCGTCGACGACGCGCAGGCCGAGGCCTTCCTTTTTCAGGGCGTCGCAAGCTTTGAGGGCCTCGTGAACGGTGATCCCGGCGGCGATCGCGGTGACGGCGTCCTTCTCCCCTTTCCGCAGGACCTTGGAGCCCCCGACGGGGAAGGCTTCGCCGGCCGGGTAGAGGAGCGGCGTTGCGGGCCGCGAGGTCCGGATGTAGCACATCCCCTCGTGAGCGGCGGCGGCCGCGACGCAGGCCTCCGAGGAAACGGCGTCGCTCGGGTAGAGCACGACGCAGCCTGGGATGGGCCGGAACATGGCCAGGTCCTCGAGCCCCATCTGCGACGGACCGTCCTCGCCGATGCTGACGCCGACGTGGGAGCCGCAGATCTTGATGTTGGAGAGCGAGTAGGCGGCCATCCGGACCTGGTCGTGGGCCCTCGTCAGGAAGGCGGCGAAGGTGGCCATGAAGGGGATGTAGCCCTTGGCCGCCAGGCCCATGCCGACGCCGATCATGTTCTGTTCGGCGATGAAGGACTGGAAAGCGCGGCCGGGGAAGGCCTCGAAGAACTTGTCGGCGTAGGTCGAGTTCTTGACGTCGCCGTCGACGGCGACGACCGAGGCATTGACCCGGCCCAGGCTGAGGAGGGCGTTGCCGTAGGCCAGGCGGGTGGCCGTTTTGTCCTTATAGTTCGTGCGGGGGAAGTCGATCGGCGCGGCGGCCCTTTTCGAGCGGAACGGCTTGGGTTTGCGGACGAAGCGCGGCGAATCGACGTCGGGGAGACCGCCGATCTCTTCGAGCGCCCGGGCCAGCTCGTCGGCCTTGAGGGGCTTGCCGTGCCAGCCGTTCCTGTCCTCTATGAAGCTGACCCCCTTGCCCTTGAGGGTCTTGGCCAGCAGGACCGTCGGTTTACCTTTCTTCCCGATCTGCTTGAAGGCGGCCAGGATCTTGTCGATCTTGTGGCCGTCGACCGTGATCGCGTCCCAGCCGAAGGCCGCGAACTTGCGCTTCAGGGCGGCGAGATCGTGCTGGTGCATGGTCGGATCGGATTGGCCGAGACGGTTGACGTCGACGACGGCACAGAGGTTCTTGAGCTTGCAATGGGCCGCGGCGGCGGCCGCTTCCCAGACCTGGCCCTCGGCGCACTCGCCGTCGCCGAGAAGGACGAACGTGCGGGCCGGGGATTTGTCGAGACGCTGGGCCAGGGCCATGCCCACGCCGACGGACAGGCCCTGACCGAGAGAGCCCGTGGCGGCCTTGATCCAGGGCATCCGCGGCGTGGGGTGCCCCTCGAGCGCGCTCGTGATCTTCCGCAGGTCGGCCAGGCTTTCGACCGGGATGATCCCGGCCTCGGCGTAGACGGCCCAGAGCAGGGGCGCCGCGTGCCCCTTGGACAGGACGAACTCGTCGCTTGCCGGATCGTGGGGGTTTCCGGTGTTCCAACGCATCTCCCGGAAAAAGAGGCAGGCGGCGATATCGGCCGCGGAGAGGCAGGTCGTCGGGTGCCCCGAGCCGGCGGCCGTCGTCATGCGCAGGGAGTGGATGCGGAGCCGGGTCGCGATCTTGGCGAGGTGTTCGGTTCTGGCCATGGGATATCTCTCCTTTAAAGGATGGGCCAGGCTTTCGGCAGGAAGATCTGCTCGTAGAGCGCCATGGCGTAGCGGTCGGTCATGCCGGCGATGAAGTCCCCGACCCGGGCGATGACCGGGTCGCCGGCCGGGTAGGGCCGGACGTAGTCCTCGGGCCGGCCCATGATGTAGCCGAAGAGATCGCCGATGATCTTCTCGGTCTTGCGCAGCTCGTCGCGGGCCGCGGAATTGAAGTAGACGTTCTGGTAGAGGTACTCGCGCAGCTCGACGACGGCCTTCATGATGCGCTCGCTCATGGCGATCCGCTCCAGGCCGGCGGCCAAGCTGGCCTCGACGACGTCCATGACCATCCGGTCGATGCGAGTCGCGTGCCACTTGCCGAGCGTCCTGACGAGGCCGGCCGGGATGTCCTCGTCCTTGATGATCCCGGCCCGGAGGGCGTCGTCGATGTCGTGGTTGACGTAAGCGATGACGTCGGAGACGCGGACGATCTGGCCTTCCAGGGTCGACGGCATGTCTTCGGCGTCCTCGTCCAGGATGTCGCCGCGGCCCTTGGAGTGCCGCTGGATGCCGTCGCGGACCTCGAACGTCAGGTTGAGGCCCTTGCCGTCGTATTCGAGCTTCTCGACGACTCTCAGGCTCTGGTCGGCGTGGTGGAAGCCGAGGGGCAGGAGCTTGCCCAGGGTCTGCTCGCCGGCGTGGCCGAAGGGCGTGTGGCCGAGGTCGTGGCCGAGGGCGATGGCCTCGGTCAGGTCCTCGTTGAGGCGGAGAGCCTTGGCGATCGTCCGGGCGATCTGGGAGACCTCGAGACAGTGGGTCAGCCGCGTCCGGTAGTGGTCCCCGAAGGGAGAGAGGAAGACCTGCGTCTTGTGCTTGAGCCGGCGGAAGGACTTCGAGTGGATGATCCGGTCGCGGTCGCGCTGGAAGTCGGTCCGCAGGACGTGCGGGGCCTCGGGCCGTACCCGTCCCTTCGAGTGGACGCTGAGACAGGCCTTGGGGGACAGGATCTGTTGTTCGGTCTTTTCCAGCTCTTCGCGGATGGTCATCGGCGTCCTCCCGGACCGGCCGATTATAACAAATCGGATGGGGTCAAACCTACTTATTATCACTTCTGCCGGCAGGCCCGGAAGGGACCGGGTCTTCTTAAACGGGGACCTGGTCTTCGCATCCCCGCCAACGCGCGACCGCCTGCGAAGACCTGGTCCCTTCTTTTCTTAAAAAGTAGGTTTGACCCCGTCTTCTCTGATAAAATGTCACCGATGAGCGCGATCACCTCGAACGTCACGGCCGTCCTGGCCGCGTTGCCGCCCGGAGTGGAGCTGGTCGCCGCTGCCAAGACCCGGACCGCCGCAGAGATCATCGAAGCGGTCGAGGCGGGCGTCCGGACCGTCGGCGAGAACTACGTCCAGGAGGCGGCGGAGGTCTACCCCGCGCTCGGCCACCGCGTCCGCTGGCATTTCATCGGCCATCTCCAGACGAACAAGGTCAAGCGGGCGGTCGAGATCTTCGACCTCGTCGAGACCATGGACTCGCTCGCGCTCGGCCTGGAGATCGACAAGCGCGCCGCCGCGGCCGGCCGGACCGTGGATGTCCTCGTCGAGGTCAACAGCGGCCGCGAACCCCAGAAGGCCGGCGTCATGCCCGACGACGCCGAGGCCCTGGTTCGGTCCCTGGCCGGCCTCCCCCGCCTCCGCGTCCTCGGCCTCATGACCATGGGCCCGTACGAGGGCGATCCCGAGGATTCGCGGCCCTACTTCAAGGAAACGCGGCGCGTTTTCGAGGCACTGAAGCAGGCGGCCATCCCAGGCATCGAGATGCAGCACTTGTCCATGGGCATGTCCCATTCCTGGCGCGCGGCCGTCGAGGAAGGCGCGACGATGGTCCGCCTCGGCACGGCCCTGTTCGGCCCCCGCTCCTAATCCCCCCGCCCCGGCTCCGGTGCGTCCGCCGCACAGCTGCGGTCCGCGAGGAGCTCGCGGGCCGCCTTCTCGCCCTTATCGGCGACCCGGAAGGACTTGCAGATGCGCCCGTCGACGAGCTCGAGGATCCGGTCGGCCTTCAGGGCGATCTCCCGGTCGTGGGTGACCATGATCAGCGTCGTCCCGAGGTCCCGGATCATCCGGGTCATGATGCCGAGGACCGCGGCGCCGGATTCGCGGTCCAGGTTGCCGGTCGGCTCGTCGGCGAATACGATCTTCGGCTCCTGGACGAGGGCCCGGGCGATGGCCACGCGCTGCTGTTCGCCGCCCGAGATCTGGTTGAGATACTTGTCCTTGATGGGCAGGATCGCCATGTCCCTCATCAGGCCCAGGGCCTTGTCGACCACCGCTCCCGGCGGCCGGCCCTTGCCGATCCAGTGCGGGATGAGGATGTTCTCCAGGGCGGTGAACTCGGGCAGGAGGTAGTGGAACTGGAAGATGAACCCGATGTGGGCGTTCCGGTAGGCCGCATAGGCGTTGATGTCGCCGGCCGAGAAATCCCGTCCGTCGACGACGACTTCGCCCGAGGTGGGGCTCTCGAGCAGGCTGACGATGTTGAGCAGGGTCGTCTTGCCCGAGCCCGAGGGGCCGATGACCGCGGTGAGGGCTCCCCTCTCGAAACCGACGTCGATGCCGTGGAGGACCTCGGTCGTCACCACGTCGCCGAAGCGCTTGACCAGGTTCCGGACGGTGATGATGTCAGCCATTCCGGATGACCTCGATCGGGGAAAGCCGGGAAGCCTTGCGGGCCGGGATGACCGAGGCCACGGCCGAGCCGATCACGGCCAGGACGGCCGGCACGATAAGATTGAACGCCTCGAGCTGCAGCCCGAACGCCCCCGTCCCGAAGAACTTCAGAAAGGCCAGGCCGATGACGTAGCCGAGCCCGATGCCGATGATCGAGCCGCCGACGCCGAGGACCAGGCCCTGGATGAGGAAGATCCCGGCCGCGCCCCTGTCGTCGACGCCCATGGCCTTGAGGATGCCGATCTGGCGCGACTTCTGGACGGCGGCGATGCCCAGGACGCTGGCGATGCCGAGCGAAATGGCGAAGAGCACGAAGAACTGGATGACCCCGGACGAGCCGCTCTGCGACCTCAGCGCCGTCAGGAGCTCGCGGTTCCTCGACTGCCAGGATTCGAACTTGACCCGGGAGAACTCCCGGCGGAAACCCGCGGCCAGGGATTCGGCCTCGAACGGATCGTCCACCTTGACCTCGATGGCGCTGACGCCCTCGAGCCCGAGGAAGCTGCGGGCCCGGTCGAGGGACAGGAACACCTGGGCGTTGGCCTGGACCGAGCCCAGATCGACCGTCCCGGTCACCGTGAACGTCTCGCCCGTGCCCTTGCTGTTGCGGACGAAGAAGCGGTCGCCGAGCTCGAGGCGGAGCTTGTCGGCGACGGTCAGGCCGACGATGGCCGAGTCGCCGCCGAGCTCCGCGCGCCCCGAGCGGAGGTTCCTGTCGAACCGATAGATGCGGGCGCCTTCCTCCGGCACGATCCCCTTGACGGAGACGTTCTCCGTGGCCCCGCCCCGCTCGATGAAGCCCTGGCCTCCGGCCACCGGGCAGGCCGCCGTGACGCCGGGGACGCCCTTCAGAAAATCGTAGTACTGCTGCCAGGCCAGGATCTCGGTCAGCTCGGAGTACGGCACCCTCCGGGAATCCACCGTCCGGCCGTCGCCGAGGAGGATGCTCGTCGGAAGGTCGTCGGGAGGGAGGACGAAGATGTGGGGGGCCGAACCGACGGTCCGCTCGATCAGGCTCAGCTGGAGCCCGCCGATCAGGGAAGAGAGAAAGAATTGGACCGCGACGCCGACCGCGATCCCGACGAGCAGCAGGACCGTCTGGCCCTTTCCCTTCAGCAGGAACCTGAAGGCGATATGGGTCTCGTAGGGCCTGACGATCATGGGGTCCCGGGCGCCCCGGTCTCCCGGCCGGGTTTGAGCTTCCCGGCGGAAGCGCCGGCGTCGGCGTCGAGGACGATCGAGCCCTCCCCGAGGCCCTCGACCAGGACCCAGCGCTCCCCCACCGGGCGGGTCGAAACCGGGACCAGACCGGCCTTCCGCCCGTCCCAGAGCCAGACCGATCCTTTGCCCTCGACCTTCCGGACGAACCTCGCGGGCAGGGCCAGGGCCTTCTCGAACCTGGCCGCCATGATCTCGGCCCGCCCCGCCATGCCGGACTTGATGAACGGGGGGGCGTCCTTGAGCATGATCCTCAGCTCGCAGGTGTTCTTTTCCTTGTCGATCTCGCTGCAGACGTAGGACACCGCCCCCTCGATGCGGGTGTCGGGGTAGGCGTCCATGGTGACCAGGGCCGGCAGCCCTTCTTTGAGGAAAGGCATCTCCCTCTGGTCGACGTACAGGCCGAGCTCCCAGTTCGCGCCCTCGACGACCGTGATCGCCCGGGTCGCCAGGGTCGCTTTCTGCCCCGGCTGGATGTCGACCTTGAGAACGGTCCCGTCGAAGGGCGCGACGATGCGCGTGTTCTGGAGGCTCCTCCGGGCCAGATCGACCTGGGCCCGGCCGATCGAGACCTGGTACTCGAGGTCGGCCAAGCGCCCGCTCCGGGAGAAGCTCTCGAGCTCGAGCTTCTGCTGGTTGTACTGGGACAGGGCCCGCTGGAATTCCTTCTCGGCCTTCTCCAGCTCGGCCTTGGACACGCCGCCGGCGGCCAGGAGCTCCGCGTAGCGGTCCCGGTTGAGCGTGGCCTGCTTCAGGTTGAGCTCGTACTCGTTGAGCTTTTCCCGCAGGTTCGGCAGGACCTCCTTCCGGGCGTTCTCGAGCTTGAGCTCGGCCGACCGGAGATTGTCGGCGCTGATGGCCAGGTTCCGCTCCGCGTCGAAATCGTCGACCTGGGCCAGGACGAGGTCCTTGGTCACGCGGTCGCCGTCCTTCACCCCGACCGACCGGACGATGCCCTCCCGCTGGAAGGACAGGTCGAGGGGTTTGGGATAATCGACGGTGCAGTTGGCCAGGACGGTGTAATCCAGGTCGATGGCCTTGAGAACGTAATAGTCGACGGCGCTTCTCTTCAAACCGCCGTAGACAAGGAAGGCGACGAGCGCGAGGCCCGCGGCGGCGATAAGGACGAGGCGTTTAGGGTGCTTGCGGGTCGGATTCGGCTTGTTCATCGGCTCACTCTTCGGGCAGATTGTCTTCGCCGGCCTCGAGGGCCAGGACCGCGGCGTCGCCCGGCGCGCCCGCCTCACCGATCCCCTTCAGCCGCTGCATGTCTTCGATCTTCTGGATGGACTTGTCCAGCTTGTCGTGGCGCGTCGTCGTCATCTTCCGGTATTCCTCGCGGGCGCCGTCGAGCTTCTCGCCCATCTTGGCCATGGTCTCCGCGAACTTCTCCCATTCCTTCTTGAAGTTCTTGACCAGCCCGAGGATCTCCCCGGCCGTCTTCTCCATGCTGAAGTTGTCGAGCGACTGGCGGATGATGGCCAGGATGGCGAAGAGCGTGAACGGCGAGCAGAGGATGACCTTGTTCTTCAGGGCCTCGTCCATGAGGCCCGGGTCGTTCTCGTTGATGAAGGCGTAGACCTGCTCGTTGGGGATGAAGACCAGGACGTAGTCCAGGGTCTTCTCCTCCGGGTTGATGTAATCGCGGGTCGTGACCTCCCGGATCCGGGTCCGGACGTCCCGCAGGAACTGGGTCTTGTGGCCCTCGCGCGCCGCCTCGTTGTCGGCCTCGAGGAAGCGGAGATAGCTGTTGAGCGGGAACTTGACGTCCATATTGACCTTGAGGCCCTGGGGCAGCCAGAAGGTGTAATCCGGCCGCGACGCGGCCATCTCCAGGACCTTCTGCCTGATGTAATTCACGCCCTCGACGAACCCGGCCAGGCGCAGGACGTCCTCGGCCATCCGCTCACCCCACTGTCCGCGGGCCTTGGTGCTGACCAGGGCCTCGCGCAGGTGGTCGGCCGTGTCCTGGAGGCGCGACGTCTCCCGGGCCGCCGTCTTCAGCTGACGGTCGAGGTCGCCGTACTGGCGGGCCCGCTCGGTCTCGAACCGCGACACGAGCTCCTGCATCTTCTGGACGTCGGTCTTCATCGTCGACAGGTTCTGATCGATGAGCTGCTTCTTCGACTCGAGGTCCTTCTCGCCGAGATGGATCCGGCCGTCCAGGTTCTCCCGGGCCAGCTTGAGGAGCTCGCCGGTGCTGGCCTTGAGGGCGTCCTGGGACAGGGCCCCGAAGCTGTCCCGGACACGGCCCATGAGGGCCTCGAGGTCCTGGACCTTCTCGGCCTCGGTCTCGCTTACCAGGGCCCGGGCGATCTCCCGCGAGTCCTTCTTACGGAGGAGAAGGACGACGAGGACGACCAGGGCGCCGAAGATGACGCCGCCCGCGAACGGCAGGATCCCGGTCACAGGCCGCCTCCGTCGACGCCGCCGGGGTCGTCGCCCGCGCCGGCGTCCTTATCCTTCTCCGCTTCCTCCATGGCCTTGTCGACCTCTTCGTCGAAATCCTCGCCCGCCTCTTCGCCCATCTCCTTGCCCATCCTCTTCATCCAGCGGGCGACGCTCTTCGGATCGTTCTCGTCGAGCCCGGCGAGGCTGGACGGATCGGACAGGCTCTCGAGCCGGCTCTCCTCGGACCGACGGACGGCGACGCGGGAGACGAGCTTGGTCAGGGCCCGGCCGCCGCAGTGGCTGCAGACCGGATCGACGGCCGCGCCGACCGATAGGGTCACGACGGTCGTCCTCCTGCGGCAGTCGGCGCAGCGGTACTCGTAGATCGGCATCTAGATCAGGATCCCTTCGTCGAAGCCGAGCTTGACGAGCTCGATCCGGGCCGGATCGCTCGTACCGAGGTGGTGGCGGGTGTCGGCCAGCGTGATGTGGTGCGGCGTCATCGGCAGGGGCCGGTCGTCCCCGAAGTGCTCTTTCCGCTTGGCCTGAATGATGCGCAACCCGGTGGCGTCGGCGGCCACGGGATCGCGGCTGACGATGAGGCCCTTGTAATCCCAGACGTAGTCCTTGGCGTAGTTGTGCGGCCCGACGCTGTGGAAGAGGGGGGTGAACATGACCAGGACGTTGAGCCGGGTCTTGCCCTTGACGGCCGGGAGCTCCCAGATCGCGGCCAGGTCGGCGCACGTGTCGCCGTGCCAGGCCGAAGGCTGGGGCGTGAACATGATGTAGTTCTTGATCAGGCTGCCGACCCCGGACCAGTGGTGGGTCCGCATGGGCCGGGCGTTGACGAGGGCTGTGGCCTTCTGGAAGACGGGATCGCGGAGGACGCCGCGGTCGTCTATGGCGATCCGGTCTTCGCCGACGCCGGCGTCCATGACCCGCCGCTTGATGGCCTGCTCCACTTCGACGGTCGTGGGGATGTAGCGCCAGACGTTGGTCTTGATGCCGACGACGTCGTCGGGCCGGATGAGGCTCTTCCAGGCCTTGACCACGTCTGTCTCACCGAGGAGGGCGCGGACGGCGTCGTCCAGCATCTTCTGGACGACCTCGGCCGGCGGTGCCCCTCCGGCTCCGAGCGGGCTCGGGTCGCGGACGAGCACGACGCGGACCTTGCTCTCCGCGGCCGATGGGGCCGCCTTGAGCGAGGGGATGAGGGCCCCGGCCAGCGGGGCGGCCGAGGCGACCTTGAGGAAATCCCTGCGGGTGATCGGTTTTCGGCTCATGTTCCGGCTCCTTCCTGCTTAGAATCTATCGGGCCGGGCCCGCGGCGCGGGCTTCGGCGAGGGAAAAGACAGACTTCAGGAGGCCCCGCGCACGCTGCTCCGTCGGAGCGTCGAAGACGACGGCGAGTATCTCCGCGCCGGCCCGGGCGGCCGTCCATTTCCCGTTCTCCGTTCGGACGGTCCTCCCGTCCCCCGCATCGGGCATGTAGGCCCGGGAGAACGACGCGAGGGCCCGCGACGCGGCCGGGCCGTCGGCGTAGGCCACGGCGAGGAGCCGGATCGATCCCCCTCCCTCCCCGTCGTAACCCGCCAGGACGGCGTCCGTCGTCGGGTCCAGAAGGAGGATGTTCTCTTCGGCGACGAAGTAATGGTAATTGAGGACGGAATGAAGGTGGAAAAAGCGGACCCCGCGGCGGTCGAGCCCCTCGGACGGCAGGACCTTCAGCAGGCCGGGCTCCCCTCCCGTCCCCGGGATGGCCGCCGAGATGCGGCGGCCCAGGTCGAGGACGAGGGCCTTCGTTTCCGCCGTCTCCTCCTCGGCGTAAACGGACAGGAAATAGCGGTCCTTCCAGAACGAGAGCAGCCCGGCCTTGTAGACGGAGCCCTGCCCGATCGAAGCGCTCTCGCCGTCGAGGTCGTGGGTGAAGACGCCGAAGGCGTCCTCGGACGAGCCCATGTCGAAGGCGTCGACGACGATGTCCGGCTTGCCGTCTTTGTGGAACCGCCGGGCCACGAGGAGCCTCATGTCGTAGGACCGGTAGACCTCGCCGGCGCCGTCGATGTACTCGAAGATCCCCTCCGCATCGTAGACCTGGTCCGCTTCCGAAAGCCAGGGACCGGCCGCGACGGGGATGTACGAGGCCAGCCGGCGGGCATCGGGCGACTGCGGATCGCTCATCGGGAAGGCCCCTCCCATCCAGGCCAGAACGGCGGCGAGGACGACGAATCGGCTCATGCGGTCCGATTGTATCATGCCCTCCCGGGGGAGACAAGGAAACGGAACGCCGGCGGCGGGAGTTTGCAAATTGGGACGTTTCAGGGAATAATAGTCCGGAAGGAGATCCGTATGTCAGAGCGTCGTACCGCCGCAGCCGCCGTCCTCGTCCTCGTCCTGGCCGCGTTACTGGTCTCGTGCTCCGCCGATGACGACAACGACGTCACGCCCGTCGACATCCCCGCCGCGTCGATGTCCACCATCGTTCTCGCCTGGAGCGACACGGGCATGCAACACATCAACGCGACCTACGATGCCGAGGTCTTTTTGCCGCCCTACAACGGCCTCCGGGCCCAAGTCATCCGCAGGGGCGATCCGCCCGAGATCGTGACGACGGGGGTTACGCTGGAATACCGGCTGATCGGCAACACCTCGTCGTACGGCAAATCGACGGCCGACCCTGTCCGCGATTACTCGCGCTTCTGGGACGACTCCCTGGACCTCTTCGGCGTGTCGCTCCTCCCGGACACGGGGCTCAACTTCGTCGATCCCGGCGTCAACAACGGGCTGTCCGGAACGATGCTCCTCAAAGGCGATCACTTCCAGGTCGACGGCATCCCGGCCGTCCCCATCAACGACGCCGGGACCTGGGACCCCTACCAGGTCGCGGAGATCACGGTGCGCGACTCTTCGACCCACGACGTGCTGGCCCGGACCCGGGCCACCGTGCCGGTTTCGGACGAATGGGGCTGCGCCACGTGCCACAACGGCGACGACGCCGAATCGGTCCTGGCCTCGCACGATGACGCCGAGGATACGACCTTCGTCGAAGACGGCGTTCCCGTCCTTTGCGCCGACTGCCACGGCGACCCGGCCCTCGGCCAGACCGGCGCGGGCTCTTCAGAGCTCTATCTGTCCACCGCCGTCCACGGCTTCCACGCCACCCAATCGAGCATCACCTGCTACTCCTGCCACCCCGGAACGAAAACGCTCTTCCACCGGAGCACGGCCCACACCGCCGCAGACGGGAACTGCACCAACTGCCACGGCTCGATGACCACGCTGACCACGATGCTCTACGCCGGCCGGATCCCTTGGAAGGAAGAGCCGTCCTGCGTCAACTGCCACACCTTTGTCGCGGAGGTCGACACCGGCTCGAGCCTGTACCGCGACGGGGCCGGCCACGGCGGCCTGGCCTGTCCCGCCTGCCACGGGAGTCCCCACGCCCAGGTCCCCACGACCCGGGGCGACGAGAAGGAAGCGGACCACTACGCCTTCCTCCAGTATCAGAACAAGGCCGTGTCCCTCGGCAGCTGCCGGGTCTGTCACGCCGGCTCGAAGGGCGGCGGGATCAACGGGATCGTGGGCGCCCACGGCGGCGACCAGCCGACGTCGTGCAAGGTCTGCCACACGGGCGCGATCACCACGAACAATCCCTACGGGTTCCCCCACCGGTTCCAGAGCCGGAACCGCTGACCCGCGGCCGCCTCCCGTCTACCGGGACAGGCGGTCGACGTACATCCTCAGGAAACGCAGGGCTTCGTCCGCCCGCCGGAAGACCGGTATCCCGGCCCGTTCGAGATGATCGGCGAGAGGATCGTAGAGCGCTCCCGCGTCGATGTTGACCACGACCGGTTTCGACGTCGCCCGGAAGATGTCGATCGTCCTCGACGCGAAGCTCCCCGGCCGCGCCAGGTCCTCGGCGTGGCCCTCCCCCGCCGGCAGGGTCTGCAGGGCCTTGGACAACGGCACGTTGGAGATGACGGCGCAGTCGACGCCCGGGTCCTCGATGAAGGCCCGGGCGCTCTCCATGAACGCGGCGTCGTCCGCGACCGGGGTCACATCGAGGGGGTTGTGGACGTCGAGGAGCTTGTCGATGCCGAGCGGCCGGAGGCTCTCGAGGATCCTCTCTTTGGTCGCGGGGGCGAACTCGGCCAGATCGAGGCCGGAGCCGTCCTTGAGGTTGTCGGCCATCATGACGCACTCGAACCCGGCGTTGCTGACGAGGCCGACCCGGCGGCCGCGAACGGGCCGCCCTTCGAGCCAGGCCAAGCCCTTCATGAAGCTCTCGTACTCGAAAAGGCTTTCGGCCACGATGGCCCCGGCCTGCCCGCAGAGGGCCTTGAAGACGCCGTAGTCCCCGGCAACCGAGGCCGTGTGGCTCGAGGTCGCCGACCGGCCCTCGGGGCTCCGGCCGGCCTTGTAGACGAGGACCGTCCGGCCCGAGGCGGTGATCCCGCGGACGGCCCGGACGAAGGCCAGCCCGTCGCCGGGCTTGAAGCCCTCCATGTAGACGCTGAACGTCCGGACCTCGGGGTCGTCCGCGAGGAACCGGATGTAGTCGGAAGCCGTGAGGTCGATCTGGTTGCCCAGCGAGACGGAATAGACGGGCTCGATCGACGGCAGCTTGCTCATCCGGCAGATCATGAAGGCGCCGCTCTGGCTGATCATCGCCGTCGCCGAACCGGCACGCTTCGGACGCGGCAGTTTGTAGCCGGGGATGAAGAGCGTGTCGTAAAGACCCGGTTTCGAGACGATGCCCAGGCAGTTGCCGCCGTTGACGACCGGCGTCGTCTTTCCGCTTCGTCGGCCCCCGGCGAGGATCTCCCGGATCCGGTCCTCGATCGATGCCCCGCCTTCCTTCTCCCCCATCCCGCCGGCGATGAGGATGACCGACCGCGCCTTGCCGTGGTCGACGAGGTCCTTCATGACGTCGGCGCACTGGTCGGCGCCGAGGGTCAGGACGAAGAGGTCGACCGGCCCGGGCATGTCGGCGATCGAGGGGACCGTGCGGCAGCCCTCGATCGAAGCGGGGCCCGGCTTGACCACGACCACGTTCGCCGGAGCGAACCCGGCCTTGAGGATGTTGTTCAGGATGACGTGGCCGATGTTCATCTTCTCCGAGACGCCGATGATGCCGATCGTCGCCGGCTTGAGCAGCCGGCCGACGGCTTCGACCGGCCGGGCCGACGCCGCTGCCTTGCGCCGGGAGAACCGGCAGACGCCGTCCAGGGGGACGAGCCGCCCGCGGCGGACGACGAAGGGATTGACCTCGGCCTCTTCGAGGACGAACGGGGTCGCCGCCGAGAAGGCCGAAAAGGCGACGGCCAAATCGCGGAACCGGAGGAGCGTCGCGGCCAGAGTCGCGGGCGAGACGAGGGGCTTGCGGCCCCGGAACGCAGCGGCCAGCTTGCCGAAGAAGGCGAGCGGCTCGAGGAGCTTTAGCGCTCCGGCTTCGTCGAGGAGATGGGCGGAAGCGATGCCCACGGCCCTCCCCTCCTTGAGACGCGCGTTCATGTATTCGACGTCGAGGCCCCCCGATCCCGCGGTCAGCACCGGCCCGAAATCCGGGGAATTCCGGAGGCCCAGAAGAATCTCCGAACCGAATCCGACGTCGTCGAACGCGACCTTCTCCACGACGAGGAAGCCCCGGACCGATCCCCGGACGGCCTTCCTCTCGGAGGCCCGGGTGCGGGCGACGACCGTCCTCAGCATGGCCGTGCAGGCCGCTTTGACCGCGGCCGGTTCGGCCCGGACGACCGCGACGCCGCCGACGTCGGACTTGTGGATGACGAGCGGCGAGACGATCTTGACGACGACCTTGTCCGACCGCAGGGCCGCCAGGTCCTTGCGCGCGACCGTCCCGTCCGCCGGCAGGACCCGATGGCGGGGCGGTGCGATGCCCGCCTCCTTCAGGACCGTGTAGACCTCGGGCTCGAGCAGGAAGCTCCGGCCGTCCCTCTCCGCTTCTTCAAGGATGCGGAGGGTCCTCGTCCAGGCGGTCTTCATGAGCCGAGGGCCGCTTTTTTACCGAGCTCGAAAGCCTTGAGGTTGGCCTCGAGGACGGGCGTCCCCCGGCCGCGGAAGAGCTCCTCGATCGTCCGGAGGAGGCCGGCCTCCTTGAGGATGAGGCTCGGCGAGGCCGCGCCGAGGAGGACGATGTTCTGGGCCTTGACCGTGCCGGCCTCTTTGGCCAGCTTCTCGGCGTCGACCACGACCGAGCGGGGCGCCCGGCGGACCGCCTCCAGGACCTTGGCGACGTCGGGGTAGTCGGGGATGTTGCGGAAGGGCGTCGAGCTCGTCACGACGATCCCGTCCGGCCGGAGGTAGTCCAGGTAGCGGAGGGCTTCGAGCGGCTCGACGCTCAGGACCATGTCGGCCTCGCCCTTGGGGATGAGGTCGCTCCAGATCGCCGCGTCCGAGAGCCGCATGTGGGACTGGACGGCCCCGCCCCGCTGGGCCATGCCGTGGACCTCGGCTTGCTTGAAGATGAGCCCGTCGGCGAGAGCGGCGTTGTCGATGACGTAGGCGATGGACAGGATGCCCTGCCCCCCGACCCCGGCGAGAATGATGTCCTGTTTCATGGCCTAGCTCCTCTTCTTCCGCTGTTCCTGAACGCACTCGCGGACGGCGACGACGACGGACAGGCCGCGGTGGTCGATCTCCTCCCTGAGGACCTGGACGTTCTTGTCGTGGTGCTTCGGCAGGGGCTCGATCGTCCGGATGTGCTCCTTGGGCACGCCCAGGCCCTCGACGAGCTTCAGCAGCCGCTCGCCGGAGCCGTAGGTCGGCTGCCCGCCCGTCATGGCCGTCGTCGCGTTGTCGAGGATGACGACGGTCATGTCCGTGTTCGCATCGGCCGCCCCGAGGAGAGGCGTGATGCCCGAGTGGGCGAAGGTCGAGTCGCCGATGACCGACACGGCCGGGTGGAGGCCGACGTCGGAGGCCCCCCGGGCCATGCTGATGCTCGCGCCCATGCAGACGCAGCTGTGGATGGCGTTGTAGGGCGGCAGGGCGCCGAGGGTGTAGCAGCCGATGTCGCTGAAGACGTTGGCCCCGGCGGCCCCCTCGAGGACCTTGTTGAGGGCTTTGAAAGTGTCGGCGTGGGGACACCCGACGCAGAGCTGGGGCGGGCGGTTGGCCAGCGGCAGGCTGCTCGGGGGAAGCGACGGCAGGGCGTCCCGTCCGAGGGCCCGGCGGACGATGTCGGGCGAGAGCTCGCCGGAGGCCGGCAGCGCCCCGCTGAGCTTCCCGAGCACCGTCTTGCCGGCGATCCCGAAGAGCCCCTGGATCTGCCGCTCGATCAAGGGATAGCCGTCCTCGAGGACGAGGACCGTATCGACGTGCGCGACGAGATCGCGGATGAGACTCACGGGCAGCGGATAGGTCGAGACCTTGAGGGCGGACGGCGGAGAGGCCTCGCCCGCCACGCTCTCGCGGAAATAGTTGTAGGCGACGCCCGAGGCGATGACCCCGAACGAGCGGTCCCGATCGTTGAGCGTCAGGACGTTGAACCGGGAGCCTTCCGACGCCTTGACCATTTCGGCCTGGAGGTCGAGGAGTCGCGAGAAGCGGCGGCGGGCGTTCGCCGGGAGCAGGATCCAGTCCTTGGCCGCCCCCTTCCTCAATGCGTTCTGGGAACGGGCCTCGCGGACCTCGACGGCCGAACGGCTGTGCGATAGGCGCGTGACCATGCGGATCATGACGGGCACCTCGAACTTCTCGGACAGGTCGTAGGCTTCCCGGGTCATGTCGTAGGCTTCCTGGTGGTCGGACGGCTCGTAGGCGTAGATGTGGGCGAACTGGGCGTAGAAGCGGCTGTCCTGTTCGTTCTGCGAGCTGTGCATGCCGGGATCGTCGGCGCTGACCACGACCAAACCGCCGTTGGCCCCGGTGATGGCGGAGTTCATGAACGGGTCGGCGGCGACGTTGAGGCCGACGTGCTTGAACGAGACCAGGGCCCTTTTCCCGGCGAACGAGGCGCCGAGGGCCTCCTCGTAAGCCACTTTCTCGTTGACCGACCAGACGGCCGTGAAAGCCTTGCTCTCGCGGGCCGCGCGGACGAGGTACTCCAGGATCTCGGAAGCCGGGGTGCCGGGATAGGAATAGGCCGCAGAAAGGCCGGCGTGGACGGCTCCCAAGGCGATCGCTTCGTCACCGAGTAGAATTTGACGGGGCATGGGCGTTCCTTTTCAGGGAGTTTTGCGAGGGGGTAGGATACTCATAGGGCGCGGAGGGTGTCAAGCCGGCCCGGGGGCCGGCGGATTGAGTAAACTGATAATTCCTATCAATCCGAGTTGATATCGCGGGAAAAGAGAGATAGAATGGTCTGAGGAGCCCGCCATGATCAGACTTTCGACCAAGGGTCGCTACGGAACGCGCCTGATGCTCAACCTGGCCCGCCACTACGGGAACGGCAACGACGCGGTCATCCTCAAGCACATCTCCGAGGACGAGAGGATCTCGATCCGCTACCTCGAACAGATCATCATCCCCCTCAAGATCAACCGTCTGGTCAAGAGCATCCGCGGCGCCGGCGGCGGCTACACCCTGGCCCGCAGACCCGAGGACATCAAGCTCAGCGAGATCCTCCACGCCCTCGAGGGCAACTGCTGCCTCGTCGAGTGCGTCGAGGACGGGACCTACTGCGATCAACTGGCGGACTGCCCGACCTACGAGATCTGGAAGGGCGCGACCGAGCTCCTGAAGGGCTATTTCGACGCCCTCACGCTCAAGGACATCGCCGTCCGGGCCGAGAAGAAGAAGGCCCGCAAGGCCCGCTAGGCCGGAAGATCACCGATCAGCCCTGGTCCAGGCCCTTGAAGAACGCGGGCCAGAAGGGATCTTGTTCCGGAACGGCCAGCGTTTCGATCCGCCCGTCGCGCCGGACGATCGTGCGGCGGCGGCGGTCGGCGACGACCCGTCCGACGACCGAGGCGGCGATGCGC
>JBGSUG010000389.1:0-6048 GCA_041736225.1 Candidatus Aminicenantales bacterium | reverse complement strand
CGGGCGCGGCGGGCGTACCGGGTGCCGCGGGCGTGCCGGGCGCGGGGTCGTTCCCGTTCGCCGCACAGAGCTTTTCTTGGGGGTTTTTATTTGATGTGTTCATGTGTTCCTGAGAGGGTTTAGTCGGTCATTATATCATATTCGGGGTCGGACCAAGTAAAATTGTTATATTAAAATAACTTACGGGCCTAATGTGTGAAAATATTGGGCGATTTTCAATATTTTGCGCCATGAAAACATGAAATAAGACCCTCCATTCCGGCGATGGCGTCGATCTCAGCGATCTTGTGGGCCAGAGATTCTGCCACAGACATGAATTTGACTGAAGATCGGGGCCAAAACGACAAGTTCGGACATGTTCAGGCTTATTCTGAAGAAGGGAGAAGGCGACTTGACGGGGACCGTTCAGCGGCTGAGATTGAGTTGGGGGGTGAGACGTGAGAGGGAAGCGAGCCC
This sequence comes from Candidatus Aminicenantales bacterium, assembly GCA_041736225.1. Classification (GTDB taxonomy): domain Bacteria; phylum Acidobacteriota; class Aminicenantia; order Aminicenantales; family Saccharicenantaceae; genus RBG-16-66-30. The sequence goes on along the minus strand of JBGSUG010000389.1, from coordinate 5,592 downwards.
TTTCCGTCGGGCGGGCGGTCGCGGCGAGCTTGGCCTTGATGGCCATATCCATGGGCCCGGCCTTTCCGGCGGGGCGGACAGTTCGGACCGTCCCGGTCGCGATCGTTGCCGCTCCCGGTTACGAGACGAACAATGCCTGGAAAGTCGAACTCACCCGGATCATCATGGATCTCAATATCCACCTCCGCGTGGCGATGGATGCGCGCCTCAAGATCGTCTCATACGGTCACTTGGGGCCGGCTTCGAGCCGCACGCGGGAGGCGGGGGCGGTGGGCCCACCGTTCCCTCCCCGCTCGCCGCGCGACTGGCTGCCGTCATTCCGCGGCCTCCCTTGGCCCGGCGCGGAAAGCCGGCGCGGGATCCTCATCGGCCTAGTGCCCGAGGGCCCCGACGGACCCGCCGACCCGGGCATCGCCGACTATCTCAACGGGATCATCGTCCTGAAGTATCTCACGGCCAAGGGCGGAATGCCTTTCGTACTTTTCCACGAGATCTGTCATCTCTTCGGCGCGGTCGACCTGGAGGAAAAGGGTTCGTTGATGAGCCGGACGGCCCCGCGGTTCCGACTGGATGCCTTCACCATATCCATCATGCGGGCCAATCGGGACAGGTCGTTCAGCCGGGATGATCGCCCGCTGTCGCCGGAGAAGATCAGGGAGGCGGTCTCCCTGTACTCGGACCGGCAGTCGCTCGGTTTGGGCGAATGGGAGCTCGGCATCTGTCTCGAGAAGCTGCATGCGATGATCGAACCCGGGCCGCAAGTTCAAGCCCGCCATCAGGTCCAGAAGGCCCCCTAGGCTTTCTTCTTTGGGGGTCGGACCAGGTTAAGTTGTTTAATACAAATAACTAAAAGGCCTAAAGTGTGAAAGAATGGGGCGATTTCCTGTGTTTTCAGCCATGAAAACACGAAAAACGCATGGAGATCGCCCGCGGAACCTGCCTTAGAAAGCTCTGAGTTGCGAAACCTCGGCGATGCGGTCGAAGTCCGAATCGTTGTGGAGCAGCAGCAGCCCGTGTTCGATGGCCGTCTGAGCGATGAGGCAGTCGACGGAGCTGCCGACCGAATATCCTCTTCTCCGGAGGCGGAAGTGGATCTTGGCCGCCGCGGTGTAGGAAGCGAGGCCTTCCTTCAGCCCGTAGAAATTCTGGCTCTCCAGGTATTCGCGGAGCACGGCGAAATCCTTATCGGTGCGAGCCCCCTGGAGCACTTCCATGCATGTGATGGGGCTCAGCCCGAAAGGGATGTCGCGTTCGAGGATCTCATGGAAACGGAGAGCGGCGGCGCTTTCCCGGCCCTCCAGGTAGTCGATCAGGACCGACGTATCGACCAAAATCATCGGGATCGGGCCTTCTTGTAGTCGTAGCCGTCGGAGAGGCGGATACGTCCCCGGAGCTCACGCAGGTCCCTCTTTTTGAGGGACCGGACGTATTCTTGGAGCGCCCTGTGGACGACATCCTTCTTCGTTCGCAGCCGGGACAGGGCGATGGCCTCTCTCATAAGCGCTTCGTCGATCACGATATTCGTCCTCATTTAATACACCTTTCTATGTGTATACTAAGGTGTATTACGGGCCCTTGTCAAGCCCGGCCTCATCTCGCTCTGTTTACAAGGACGCTTCGAGGGCAGGAAATTTCTCAGGCGATCGCGTCGATCTCCGTGATCTTGCGGGCCAAGCGGACGGCGGAGATGGGGAAGGCGGTCTTGATCTCGGGGGCGAAGAGGGAAAGCTTGAACTCCTCGATCATCCAGCGGAGCTCCTCGATCCCCGTCCTGCAATCGGTGAACGGGTATTGTGTCCCCGTTTTTGAGCGCTTGAGCAGGCCCTCGAGCCGCGCGAGCTCGAACGCGTACGGCCCGAGCTGGGCGGCCTTGGCCTTGTCTTTCTCGGGTCCGATGCGGGCGCGCTCGAGCCGGATAGCGAGCCCCTCGAGGTAGCGCGGGATGCGGACCAGACGCGCGATGTCGTAGACCGCGAGGAAGTCCTTCGGCACGAGCCGGTCGAGGTCGGCGGAGATCGCGTCGAGGTATTCCGGCCTGACGCGCTCCTTGAGCTTGCTGAGCTCGTAGAGGCTGAGGGTTTTCGCGCCCCCCGCTCCGACCCCTCCCCCGCTCCCCTTCCCGAGCGCGGCGCGGACCTTCGCGTGGAGCTCGATGATCCTTATGACGGTCTGCGTCAGCGCGTGTCCTTTATCGAAGAGCGTCCGTCCGACCTCGGCTTCGTACGCCTTGAAAGCCGCCTCCGTGCGGATGTCGCGCTCAAGGACGTCGCGGGCCAGGGCCGCTTCGATGGCCTTCTCGACCGCCTCCCGTCCGCCGAAATAGAGCGCCGCGCGCTCGTGCTCGGCCGGGATCTTGTGGTAGCGGCGGACGAAGGCCAGCTCCTTGGCAAACTTGCGCATCAGGAGCGCCCGGACCCCCTGTCTATGCGATGCTTGCGCTTCGGCCCGCGCCGGGAACAGGCGGATGGCGACCGTCGCGCCGACCTTGCCAGTCAAGCCTGCCAGGTCGCCCGTCTCGGCCGTACGCGTCTTAGCAGGGCCATCATGCTTTGGAAATTGGGGAACAGGTATCATGTCCCGGATTTTCATGTCCCCGATTTTCTCGGGTTGGCGGGCTTCTGCCGTCTCCGAAAAATGGGAAATGGGTATCATGTCCCCCATTTTTAGGGCGGGGAAGGCCGTCAGCGACGTGCCGACCGCGATCTTTTCGGGCAGGTCGCCGAAATTCCACTCTGTGATATCATCCCTCTCCCACACCCGCCTCGCCTCCTGCCAGGCCGGCGATTCCACTTTGGACGGCGCCTGGTCCGCCGCGCCGATCTTCTTCCGCAACAGATCGACGTCGCGCCCCGCGTCGATGACCTTCCCCGTCGCCGGATCGACGACCTCGACGCGCATCCGCAGGTGCTTCGGAACGTCGGCCAGGGCCCACTCGCGCGCGGGAATGTCGATCCCAAAACGGCGCCTGACGAACTCCGCGACGGCCTTGAAGAGCAGGACCTCTTCGGGCGCCCGGATCATTTCCCGCGCGATCGTCTCGGCCTTCTCGCCGACCGGCACGAGGAGCTTCCGGTACCGCTTGGGCAGGCCCTTGATGAGCGCGGCGATCTTGTCCCGGTACTGCCCGGCGACCCCCCACTCGAGGCGCTCGACCGGGATGGCCCGCAGCAGCCCGACCGGGACTCTCAGGGTCACGCCGTCGTCGTCTTCCCCAGGGGCGAACTTGTAGACGGCCCGGAACGGGCGCCCGGCGATCTCGACGCTGTCGGGGAACGCGCCGACGGCCTCCGCCTCGGGCCGGTAGTTGAGGAGCCGGTCCTCGCTCAGGCGCAGGAACAGATCGTCGCCGCCGCCGTCGCGGACGTCCTTGAGGAGCTTGCGCAGGCTGCGGACGTCGCGGATCCCCGGCAGCCTCTCCGCGTAGAATTTCGCGATCTCGCCCTCCGCGATCAGAATGTCGCGGCGCCGCAGCTTCTCCTCCATGGCCTCGACCTGGCGCTGAAGGGCGAGGTTGTGTTCGAGGAACGGCGGCGGGTCGTCGATCGCGCCCTCGACGAGGCCGCTCATCACGAAGATCTCGTGCGCTTCGGCCGGGGCGACGGGCCCGTAGGAGATGCGGCGCTCGCGGACGATCTCGAGCCCGAAGAGCGTGACGCGCTCTTTCGCCGTCACCTCGCCCCGCGCCCGGTCCCAGGCGGCATCGCTGTAGGCGCGCTTGCAGAGGGGGCCGCCGAGCTTCTCGAGCCAGGCCGGATCGATGCGCGCCGCGGTCCGGGCGAAGAGCCGCGACGTCCGGACGACCTCGGTCGAGACGATCCAGCCCGCGCCCTTGCCGAAGAGGACCGACCCGGGCCAGAGCATGACCTCGCGGTTCTTGGCGCCCGCGTACTGGTTCTTCTCCTTGTGCACGGCGATGTTCGAGAGATACCCGCTGAGGATGGCCCGGTGAACGGCCCCGTAGAGCGCCGGCGAGATGTCGGTATGCAAAATGGGGGACGGAAAAATGGGGGACATGATACCCATTTCCCTTTTTTCGGCCTCCGCCGCCTTTCCGCGCCTCCGCCCGCCGCCGCCCCCCTCCAGCTCCTTCAGCGCCCGGGTGATCTCCGTGTGCAGGTAGACCCACTCGCGCATGCGTGGGAACGACAGGAAGTGCTCGTGGCAGAAGCGCCGTTTCTGGACGAGCGATCCCAGCTTCTCGAAGTCGCCGTGGTAGCGGTTCCAGATGTTGAGCCGCGCCAGGAAGTCCGAGTCCGGATGCTTGAAGGCCTCGTGAATGGCATCGGCCTGCTGGGCCTTCTCGGGCGGCCTTTCCCGCGGGTCGCGGATGCTCAGGGCGGCGGCCAGCACGGCCACTTCCGGAAGGCAGCCCTCGACCCGGGCCTCGACCAGCATGCGCGAGAGGCGCGGATCGAGCTGCATGCGGGCCATCGTCCGGCCCGTCTCCGTCAGCTCCCAGCGGGAATTGGGGAACGAGTATTGTGTCCCCGGCGGGAACCGGGGGCTCGCACCTTCGGCGCGTGTCCCCGATTTTCGGATCGCGCCCAGCTCGACGAGCGTGTCGTAGCCGTCGTGGACCGCCTTCGACGCGGGCCGGTCGATGAACGGGAACTGTAAAGGGTCGCCCAGCCCCAGGTCGGTCATCCTCAAGATGACCTCGGCCAGGTCCGAGCGCAGGATCTCGGGCGACGTGAACTCGTCGCGCCCCTCGTACTCGACCTGGCTGAAGAGCCGGACGCACAGTCCCTCCTTCACGCGGCCGCACCGGCCCTTCCTCTGATCGGCCGACGCCCGCGAGATCGGCGAGATCGGCAGGCTGTTGATGCGCGTCCCGGGCTGGTACTGGGCGATCCGCGCCACCCCCGTGTCGACGACGTAGCGGATGCCGGGGATGGTCAGCGAGGTCTCGGCGACGTTCGTGGCCACGACGATCTTGGGCGCGGTCACGGTGTAGACGAGCCGCTGCTCCCCGGCCGGTAGGCGCGAGAAGAGCGGCAGCACCTTCACCAGCGGCCACTTCCGGCCCTCGAGCATGCGGCAGGTCTCGAGGATGTCCTGCTCGGTCGGCATGAACACGAGAATGTCGCCCGGCGGCTTCTCGCGCCGCAGATACTCGACGGCCTCGACGGCCTGGTCGACGTAGTCCCTGTCCTCGGCCTCCTCCTCGTCGGGGACGCGATATTCCAACTCGACCGGATAGAGGCGCCCGCTGACCTCGATGACCGGAGCGTTCTTGAAGGCCTTGGAGAACTTCTCCGTGTCGAGCGTCGCCGACGTGATGACCAGCTTGAGGTCGGGCCGGTCGTCGAGCAGGCGCCGCACGATGCCGAGCAAGAAGTCGATGTTGAGCGAGCGCTCGTGGGCCTCGTCGATGATGATGGTGTCGTATTCGTGGAGGAAACGGTCGCCCTGGGTCTCGGCGAGGAGGATGCCGTCGGTCATGACCTTGATGTAGCCGTCGCGCGAGGTCCGGTCCTGGAAGCGGATCTTGTAGCCGACCGAGCGCCCGAGCGGCTCGCCGAGCTCCTCGGCGATACGGTGGGCGATGGTCATGGCGGCCAGGCGGCGCGGCTGGGTGACGCCGATGCGGCC
>JBGSUG010000384.1:0-5821 GCA_041736225.1 Candidatus Aminicenantales bacterium | reverse complement strand
GCGGCGACGGCGCCCGGCCTGGGCTCCGCGGGGGCCCGCTCGACGGCCAGCATCTCTTCGATCGGCGTGATCCCGGCGATGGGCTCCTTGGAGAAGCTGAAGCCGTAAGCGACGGCGCCGATGAGCTTGCCGTCGATATAGACCGGGCTGCCGCTCATGCCCTGGATGATGCCGGTCGACTCGAGCCCCCGGCCCTTGAGGCGGGCCAGGATGATGTTGCGCTTGGGCTGGTTGTTCTCCAGGACGCCGAGGATCTCGACCTCGAAATCCTCGATCGTCTTGCCCTGGAAGACGCTCTTGCCCCGGCCCTTCATGCCCGGCTTGACCTGGGACAGGGGCATCGTGATCGTGACCGCCTCGGCCGCCGCCGCGGACGCGATGAGGGCGAGCGCGATGAGGGCGATCCGGCACGGGAACTTGGTCATGGCGTTGTCCCCTGGCTCAGATGATGCCGACGATCTTGCCGCATTTCTCGAAGGCCGCGAGGACCGCGTCGAGCTCTTCGTCGGTGTGCCCGGCCCCGTAGCTCGTCCGGATCAGAGCCTGGCCGTGAGGGACGGCCGGGTAGACGACCGGGGTCGTGAAGATGCCCTCCTCCCGCAGCAGCCGCCACAGCATGAAGGCCTTCTCGTCGTCGCGGACGAAGATGGGGATGATGGGCGTCTGCGAGGCGCCCGTGTCGTAGCCCATAGACTGGAAGCTCGTCCTCATGCGCTCGGTGACGGCCCGGAGGCGCCGCCTCAGCTCCGGCTCCGTCTCGAGCATGTCCAGAACGGCCAGGACGGACGCGACGGAGGCGGGCGTCGCCGCGGCGCTGAAGATGAGCGAGCGGGCGTGGTGCTTGATGTAGGAGACGACCGGCTTCGTCCCGACGACGACCCCGCCGATCGAGGCGAAGGTCTTGCTGAAGGTGCCCATGATCAGGTCGACCTCGCTCTCGAGGCCGAAGTGCTCGGCCGTGCCGCGGCCGTGCTCGCCGAGGACGCCGATGCCGTGGGCGTCGTCGACGAGGATCCGCGCGCCGTATTTCCGGGCCAGGGGGACGATGCCGGGCAGGTCGACGATGTCGCCCTCCATGCTGAAGACGCCGTCGACGATGATGATCTTGCCGTCCCGGGGGTCCAGGGAGGCCAGGATGCGCTCCAGGGCTTTCATGCTGTTGTGCTTATACTTGTGGACGGTGGCGAAGGACAGCCGGCAGGCGTCGATGATGCTGGCGTGGTTCATGCGGTCGATGATGATGTGGTCGCCCTTCCCCGCGATCGAAGAGACGATACCGAGGTTCGTCTGGTAGCCCGTGCTGAAGGTCAGGGCGGCCTCCCGGTTCATGAACGCCGCCAGCCGCTCCTCGAGATGCTCATGGAGGTCGATGGTGCCGGTCAGGAAACGGGACCCGCAGGTGCCGACGCCGTAACGCTCGACGGCCGCTCGCGCCGCTTCCTTGGCCCGGGGGTGATGGGCCAGGCCGAGATAGTTGTTGGAGCCGACCATGATCATGGGCCGGCCGCCGACCTTGATCCGGTTCCCGACGGCTTCCTCGATCGGGGTGAAGTAGGGGTAGAGACCGGCCGCTTTGAGATCGTCGGCGCGGGTGAAGGCCAGGCACTTGTCGAAAATATCCACGTCCGTCTCCTTTGGCTCCGGGAGACCGCCGGCGGCCTCATTGACCCCCGCGGCCGAATCCCTTACAATCCCGGTCATGAAAATCCTCGTCACCGGAGGAACAGGCTTCCTCGGGAGCCACCTCGTCGAGCGGCTCCTCGAAGCGCCGGGGGCCGAGGTCTACGCCCTGGTCCGCGATCCCGCGCGGCTCCGCTGGCTCGAAGGGATCGAAGGCGTCCGGCCGATCGCGGGGGATCTCCGGAACGTGCCCGCCCTGCCCTCCGGCCTTTCCTGCGTCTACCATCTGGCCGGACTGACCAAAACGTTCAAACCGGACGAGTATTATACTGTAAACCGGGACGGGACGGCAAATCTGCTCCGGGCCCTCGAGGCCCAGCCCAGACGGCCGCGCTTCGTCCACCTGAGCAGCCTCGCCGCCGCGGGCCCCTGCGTCGGGCGCAAGTGCGTGACCGAGTCCGATCCGCCGCGGCCTATCTCCGACTACGGGGAGAGCAAGCTCCAGGCCGAAGCCGAAGTGCTCCGCTACAAGGATCGCTTTTCGGTCGTCCTGCTCAGGGCGGCCGCGATCTACGGGCCCCGCGACGAGGATTTCCTCGAATATTTCCGCTGGATCAAGCGCGGCATCCGCCCCATACTGGGAAGCGGCAAGACCCTGAGCCTGGTCTACGTCCGCGACGCCGTCCGGGCCGCCCTCCTGGCGGGGCACCCGGGACGCCCGAGCGGGGAGATCTTCAACATCGCCGATCCCGCACCCAGCGGCTGGGAGGACATCGGCCGGGTGGCGGCCGGCATCCTGGGCAAGAGGCCGGTCAACCTCCGCCTACCTCTCTGGACGGCCTACGTGGCTTCGGCGGCCTCGGAGGGCCTCGGCCGGCTGTTCGGCACCGGGAGCGCTCTCTATAACGTCAGCAAGGTCAAGCAGATGAAGCCGGACGCCTGGGTGGCCGACGTCGCCAGGGCCCGGCGGGACCTGGGCTTCGAAACCCTCTTTACCATGGAGCAAGGCCTGGGCGAGACGATCGCCTGGTACCTCTGGAAAGGCCTGCTTTGACGCGGGCCGCAGCAGCCCCAACTTTATTTTTCGGGAGGCATCCTCTATAATGAATACGAGCATGACCGCTAGAACCGTCGTCACCGGAACGGGACATTTCGTTCCCCCCCGCATCGTCACCAACCAGGACCTCGAAAAGCTCATGGACACGTCCGACGAGTGGATCCGCGAACGCAGCGGTATCCGCGAGCGGCACCACGTCGACGCCGGGGTGGGCACCTCCGACCTGGCCGTCGAGGCCGCCCGGAGGGCCATCGCCGACGCGGGCGTCGATCCGGCCACGATCGACTTCGTCATCGCCGCGACGCTCTCTCCCGACCACTACTTCCCCGGCATCGGCGTCATTATCCAGGCCAAGCTGGGCCTCGGCACGACCGGGGCGCTCGACGTCCGTAACCAGTGCAGCGGCTTCATCTACGCCCTGTCCGTGGCCGACCAGTACATCCGGACAGGCACCTACAAGCGCATCCTCCTCGTGGCCGCCGAGGTCCAGTCGACCAACCTCGATTTCTCGGACAGGGGCCGGGACATGTCGGTCCTCTTCGGCGACGGGGCCGGGGCCATGATCCTGGAGCCGAGTGCGGACGGCGACGGCCGCGGCGTCCTGTCGACGCACCTGTTCGCCGACGGCAACTTCGTTCCCCATCTCTGGATGGAAAAGCCGAGCTCCCGGGACTGCCCGACCTTCGTGCCGGAGTTCTTCACCGAGGGCCGGTTCTTCCCGAAGATGGAGGGCCGAAACGTCTTCGTCAACGCCTGCCAGCGCATGCCCGAATCGGTCCGGGCCGCCCTCGAACAGAACGGCCTGACCATCGACGACGTCGACGTCCTCATCCCCCACCAGGCCAACGACCGTATCTCGCTCATGGTCGCCAAGGGCCTCAAGATCCCGGTCGAGAAGGTCGTCCGGAACATCGACCGCTTCGGCAACACCACGGCCGCCTCGATCCCCATCGCGCTCGACGAGGCCGTCAAGAGCGGCCGGATCAAGCGGGGCGACCTCGTCGCGCTGACCGCGTTCGGGTCCGGTTACACGTGGGCGTCGGCCCTCATCCGGTGGTGAACACGTAGCCCCGCTTCACATACATCGAGGGTGGCAGAAAGGGTTTGTCAGGGAACGGAGATCTGTGCTAGGATTTCTGAGACGTCATTGAGGAGGATTGGATGAAAAAGACAGCCATCGTGCTCGCCGTGCTGACCGTGTTCGCCTGCGGGACGGGCGCCCTCTTGGCCCAAGGTCCCGAGGACGCCAAGTTCAAGAAATTCCAGGACACGTTCTGGGACGCCTACTTCAAGTTCTACCCGACGGCCGGGACCGTCCAGGGCTTCACGAAGTACAACGACAAGCTCGAGGACCCGAGCGAAGGCGCGCTCGACAAGTTCAACGAGATCCTCGACGGCTTCAACCAGGAGCTGGTCTCCAAGATCGACAAGACAAAGCTCTCAGCCGACAACCAGATCGAGCACGCGATGTACCTCGACTTCCTCGATCTCGAGTTCCTCAAGCTCCAATACGTCCTCCCCTGGGAAGACAATCCCCTGATGTACAACGAGCTCTTCGTCCAATCGGTACGCAGCCTGCTCGTCAAGAACGGCGCTTCCGGCGTCGCCTCCGCGACGGCCCGGGCCAAGCTCATCCCCGGACTGGTCAAGAGGGCCAAGGACAACCTGAAGACCCCGCCCCAGGAGTACACCCAGGCGGCCATCGACCAGATGCCCGCCGTCATCGATTTCTACCGGGTCGAGGTCCCCAAGCTCTCCGGCGGCGCTGCCGGTCTCCAGACCGAAGTGTCCAAGGCCGTGACCGCCCTCGAGGATTACCAACGGTACCTGAAGGGCGAACTCCTGGCCAAGTCGACCGGCAACTTCCGCATGCCCGACGCCCACCTGCGGACTCTGCGGATGAAGACCCAGGGCAACCTGCCCATCCTCGAGGAGATCGTCCAGCGCTCCCTGGCCGATTTCAACAACATCCGCCGCGAGATGTTCCTGGTCTGCATCCCCTTCTACAAGATCATGTACCCCGACGTCGACATCGAGCAGCTCGGACGGACGAAGGGCGAGGAGCAGACCCGCAACATCGTCATCCAGGGCGTACTCGACAAGATCAAGGGCGACCACGTCGGCCGAGACGAGTTCATCGGCCGCATCACACAGGCCGCGGCCGGCCTCAAGGGCTTCATCCAGCAGCAGGGCCTGATGAACCTGCCCGAGGAGAACCTGGCCGTCGAGCCCATGCCGGCCTACTTCTTCAACGGCACCTGGACCCGCCTGATGACCCCCGGGGCCTTCGAAGCGGGCGGACCCTACACGCTCTACGTCCGCGAGATCCCGGCCAACTGGCCGGCCGAAGACGTCACCTCGTTCCTCGAGGAGCACAACAACTACTACATGGATTTCATGGGCATTAAGAATGTCTACCCCGGCACGTTCGCGGCCTCCTACTTCGCCCGCAAGGACCCGTCCGTCATCAAGCGGATGGCCGCCAACCAGGGCCTCATCAAGGGCTGGCCCATCTTCCTCGAAGACATGTTCATGGAGAGCGGCTACGGCAACTACGATTTGCGCATGCGCCTCAACCAGCTCAAGCTTCAGCTCAAGATGGTCATCGACTTCCAGATGGACATCAACGTCCACGAGGGCACGTGGACCAAGGAGAAGGTCGTCGAGTACATGACCGTCCGCGGCTTCATGACCAAGGCCGAGGCCGAGCACCGCTGGAACCAGATCGTCCTCAGCCCGTGCGAAGGCGCGCTGCCCTACATCGGCTACCAGGAGATCCTGGACATGGAGAAGGACTACAGCAAGCTCAAGGGCGAGGCCTTCAACGTCAAGGACTTCCTGCAGAAGCTCGTCAACCAAGGCGCCATCCCGCTCCGTGCGCTGAAAACGAGAGTCGCCCAGTAAGCTTCTCAGAAGGGGGACACGTACCTCTGGTACGTGTCCCCCTTTTTTCTTTTAGCTGACGAATTGAACAAGCGCTCTGAAATCGGGGACACGTACCGGGACGGTACATGTCCCCGCCTCGTCGACTCCCACGCCCACCTCGACGCTCCCGAATTCGACGCCGACCGTGCCGACGCCGTCCGCCGGGCCTTCGCCGCGGGCGTCGAGGCCATCCTCTGCCCGGCCGACCTGACCCGTGCC
>JBGSUG010000346.1:0-4329 GCA_041736225.1 Candidatus Aminicenantales bacterium | reverse complement strand
ACGAGCGGCGCCACGAGCCCGGCCCAGGGCGCCTCCGGCAGCTGGCCGCTCGGGACCTTATGTCCCGGGCGACAGGTCAGGACGAGGTGGCCGCCGGCCTCGGCGTAGCGCGTCCACTTCGCGACGAGCGCCTCGTCGACGAGCTGGTGGGCCGGGGCGATCAGAAAAGGATAGGCCGCAAAGTCGTCGCCCTCGCCGACGTAATCGAGGGGTGCTCCGGCCGCCTTGATCGCGGCCATCAACTTGTTGCGGTGGTCCCGGGTGTCCCACAGCGCGGTCTGCCTGTGGGTCTCGAGGTCCCACATGACGTCGTGGCTCCAGAGGAAGGCCGTCCGGCGCGCCGCGAGCCTGTCCGGCAGCCGCGCGGCCGGATCGTAGAGCTTGCGGAGGTCGCGCATCTCGGAGATGACCCGGACGAATTCCTGCCCGCCCCGCGACGTCGTGACGCCGTCCGGCCCGACGATTCCCGCGTGGTAGAGCTCGCTGCCGAAAAGCGGCTGGCGGTAGCGGTAGGTGCAGGCGAAGGACAGGCCGCCGCCGAAGGCGTGCCAGAGCCACATCCGGACGGCCCCGGGCGCGGGCTGGGGATTGATGCGGGCCCAGTTGACCTGGCCCGGCTGGAGCTCCATCACGCCGGTCACGCCCTTGAAGGACCGGAAGTAGTCGACGGCCATGGCCATGCGGTTGGGGTCGCCCAGCCGGAAGCCGAGCTCGCCGAGATAGCCGTCTCCGCGCACGGGGTACATGGTGAAGGTGATGAAATCGAGCCGGTCGGTCCGGCGCGGGTCGCCCGAATCCGTGATGTTCATGTAATTCGTCGTGATCCACTGCTCCGGCCGGACGAGCCCGCGCAGGACGTCGTACTGGAGATGGAGGTACGCGGCCTGCGTGTCGGCCGTGAAGCGGCGGAAATCGAGGACGGCGTGGGGGCTCAGGGAGTCCTCGCCGAAGAGCGTCTCGTTGGGGATGAGGACTTGGGCGAACGAGTCGTACTTGGTGCTCCAGAACGCGCCGCCCCAGGCCGTGTTCATCTTCTCGACCGTGCCGTACCTGCGCTCGAGCCAGGCTTGGAAAGCGAGGCGGGAGGAGGGGCTGAAATCGGGCGGCCCGTAAGGCTCGTTGTCGAGCTGCCAGCCCCAGACGCGCGGGTCCCGGCCGTAGCGGCGGCCGAGCTCCTCGGCGATGCGCTTCGTGTATCCGACGAAAACATCGTTCGCGAGCGATCCGTTGGCCCGGGTGCCGTGTTCCATGCGCCGTCCATCGCCCCGGACGAGGTAGATCTCGGGGTATTTCTCGCCCAGCCAGGCGGGCGGGCAGGGCGTCGGGGTGCACAGGATGACCTTGAGCCCGGCGCGGGCGGCCAGATCGAGAGCCCGGTCGAGCCAGGCGAAGTCGAACTTGCCCTCGGACGGCTCGAGCTGCGCCCAAGCGAACTCGCCGAAGTGGGTGAACTCGAAGCCGAGCCGGGCGATGTTCCGGAGATCGCGGTCCCACTGCGACTCGGGCCAGTGCTCGGGGTAATAGTAGACGCCGACCTTCATCAGGTCGGACTTGGGGAAGAAGCGCTGGGCCGGGGGATCGTCCGGACGGGCGGGAAGTGCGGACAACACCGCCGCGGCGATGATGAGCGGGAGAACGAGCGCGAAAGCGGGCTTGCGGGATAATATCATGGCCTCCTCGCCGCCGGGGCCGTCCCGGCCTTGTCCTTGAATTTTCCCGCCAGCTGGCCGCACGCGGCGGCGATGTCCCCGCCCTTCGACAGACGCATCGTTGTCCCGACCTTGCGCTCTTCGAGCCAGCGTTTGAAGCGGGCGACGTCGGCCTCGCTCGGCGTTTGGAACGCGACTCCCTCGACGGGGCTGTAGGCGATCAGGTTGACCTTGGCCCTGAGCCGGCGGGCGATCCCCGCCAGGCCGTCGGCGTCGTCGAGGGAATCGTTGACGCCGTGGATGAGGATGTATTCGATGGTGATCATCCGGCCGCCGGAGCGGATGTAATGCTCGGCCGCGCCGACGACCTCCTCGAGCGGGAAGCGCCGGTTGATCGGCATGAGGCTGTCGCGCAGCCTGTCGGTGACGGCGTGAAGCGACAGCGACAGGTTGATCTGGAGGTCGAGCCCCTCGAGCTTCCCGAACGCGTCGACGAAGCCAGCGGTCGAAACGGTGATGCGGCGCGCGGCGATGCCGAGGCCTTCGGGCGCGTTCATGATCCGGATGGCCTTTTCGACGTTCGCCCAGTTGTCGAGGGGCTCGCCCATGCCCATGAAAACGTAGTTCGTCGGCTCGCGGCCGAAAGAACGCCCGGCGGCCAGGACCTGGCCCGTGATCTCGGAGGGGGTGAGCTGGCGCTTGAAGCCGTGGCGGCCGCTGGCGCAGAAGGCGCAGGCGAATTTGCAGCCGACCTGGGTCGACAGACAGACCGTCAGGCGCGGGCCGGCCGGAATGAGGACCGTCTCGACGTGTTGGCCGTCGCCGAACCGGAACAGGTATTTCGTCGTTCCGTCGGCGGACGAGCGCTTGTCGACCGGCTCGAGCGCGCCGAGCGAGAAGCGGGCGGCGAGCTTCTCGCGCAGGGACTTGGGCAGGCTGGTGAAGTCCTCGAAGCGGGCCGCTCTCTTCTTGTAGAGCCAGTCGAAGACCTGCGCCGCCCGGAACGGCCGCTCGTCCATCGCCACGAGCTCGTCGCGGAGCTCCCCGAGCGTCAGGTCGCGGATGTCAAATGGGGGACATGATACCATGTCCCTAATTTTATCATAGAAACGGATGGCTCCCATCCCTGATCGTCAGGCGGAGCGGCGGCAAATAAAATGGGAAATGGGTATCATGTCCCCCATTTTTCCCGATCTAAGACATGAGAACGGGATCGCGGCGGGCGAGCACGGCCAGGGTCTCGATGTGCGGCGTGTGGGGGAAGAAGTCGTACACGCGAAGGTCTTTGATGTCGTAGCCCCGGACGAGCCCCTTCAGGTCGCGCGCCAGTGTCGTCGGATTGCACGAGAGGTAGAGCACGAGCGGCACGGGGTCGTCGACGAGACCGGCCACCACCGCCGGATCGACGCCCTTCCGCGGCGGATCGAGGACGACGACCGCCGGCATCCTGTCCAGGACCTCGGCCAGCCACTCCTCGGTCGTCCCTTCGCACACGGCGAAATTCCCGATGCCGTTGAGGGCCAGGTTCTTCTTCAGCAGCCCGATGTTCGCCGCGTCCGACTCGACGCCGAAGACCTCGCGGGCCTTCCTCGCCAGCAGGATGCCGAACGTCCCCAGCCCGCAGTAGAGGTCGGCGACCGTCTCTCCCGCCCAGGGTCCGGCCGCCGCCGCGATGTCGTCGAAAACGCGCTCGAGGATCCCGACGTTGGCTTGGAAGAAGGACCGGGCGCCGATGCGGAAGGTCAGTCCGCCGACGACCTCCTCGACGAAATCCCGCCCGAACAGCCGCTCGTCCCGCCACCTCTTCCCGTCGTAAACGGACGCGACGGCCCCGACCAGCCCGAACTCCCTCTTGACCGGCGCCAGCGCCGCCCCGAGGGCCTCCGCTTCGCCCCCCGAGCTCAGGTCGACGACGGCCAGCGACTCGCCCCTGGCCCGGCTCGTCCGGACCTCGATCGCCTCGACCGAGGTGAAAGGCCCGTCGTCGACGATCCCACGCAGGCGCGCCAGCAGGTCGTTCACCCTGTCGGGCACGAGGTGGCACCGGTCGACGGTCACGAACGAAGCCGGCTCGCCGGGCTCGTTGTAGACGAAGCGGGCCCCTCCGCCCGCTTCGCCTGTCCCCTCCCGCAGGACCCGGAGCCGGATCTTGTTCCGGTAGCCCCACGTCCCGGGCGACGGCGTGACGCTCAGGCTCTCGAACGACAGCCTGAGCTCGCGGGCCATGATCTCCGCGACCTGGCCCTTCTTGACCTCGAGCTCGAGCCCGTAGTCCATGTCCTGGTACGGCGAGCAGGCGAGGTAGTGGGCGCACCGCGGCTCGACCCGCGCCGGCGACGTCTCGACGACCGCGATCGTCCGCGCTTCGGCGTAGCTCTTCCTGTCCCGGGTGATCTCGACCTCGACCGTCTCGCCCGGAAGCCCCACGTCGGTGAAGACGACCTTCCCGTCGAGAAGGCCCATCCTCCGGCCCGGGTAGACGATCTTGTCGATCCTGATCCGCATGCGCTCTTCCTCTCCCTCTCCCTACCGCGACGGGTACGCGGCGTAGTCCCGCAGGTCCACGGCCGTCCCGGCGGCGCTCCACTCCAGGCCCATCTCCGAAGGCAATCGCCCCGCTTCGTAACATCCCGCGAGCGCCTCGTCGAGGCCCTCGACCACCCGGCGCTTGGCGCCCGGC
>JBGSUG010000270.1:0-1585 GCA_041736225.1 Candidatus Aminicenantales bacterium | reverse complement strand
GGCCAGGACGGCGAGCGCGGCGAGGATCACAGCACGGCGTTTCACCGGGCACCTCCTTCGGCGCGGGGCGCCGCGGCTTTTGCGGCCGCCGCCTCGCGGGCCTTGACGATCTCGTCCCGGTCGAAATACACCTCGCCTTCGATGACGGTCAGGTCGCACCGGGTGTAGGCGCTGAGCGGGTGCTCGCTGAACACGGCGATGTCGCCCTGCTTCCCGACCTCGAGGCTACCGGCGATCCTGTCGACGCCGAGCTGGATGGCCGGATTGATGGTGACGAGCCGCAGGGCCTCGTCCTCGGTAAGGCCGCCGTACTTCATCGTCTTGGCGGCGTCGTTGAAGAGGCGGCGGATGCGTTCGCCGCTGTCGGAGTTGATGGAGACGAGGACGCCGCGCTTGGCGCAGTATCCGGCCATGTAGGCGATGCCTTCCGCGGCCTCCATCTTGTAGGCCCAGCTGTCGGCGAAGACCGAGATGCCGATCCCGGCGGCGGCCAACTCGTCGGCGATCTTGTAGCCCTCCCAGATGTGTTCGAAGCATTGGATCTTGATGCCGAATTCCTTGGCCAGCTCCATGAACTCGAGCGTCTCCGTCGCCTGGTAGCTGTGGACCCGGGCGACCCGCTCGCCGCGGAGGACCTCGGCCAGGACCTCCAGGCGCAGGTCTTTACGCGGCGGGACGAGGCTTCCGGGCGGGTTCTTGACGGCCGCGGCCTTACGGTAGCGGTCCCACTGTTCCATATAGTTCCGGGCCCGGGCGAACTCGCGCCGGATGATGGCGTTGGCGCCCATCCGTGTCGCCGGGTAGCGCTGTGTTTGCCCGGGCTGGACGGTGCGGCTCGCCTGCTTGACGTTCTCGCCCAGGGCGAACTTGAGCGTCGGCAGGGCCTCTCCGACCACGAGTTCCTCGGACGGGCGGCCCCACTTCATCTTGAGGACGACGTTGGGCCCGCCGATGGGATTGGCGCTGCCGTGCATCGTGTGGACCATGGTCACGCCGCCGCTCAGGGCGGTGAGGATCGAGGTGTCGTCGGCGTTGATGACGGCGCCGACGTCGGCTTCGGGCGTGATGGCTTCCGAGCCTTCGTTCGTCCCGGCCAGGGCGACGTGGGTGTGCGAGTCGATGAGGCCGGGGATGACGAAACGGCCGGTCGCGTCGACGACGCGGACGCCGGGAGGCGCGGCGATGTCGCCGCCGACCTGCTTGATAATGCCGTCGACGACGAGGACGTCGCCTTTGGCGATGACGCCCTTGGTCACGGTCAGGACGGTGCCGTTCTTGATCAGGATGCTACCGCCGTCGGCGAACGCGGGCAAGAGCCCGGCTGCCGCGATCAGCGCGCAAGCGGCGAGGCGGGGGATGGCGGTGCTCTTCATTGGGACACCTCCGCATATTTGAACAGGACGCCGTCGACGAAGATCAGGACGACCCGGCCTTCTTCGTCGAAGAGCCCGCCCTTGACCAGGACGATGTTGGCGATCTTGCCCGGTTCGAGCGAGCCGAGCGTCCGGTCGAGGCCGAGCGTGCGGGCCGGCTGGAGGGTCAGGGCGCGCAGGGCGGCGTCCTCGGCCAGTCCGGCCTTGATCGC
>JBGSUG010000226.1:0-7020 GCA_041736225.1 Candidatus Aminicenantales bacterium | reverse complement strand
CCGCGGCCCAGGGCGCGCGGATGTCGCCGGGCCGGACGCGGATGGACTGCGCCGACTGCGACTATTGCGAACGGTCCTGCGAGGCGCGGACGAGCGCCCTCATCGGCGATATGCAGGAGTCCCTGGGCCTGGCCCGTACGTCCGCCTACGCCATCGATCCCGTCGCCTGCGAGGGCTGCGGCGTGTGTGTCCGGTTCTGCCCGGAGAGGGCCATCGATTTTCCGGAGCGGCTCTCCGGCGAATGGATGGTTTCGGAGACACGGGTCGGGCCGATGGTCCACGCCCGGCTGGGCGTTGCGGCCGAAAACTCCGGCAAGCTGGTCTCTCTGGTCCGGCGCGAGGCCCGGCGCATCGCCGAATCGGGGAACCATCCCTGGATCATCGTGGACGGACCGCCGGGGATCGGCTGTCCCGTCATCGCCTCGGTGACGGGCGCGTCGCTCGTCCTGGCCGTCACCGAGCCCACGGTGTCGGGGGAACACGATCTGGAGCGGGTCCTGTCCCTGACGCGGCACTTCGGCATACCGGCGGCCGTCTGTGTGAACAAGTGGGACCTCAACCCCGGAATGACGGAGCGGATCGAGGACAAGGCCCGGCAGGCGGGGGCGAGGGTCGTCGGCCGGATCCGGTACGACCGGGGCGTGACCCTGGCCCAGATGCGGGCGCTGGCCGTCGTGGAGACCGAAGCCTCCTCGGCCGGGGACATCCGAAATGTTTGGAACGAATTGGGATCATAAGGAAGGATCGACAGTATGGCAGAGACACCGAACGACGATAATAAAACCTGCGACACCTGTAACGACACGGACTGCTCGGCCTCCCGGCGCAAGAAAGACGAGAGCCAGGAGGAATTCCAGGATCGCCGGAAGCTGCAATCACGGCTCTGCCGCATCAAGCACAAAATCGTCGTGCTGTCGGGCAAGGGGGGCGTCGGCAAGAGCACGGTGGCCGTGAGCCTGGCGGCGGCCCTGATGAGGTCCGGGATGCGCGTCGGGCTGCTCGACATCGATATCCACGGCCCGAGCATCCCGATCATGCTGGGCCTCGAGCGGGAGAAGATCCGAGGCGGCGAGGACGGACTGGTTCCCGTCGACATCGACGGTCTGAAGGTCATGTCCCTGGGCTTCTTGCTGGGCAACCAGGATGACGCGGTGATCTGGCGGGGCCCGATGAAGATGAACGTGATCAGGCAGTTCCTCAAGGACGTGGCCTGGGGCGACCTGGACGTCCTGGTCGTCGATTCCCCGCCGGGGACCGGGGACGAACCGCTTTCCGTCTGCCAACTGATCGGCACGCTGGACGGCGCGGTGATCGTTACGACCCCGCAGAGGGTGGCGGCCGTGGACGTACGGAAGTCCATCACGTTCTGCCGTCAACTCGGAGTACCGGTCCTCGGGATCGTGGAGAACATGAGCGGCTTCGTTTGCCCCAAATGCGGTGAGGTCACCCAGATCCTGCCCTCCGGCGGCGGAAAACGCATCGCCGAGGACATGCATGTTCCTTTCCTGGGGCCCGTGCCCATGGATCCCGGCATCGCCGCGGCCGGCGACCGGGGCGGGGCCCTGCTCGGTCAGGACCCCAATGCCCCGATGGCCCGGGTCCTGAGCGATGTCGTCAGGCGGGTCGCCGGGCCTCCGGCCGGGGCGATGTCCCAAAGCGAAGAGACCGGCGGAAAATAGGAATTTGGCCGAAGCAAGACGAGAACATAGCCGGAAAATGCTATCATGGCCGTCTTGACGTCCGGGGCAGGGAAGAGGCCTGCGGAAAATAAAATCGGTATAGGAGAACATTTATGAAGATCGCGATCCCTTTGGCCGGCGGGAAGCTGGCCATGCATTTCGGACACTGTGAGCGCTTCGCTCTCGTCGACGTGGACCCCGCGGAAAAGAAGATCCTCGGCCGCGAGGACATCGACGCGCCTCCGCACCAACCGGGCCTGCTGCCCCCCTGGCTGGCCGAGCGTGGAGCGACCATGATCATAGCCGGCGGCATGGGCCAGCGGGCCCAGGGCTTGTTCACCGAACACGGCATCCAGGTGATCGTCGGCGCCCCCTCCGATACCCCCGAACGCCTGGTCGGCGATTATCTGGCCGGGACGCTGCAGGCGGGGGAGAACGTCTGCGACCATTGAAAGGAGCCTTTCTTGAAACACCGTTTTGAGAACCCGGAGACCGCCGTCATCCACGCCGGTCAGGAACCGGATCCCGTCTACGGCGGCGTATCGGTCCCCATCTACCAGTCCTCCACCTTCGCCTTCGCGAGCGCCGAGCAGGGGGCGGCCCGGTTCGCCGGGACGGAGAAGGGCTTCATCTACACCCGCATCGCCAACCCGACCGTCCGGGCCCTCGAGGAGAGCCTGGCGACGCTCGAGGGCGGCTTCGACGCGTCGGCCACAGCCACGGGCATGGCCGCCGTGACGACGATCTACACGGCCCTGCTCGACAAGGACGCCCATGTCGTCGGTACCGCTTCGATCTACGGGCCCTCGCGGACGGTCATCGAGAACGAGTTCTCCCGCTTCGGCGTCCGGTCGGATTTCGTGGACACGTCCGACATCCGCAACGTGGAAAAGGTCCTGCGCCCGGAAACGAAGCTCCTGTTCGTCGAAACCCCGGCCAATCCCACCCTGGCCGTCACCGACCTCAAGGCCTGCGCCCGGATCGCCCGCGAACGGGGCATCACACTCGTCGTCGACAACACCTTCTCCAGCCCCCTGCTGCAGAATCCGCTGGCCCTGGGGGCGGACGTGGTGATGCACAGCCTGACCAAATTCATCAACGGCCACAGCGATGTCGTGGGCGGCGTCATCATCGCCCGCGAGGAGGCCCTCCACAAGAGGCTCCGCAAGGTCCTCGTCCTCATGGGCGGGACGATGGATCCCCACCAGGCCTGGCTCGTGCTGCGCGGGGTGAGGACGCTCGCGCTCAGGGTCGAGAAGAGCCAAGCCGGCGCGGCGGTGCTCGCCCCCTGGCTGGCCGCCCACCCCAAGGTCGCCTGGGTCAACTATCCGGGTCTCACGACCCATCCCCAGCACGCGCTGGCCAAAGAGCAGATGAAGGGCTTCGGCTCGATGCTCTGCTTCGGCCTCCACGGCGGTTACGAGGCCGGACGGAAGATGATCAACGCGGTAAAGCTCTGCACGCTGGCGGTCTCGCTCGGCGGCATCGAGAGCCTCATCCAGCATCCGGCCAGCATGACCCACGCCGGCGTCTCCAAGGAGCATCGGGAGTCGGCGGGCATCACCGACGACCTCATCCGTCTGTCCGTCGGCTGCGAGGGGATCGAGGATATCCGGGCCGACCTCGAACAGGCCCTCGCCAAAGCCTGATGCGCCCGGTGGGCGGCTTACGAACCGCCCGTGCGTTTTGACTTGGGAGCGGGACCGAACGTAGAATACGCCTCTACGCTATCGACCAAGGAGGAATCGTCATGAAGTTCTCCCGCCGTTCCGTCCTGTCCGTCGTCTTCACGTTCGCTCTCACGGTCGCGGGCCTCACGGCCCAGGCGGCCCGGCAGTCCGCCGCGCGGCAGACCGACGAGGCCCGGATCCTCGAGGCCATGCACCTCATCCAGAGCCAGCCCCTCTTCAATTACGTCGCCGAGCTCGTCTCCGAGAAGTACGGCGGCCGGCTGACGGGCACGAAGGAATACGAGGCCTGCGTCGCATGGGTGGAGTCCCTGCTCGAGGGCTGGGGCATCGAGCCCGGCGGCGAGAACGGGACCTACCGCCAGCTGTTCCCCAATCCGTATACGACCGTCTTCCCGGGCGGAGTCTGCGAGATGCTCGTCCCGGCGGGCAAGGGCGGCGTCGTCAGGAAGTCCTATAAATACGAGGACGAGTTCATTCCCGGCGGCACGTCGGGCTCCGGCGAAGTGACGGCCGAAGTCGTCTACGTCGGCTACGGCATCACGGCACCCGAGATCGGCTACGACGACTACAAGGGCGTCGACGTCAAGGGCAAGATCGTGCTCTTGGAGTCGGAAGTGCCCGTCAATCCGGGCGAGAAGACGCTCGAGCTCTTCAAGAAGTGGCGGTCTTACGCCTTCCACCAGTACAAGCTCAAGAACGCGGCGGCCCACGGGGCCAAGGGCCTGATCTACAATTACGGGCCCATCGGCAACCCCAACAACGCCTACATCGAAGGTTTCATCTACCATCACGTCGGCACGGCGGTCGTCGAGGACGTCTTCGCGGGAACGGGCCGGGTCCACAAGGATGTCGTGGCGGCCATCCGCAAGGACCTCAAGCCGCAGTCCTTCGCCACCGGCAAGACGATGGTCCTCAGCAACAAGACCGAGCACCATCCGGACGGGGTCGGCATCAACCTCCTCGGCAAGATCACGGGTAGCGATCCCTCGCTCAAGGAGGAGGTCATCATCATCGGCGGGCACCTCGACCACCTCGGACGGATGTGGGAACTCATGCCGGGTGCCAACGACAACGCCACGGCCGTGGCCGTGACCCTGGGCGTGGCCGAGGCCATGGCCAAGTGCGCGGTCAAGCCCAAGCGGACGGTCGTGTTCTTCTTCTTCGGCAGCGAGGAGCAGAGCGAGGACCAGGGCACCGAGGGCTCGCACTACTACACGGAGCACCCCATCTACCCGCTCGACAAGACGGCCGTCTTCATCAACATGGAGGGCCCGGGCGCGGGGGACAAGATCGACGCTTCCGGCGGGACGACTTATCCCAAGTTCTGGGAGTTCGTCGAGAAGGCCAACCAGGGCTTCGTCCACCGCGTGCTCAGCACGGGACCGGCGTCCTATCCGGCCCGGCCGCGCCAGGACTCGGCCTGGTTCTTCTGGAAGGGCGTGCCGTCGCTGACCTTCGGCTCCTACGGCGGGCCGCGGTCGCCCCTGCCGACCTATCACAACACGCGGGACAACCTGAGCCTCATCACGCCCGAGATCATGGAGGACATCGCCCAGCTCCTGTTCCTGACCATCGTGGATATGAGCGACGAGCCGGTCTTGAATTTCCGGCAGAACTGAGAGGGTGAAGATCGGCTTCCCCTCCCCGAGGCGGGGGCTGGTCCCGTCCTTGACAGGCCGCTCTTCGGGGGCCTATTCTGCCTTTGCGGGGCGGTTTCTAAGCGAAGGGAGGCTGACATGTCGCGGAACAAGAAGATGATATTCCTCTCGGCGGCGCTGATCCCTGCGGCACTGAGCCTGGGCGGGGCCGCCGTCGTTTCGGCGGGTTCTCCGGACGGCGCGGCAGTGAAGTTCACCGTCCTTTATGACAACTACGTCCACCGGGAAGGGACGAAAGCGGACTGGGGCTTTTCCTGCCTCATCGAAGGGACTGAGAAAACCATCCTGTTCGACACCGGGACCAAGCCCGAGATCCTGATGCACAACGTCGAGGCCCTGGGCGTCGATCTCAAGAAAGTGGATCTCGTCGTGCTGAGCCACGCCCACGGAGATCACACGGGCGGTTTGCCGGCCGTCCTGGAACGGAATCCCAACGTCGAAGTGCTTTTTCCCGTTTCCTTCCCGCCCGAATTCTGGAGAAAGGTCGCCGCGGCGGGAGCCCGGCCGCGAACGGTCGACAAGCCCGTCGAGATCTGCCGGAACGTCCACCTCACGGGCGAGATGGGGGAGGCGATCAAGGAGATGTCCCTGGTCGTGCATACGCCCGGCGGGCTGGTCGTCGTCACCGGCTGCTCCCATCCGGGAATCGTCGATATCCTAAAGCGGGCCAAGGAGATACGCAACAAGCCGATCCGGCTCGTCTTCGGAGGATTCCACCTTGGGAATACGCCGGACGCCGGGGTCCGGGACATCCTTGCGGCCTTCAGGGAGCTCGGCGTCGAACGCTGCGGGGCCACCCACTGCACAGGAGACAAGGCCATTGCCCTGTTCAAAGCGGCCTACGGCGAGCGGTATCAACCCATCGGGACGGGCAGGATCATCGAGGTCCCCGGATTCTGATCGGGGGGTGTCTTGGACATTTCCGCACAGAGAAGAGGACGCTTCAGGTCCCTGCTCAATGTGGTGCTCGGCTTCGCCCTGGTCGGGCTTATGTTCGCCGCCGCCGGGACCTTTGTCTGGCCGGCGCTGTGGGTCCTGCTGGGCTTCTACTTTCTGACCACGGGCGGGTGGATGGTCTGGCTACGGCGTCGTGATCCGGGTCTGCTCAAAGAGCGGATGACGGGCCGGACGCGCCCGGACGTCAAGGCCTGGGACAAGATGATCATCCGGGCTTACACCGTCCTTCTGGCGGTCCTGCTCATCGTTGCCCCCCTCGACGCCGTCCGGTTCCGTTGGTCCCGCGTGCCCATCCTCCTGCAGGCTCTCGCCCTCCTGGGGCTGTTCGCCGCCTGGGGCCTCGTGATAGCGGCCTTCCGCGTGAACGCCTTCCTGTCCGAGGTGGTCAGGATCCAGACCGATCGCGGCCATGCCGTCTGCACCACGGGGCCTTACCGGATCGTCCGGCATCCCATGTACGTGGGTGTCGTTCTCACCATCCTCTGCATTCCGGTCCTGCTCGGCTCGCTCTACGCCCTTATCCCGGCGGGGTTCATCGCCGCGCTCTTCGTGTTGCGGACGGCCCTCGAGGACCGGACCCTGCGGGCCGAACTCACGGGATACGAGGATTACGCCCGCGACGTGCGCTGGAAGCTCGTGCCGCGGATCTGGTAGGCCGGGCGGGGCCGGGGACACGTACCGAAACGGTACATGTCCCCGTCAGATGTGGAGCTCGACGACGTCCTCGTCGGCGAGGACGTAATCGCGGGTGACCCGGAGGCCGTCGAGGCCGGCGGCGTTCCAGACGCGGGCGTACTGCAGCTTCTCCGCGAAATCCTTGTGCACGGCCCTGGCCATGTCCATCACGGTGCTGCCTGTCCGGAGCGCGAACGGCGACTCCTTCTCGGCTTTCTTGCCGGGGATCTTGCTGTAAGCGCGGACGACGCGGAGCAGGCCGAAGACGGCCCGGCGCAGCGTTTCCAGGCCCCGGCCGGACACGGCCGAAACGGCCAGGCGCTCGAACGGACCCTCGAGCAGGACGCCGAGGTCCTCGAA
>JBGSUG010000223.1:0-6629 GCA_041736225.1 Candidatus Aminicenantales bacterium | reverse complement strand
GCCGGGGATATTCTCATAAGCACTCTGAGCCTCTAACCAGAGTTCCAGTAAGTGCAGCGCAGAGGTTATGCGAGGATCATCCCTGAATGATTGGCCTCCGGCAAGGGAGGGCAAGATAATTATGATTGCCAAAAACCGCATTAACGTTCTCTTCATGATGCACCTTTTTTCAACGTGAGTTTCATTTTAGTTCTAACATCCGCTTGGACGCTCGAAGTTCTAAGAAGGTTGGGGAGCCTTACCCGAAAGCGGGTCTAGCGAAAAATGGATGATGGACTCCAGGCACAAGACCATACCGTTTCACAAATATGTCACAGATTCTGAATAATTTCGCATCATCCTAACAAAGGGGGCTTAAAAAAATACCGATGAAATCAGGGGGAAACGCGGCGTGCCTGAGAGGATCCGAGCCTCCGACCTTTGGATCCGGAGAGCGAAGAACTTCACTTTTAGCTAGCAGATTATAATGCGTTTAGCTTGATATACTTGGCTGGCTGCAGCGGAATTGTGTCTGTATTGCTAGGGCATTTCTTGAGGGAAAAGGTCTTTGATGCGTTTGGGCGGCTGTTTGTTCTTGATCGTTTCGGCCACGTCGAGCTTGGCCACCCGATCATATCGATGACGGTCATAGAAGTAGGCGATGCCCTTCTTGAGGTCGAAGATGTTGGAATAGAGAGTCGGGCTTCTCAGCCCTTCTTGATGGACGGCATTGAGAACGGAGGCGAGAGACTCGACGGTCAGGTCGCCTTCCTTGACCAATTTCTCCAGCATCCGGGATGCCGTTTCATATCGCTCGCACGGATAGGTATCGTACCTGTTTTCGGGATAAACCCGGTTGAAATTCGTTGAGACGATGAAACCGTCGCCCTTAGGCTTCCGGGTGACGGCCAATTCCCCGCCGGCGCCGAAGCCGAGCACACAGGCGTCACCCGTCGCGTCCGCCAGCAGGTACTGCCCGGCGAACTTCCCGCTATAGATCGTGCCCCAATCATAGGACCGGGCCATGACGATCGCTTCCTCGACCGTGGCGCACCGATGCATAATGATCTTGTTGACGATGGCCTCCATAGGCTGGAGCCTTCCGGGATAGGTCTTGATGGGAATGTAAGGCAAGGCGTTCCCGTCGAAGGCAAGCCCTTTTTCATTGATCCCGCCCTGAGGCCCGAGGTCGTCGAAGCCGACGCAGAGGACGCCGTATGGGCCTTCCGCGGGCGGCTCGACCCAGACATAGGTCAGGGGGTTCCTCCAGTCCTCGTTGTTGCCGAAGAACACGGATCCGCCCTTGGACACGCTGAAGATCGTGCAGGAACCGGGCATGAGGCGTTCCTGGCGGGCGGCTGGAGATTCAAGAGACCGGAATTTTACGCGGCCGGCGACGAAGAATCCGAAAACAGCCGCCGCCCCGAAAAACAAGGTGAAAAGCCGGGTATACGAACGCGGTCCGCGGATCATCAGAACTGCCCTCCCCTTCTTAGCGGTCTCCTTCGGCGATCAGCGTCCCGGCGCCGAAACGGCCGATACCGCCGGTAAGATATGCTTCTCCATGATGCGGTCATATGTCCTATTGGGACTCGTCCCATAATTGCCGGCCGTGAATACGATCACCATGTTCAGCTCCGGAAAAACGGACAAGATCTGCCCCCCATCACCCGAGTGAAAGTAAGAATGGACCACCCGGCCACGGGCTCGATAATCGGTCTGCATCCAATTATAGCCGTAGCCCCATTCCTTGAAACCCCCGAACCCGAACCGCAATCGTTCGCGGGTTGATTCCCTCACCCAGTCGGCCGAGACGATCCGTGCTCCGTTCCAGGTCCCCTCGTTCAGGTAAAGCTGGCCGATCTTGGCCAAGTCACGCGGACGCAGGGCCAGCCCGCCGTCCGTCTCGACCGATCCGTCCGGATAGCTCGTCCAGAGATACTTCGAGATCCCGAGCGGCCGGAAAAGCCGGCTCTCCGCGAACGCTCCGACCTCCAGACCGCAGGCGTTTCTCAAAATGGCGCCCATGACCGTAGGAACCCCGTTGGAGTACTTGAATTTCAGTCCCGGTTCAGCTTCGAGCCGCTTTTTCAGGACGTATTGGACCACATCGCCGCAACTCCACATCGCTTCGCCATCGTTGGGCCGGGGGCCGGACCCGAATTGGTCCCATTCGAATCCCGGGGTCATGGTGAGCATATGCTTCACCCTGATCTTCTTTTTCTCTTCGCTAAATAGCGGCGCATAGGAGGGCAAGTAGCGATAGATCGGGTCTTCGACGCCTTGGATGGACCCTTGATCGATGGCGATACCGACCAAGGCGGACAGGACCGTTTTTGTTGTCGAAGCCAGATGATGGACCCGGTCGCGAAAGATATCGGCGATGACAGGGCCTCGGATCTTGCCGCGATCGGCAAAATACTCTTCCAGAACCAGCTTGTTATCTTTCACAATGACCAGGCTGTGAATGTCTCTGTGTTTTCCGCGGGCCACGCGTTCGAGGAAGCTGGCCATTTTCGCCCCCTCGAAGCCGACATCGTTCAAGTCGGCGACCCTCCAGCCGTCGTCTCTTTCGACCGGCACCGTATAGGTCCAGGGCGTCCCTGCGTGTGTTCGTATCCGCTCCATCAGCGCATCGGATCCCGGATCCCGGACGAACAGCCACTCCGACTTTTCTCCTTGGGACTCCTTCGTCATTCTCATAACATCACGGTTTGTGTCGAGCGTCCCACGGTATCCTTCCCAGGCGATATGGTTCCCGCTTATCGTTACGTCCGCATCGCTTCCCCAGATCCTGCTCCGTGTTCCCAGCTCATAGATGACCGATATGGCCAAAGAGCCGTCAGCCCTCAGGGAGAACAAGCGCATTTCCGCCGGCCGGGGGACGTTGTTGACGATCAGCTCGCCTCTCCAACAGCCAAGCATATCTTCGAGGATCTCTTTATCGGCTTTCGGATGCGTATGGCATGAGATAAAGGACAAGATAAGCAAAAAGATGGGGAGCCGCTTTCCCTTCGTTCGGCAACTCCTCGATTGATTCTCTGATAGTCTAAGTGAGATGGAATGAAAAATGGGACTTTCCTTCTACCGCGGCGCTTAGAACTCAATAATTAATATACTTTCGGTAGCGGGAATGCGTCAATGACCGATATTCAGGACTTGTGACTGTCAAGATTCATGACGCGTTAGCGGCTAATAAGGGCTTAAAACGAATTACACCGGCTTAAAGGAAGCGGAGCTTGGCTCCCGGCACAAGTCGTTGATATATTCAGGTCGACAGGGGGGATTGAAGGGCGTGCCTGAGAGGATCCGAACCTCCGACCTTTGGATGCGGAGTCTAACGATCCGCTGACTTGTAATCTACCATGCTCTTTGCTAAGACATTAATAGAGTTTTACCTCGGAGGGCTCCATGAAACCTAACCGCAACCTCGTCTGTTGGATGCTGGCCGGACTTCTTCTGGTCATCCTGGCCATCGAGTTATTCACCCCCCGGCTCCTCCACAGGCCGGCGAAGTCGACTTCAGTTTCGGCCCATAAGAAAGCCGCACCGGCCGCCCCCTACCCGGCTCCTCTAGCCACCGAGCCCTTCCTGTCCTCGACTTTCCCCGCGGACGATCCGTCGCGCGACTCGATCCCGCCCTCGATCCTCCCGGTCGTCATCCTGAAGGGCTCCGATTACGAGATGGGCTTCCAGTACGGCGAGCAGGCCGCGGCCTACATCGACCGCACCCGCGAGGACAAGTGGGCCGCAGCCCTGCGGCGCTTCAGCCGGGAGGAGGTCCTACGGGCCCTCAGGGCCAACCAGACCTTCGTCAGGAGCTACACGCCCGAGTGGCTCGACTTCATGCAGGGCATGGCCGACGGCGCCACCAAGGCCGGCCGCCCCATGACCTACACCGACGTCCTGCTCATGAACTGCACCCTCCCCGATCCCAAGACCTCGGCCTATCCCGAGGGGGCGGAGAACGACGAGCTCACGTCCAAGCGTTGCTCGGTGGCCTCGGCCTGGGGCAGCGCCACGCGCGACGGCAAGCTCATCGGGCTCGACACCCTTGACACGCCCGATGTGGCCCACGCCGTGGTCGTCGTGGCCTTCCCGGACAAGGGCAACGCCTACATGTGCGGGGCCGACGCCGGCGAGATCGGCGACCACTTCCTGATGAACAACCGGGGCCTCTTCCTGGGCAACTCCGGCGGGGGCTCTTCGCCTCGCCCGGAGGACGAGGGCTACGGCATCTGCTGGGCCTGCTCGCTCCCCTACCTCGTGCGCTTCGCCGGGGGCGCCTTCGAGGCCCGGGACATGGTCATGAAGTGGCAGATCAATGTGCCCGAGAACTTCCACTTCGTCGATGTCCGGGGCGAGGCCTGCGTCGTCGAGAAGACAGCGGCCGTCCAGGCCGCGCGTGTTCCCGGGGACTTCGGGGAACGGGACTTCCTGTTCTCGACCAACAACTACCTCCACGCCGACTTGAAGGTGACCAAAGAGGGCGGGTTCGTCGGCGGGCACGGCGGCTACGGCGCCTACGCGGCGCCCCGCAACAAGATGATCTGGGACCTATTCCACAACTACCACGGCGAGATCGACGTCGAGTTCGCCAAGATGGTCCTCAGGTTCCCCGGCGCGCCGCCGCCGTCGCCCCCGGCCGGAGGCTGGGAGGCCATGTTCTGCCGGCCGACGAACCTCTGGACCGCGGTCGTCCTACCCGACGACGGCGACAAGGGCGTGGCCCACATCTGCACAGGGCCGCCGGGCCGGGTGCTCCACGCCTCGATCGCCGGGGACGGCTCGGTGATGCGGCCGACCTACCGCTACGCCTCCGGGACGCATACGTTCTACCGGCTGCAGCTAGCCAAGGGGCCCCAGGAGGTCGCGGAAGCCGCCAAGAAGGCCGCCGAGGAAGAGATCGCCACGGCGTACGGCAAGCTCATGGGCCTCAACTACCGGGACACGGGCTACGGCGACCTGAAGGAGCTCTACGGCAAGGCCGTGGCCGAGATGTTCGAGGGCCGCAACGCCTACAACCGGGCCGTCGTCGAGATGGAGGCCGCGGGAGGGAGCGTCGGAGAGGCGAAAAACCGGGCCCTGGCGCTCTACGGCAGGGCCGCCTCGCTCTATGCCAGGGCCCAAGCCCACGCCCGCGAGGTCTACGAGGCCCTTGTCCCGGCCCCGACGAGCCCCGTAAACCTGGGCCTGCGGCCCTTCGGCGGTCCTTGGGCCACCTGGGAGACGTCCGTCGGCCGGGCCCGCTAGATGCGTGGCGCAGTATCAAATCCCGTACTTTTTTCTGAGCTCCTCGTCGATCTCGGCGGCCGCCTTCCTGCTGATGCCCTTCCCGCCGACTGATCGCTTGCCCGCCATGGCACCCGGCGGGCCTTGCGCCTTGATGCTCATTGACCTGACCCCCGTATCTTGGCCCAAATGATCTAGGACAGAGTTGGGTCATATTTGTGCCATCTCAGGGGGAAAACGTGGCGTGCCTGAGAGGATTCGAACCTCCGACCTTTGGATCCGCGGTTCGGGGCGTTCACTCGTTCCTCACGTATAATATGGCCAGGGTATTATTTGCGTGGCTAAACGACCGGCCGCCGTGCTGATGGCTCTTCCGCTGGCATTTTTTCATCTTGCCGTCCAAACCGAACCACGCAGGCGGGCCCCTCAAGTCCCGGCGGAATTGGCCTGGATCACGTTCTTCGCGGATGAGGTCCGAATAAATCACCAAGGTCATTGGGAAGCCGCGTTGAAACACGGCAACATCATGGTTTACGTCCCGGCCGGAGAATTCGCGATGGGGTCTCCCGGAAGCGAAGGCGGCAGGGAGCTGGACGAGGGGCCGGTCCATCGGGTGTTCACCAAGGGGATCTGGATCGGGAAGTATGAAGTGACACGCGCGCTTTGGCATGCGGTCATGGGAGGAGACGCCATCGAACCATCCGAGCACGACCTTCCCCAGGGGGACATCTCCTTTCGGGACATCCAGGAATTCTTGCGGGCGCTCAACCGGGGATCGGGACTCGATTACCGGCTTCCGACCGAAGCCGAGTGGGAAAAATGCTGCCGGGGCGGTAACCCGTTGTCCCAATATGGTCCCATCGACGAAATCGCCTGGAATGTCGCGAATTCCGGAGGCAAAGCCCATCCGGTCGGGACCAAGAAGCCGAACGGCTTTGGCTTGTTCGACATGCTGGGGAACGTCTGGGAATGGTGCGCAGACTGGTATTCGAGCGGTTGTTATGGAACGTCTCCCCTCTTGAACCCGACCGGCCCGAGCCAGGGCAAGCGCCGGGTCTGTCGGGGCGGCGGCTTCCTTCACGGCGGTGGATACCTGCGGAGCGCGCACCGGAACAGCCAAGAGCCGGCTAGAAGCAGGCCCTATCTTGGCTTTCGTCTCGTCTTGGACTCCCCCCTTTGACGTTCCGTGCTTCTGGATCCATCCATCCCTGCATATAAGTTCCGCATCACCGCGCCATCGAGGCGCGCCCCGTTCTGGCCAAGTTCCTGGGTGGTGTCCTCAGCATCGGCGGCGGACAGAGCCTGGGCCGGGAAGGGCCGTCCGTCTACATCGGCGCCGGAGTGGCCTCGAACGCTTCAGGTCTTTTGGGCACGCCGCCCCGCGAGCGGCGGGGGGCGGCCATCGTCGGCGCCTCGGC
>JBGSUG010000155.1:0-3914 GCA_041736225.1 Candidatus Aminicenantales bacterium | reverse complement strand
CTCGTCGCCCGCGGGAAAGTCTTCCTCGCCGGCGGCGGCGCCGGTCCGGCCGCCGCCCCGGCCGTAGACCGCGTCGAGGTCGGTCGTGTCGGTCGAGGTGGCCGAGCTCTCCTCGCGCTTGCCGAGGAAAACGATGTTGGTCGCTTCGACCTCGGTCGTCGTCCGCTTGTTCCCGTCCTTGTCCTGCCAGCTCCGGGTCCGGAGCTTGCCTTCGAGGAGGATCTGGCGGCCCTGGGAGAGATATTTTTCGCAGAATTCGGCCAGCTTGCCGAAGACCTTGATCTTGTGCCACTCGGTCCGGTCGGACGACTCCCGCGTGTTGGGATTGAAAGCCCGCTCGTTCGTGGCCAGGGTGAAGGAGGCGACCCAGCGGTCCTGCTGGGGGAGCCGGCGCATCTCGGGCTTGCCGCCGAGCCGGCCGATGAGGATGACCTTGTTCAGGCTGTTGATGTCTCTCATTTTTCGTTGAGCTCCCTGATCTTGTCCTGGGCGATCCGGCTCTCCTCCTCGAGGGGGTACTTGGCGACGAGGAGCTTGAGGGCGGCCAGAGCCTCGGGCTTGCGCCCGAGCTCGATGAAGCTGAGGCCCTTCTTCAGGTGGGCCGCGGCGGCCTTGTCGCCCTGGGGGTAGGCCACGATGAGCTCGTCGAAAGCGTCGATGGCTTCCTCGTATTTCCTCTGGCTGTAGCGGCACTCGCCGATCCAGTAGAGGGCGTTGTCGGCGAGCGGGCTCTCGGGGAACTGCTGGCGGTAGAGCTTGAAGCTGTCGATGGCCAGGTCGTAGTTCCCCTTGAGGTAGTCGTTGTAGGCCACGGAATAGGCTTCCTGCGGCGACATCGTCGGGGCCGGCACCGGCCTGGCCGGCGCGGGCTGGGGCCTGGATTCGGGCGGCGTCCGGACCGGCGTCGGGGGGGCGGGCCTCTGCTCGTCTTCCGCGGGGCCGGCGGGGGACGCCTGGGAAGAACGTCCGGCCAGCTCGGACGATATCCGCTGGACCTCGAGCGTCAGCGCGTCGAGCTTGCGGAGGATGTCCTGGTACTGGGCGGGGACGGCTCGGAGACCCTCCTGGGCCCCGGACTGACCCGCCATCGCCTGCCGGACGAGGTCGACGAGGGACTTGAGCTGGTCCTGGACGGCACGGATCTCCGCGGCGTTCCGGTCGACCTGGACGCGGAGGTCCAGGATCTGCTGCTTGAGGACCTGGACGTCGTCGTAGACGAGCTCGTAAGCCTTCTTGCTTTTGTCCTGCCCGGCGGAGGCCAGGACGAGGACGGTGAGGAAGAAGGCCCCGAGGCTCGCGCGGCGCAAGGCTTACTTCTCGATGATCAGGAACTGGGCGCGCCGGTTCATCTGCCAGGCGCCTTCGTCGTGGCCGGGGTTAGTCGGCTGGCTCTTGCCGTAGGAGATGATCTTGATCCGGTCGGAGCCGATGCCGAGCGACAGCATGTAGTCCTGGGCGGCCTTGGCCCGCTTCTCGCCGAGGGCGAGGTTGTATTCCTCGGTGCCGCGCTCGTCGCAGTGGCCTTCGACGAGGACCTTGACCGTCCGGAACTTCTTCATCCAGGACGCGTTCCCGTCGAGCGTGGCCCGGGCGTCGTCGCGGACGACGGCGCGGTCGTAGTCGAAGTAGATCGTGCCGAGGGGTTTTTCGCGGTTGATCTGGTCGAGGGACTTCTGGAGGAGGAGCTCCTCTTCGCTGAGCTGGGGCTCCTGGACGACCGGCGCTTCGACCCTCTCGACCGGAGGCTGTTCCTGCGTCTGGGGCGGGGGCGGGGGGACTTCCTTGGGTTTCTTCTTGCACGCGACGGCGAACGAGAAGACGAGGACGATCGCGAGCGAGTAAATCAGCAGTTTTTTCATCGGGCCTCCTTGAAATCCGTGTCTCCGGCCCTCGGGGCCGGCGACGCGGCACATTGTTCCAACGTTCTTATACCCTGTAAGGGTGGGCGTGTCAATACGTTTACCCCCTGAAATCGCCATTTTCCCCCCTTGGGGCTACCCCTGTAGCGGGAATGTCGAGCCCGGGGGGCGAGACGACCACTGAAGATCATGGTCAGGGGCGTCCTCGACGTGAGCCCCGGTGCGATAGGGACGGCTTGATGGTCCAGGCGGCGAAGGCCGCGGGAGAAGGGGCCGAGGGGTATCCCGGAGTGAGCATAAGGCGGTGAATTAGCCGGCATCGGGACGGAGACGGACACGTCGGCTCCGGACCGTGACGGCGTGAAGATTCACCGCAGCGAACGGAGCGGATCCCTGAAGCCCCTCCGCGGCCGTCGTAGGCGGGGCGAAGGGAGAGGATAT
Source organism: Candidatus Aminicenantales bacterium (assembly GCA_041736225.1). Taxonomy (GTDB): domain Bacteria; phylum Acidobacteriota; class Aminicenantia; order Aminicenantales; family Saccharicenantaceae; genus RBG-16-66-30. The sequence continues at coordinate 1,614 of JBGSUG010000155.1, read as the reverse complement.
CCTAGTTCGTCCAGTTGGGGAGTTTGTTCTCGCCGCGGTCGGTCAGCCTCCGGAGGTTGGAGCCGTCGTAATCGACCGAGTAGACCTGCACCGAGCCCGACAGGTTCGAGGCGAAGACGACGTGGCGTCCGTCGGGCGACCAGCTCGGCGTCTCGTTGCGGACGTTGTTCTCGGTCAGCTTGGTGATCTGGTTGGTCCGGAGGTTGAGGACGTAGATGTCGAAGGTGCTGTCGACCCGCGAGACGAAGGCGATCCGTTCGCTCGTCGGGGCCCAGGCCGGCGCGTCGTGGTAGTTGCCGCCGAAGCTGGCCTTGCGGACGTTGGAGCCCTCGGCGTCCATGATGTAGATCTGGGGGCTGCCCTGGCCGAGGCGGTCGGTGGTGAAGGCGAGCTCGCGCCCCGTCGGCGACCAGGACGGGGCCGTTTCGATGGCGGCGTTGTAGGTCAGGCGCTTGACCCTCTTCGTCTCGAGGTCCATGACGAAGATGTCTGCGTTTCCCTCCTCGGCCATGGTCGAGCAAAAGGCCAGCTTCCGGCCGTCGGGCGAGAAGGCGGCCGAATAGCTCGTCCCCTTCGCGGCCAGGGCCGTCTCCTGGCCCTCGTAGATGTTGCGCAGGAAGAGGCCGGCGTTGCCGCCGCGGTAGGAGGTGAAGGCGATCGTCCTCTGGTCCGGCGACCAGGCCGGCATGTAGTCCTTGATCTTGTTGAACGTGATCCGCGTCGGGTTGGACCCGTCGTAGTCCATCATGTAGATCTCGTCGTTGCCGTCCCGGTTGGACACGAAGCAGATCTTGGTCGTGAACAGGGGCTTCTCGCCGTGGAGCTTGAGGAGCTCGTCGGCCATCTTGTGGGCGACCAGGCGCAGGCCGTTCTTCTCGGCCTGGTAGCGCTTGCCGACGATGAACCGCTCGCTCTTGACGTCGTAGATCTTGCCGTCGAAGACGATCCGCCCGCCGTCCTCCCGGACCTCGCCGGTGACGAGGAGCCGGGCCTGGATGGAATCCCAGTCCTTGAAGTTGATCTTGTCCGCGGTCACCAGGCGGCCGACGTAGTCGTAGTAGCTTTTGGGCAGGAGCTGGAAGATCCGGGTGTAGGCGATGTCGTCCGACAGGGCCTGGCGGATCTCGGCCGCGGCCGTCTGTGCCGCCGCCGATCCCGGCCGGACGATGAAGTCCGGCAGGGCGAGCGAGATCATGGGCATGCCCTCGCTGATCTTCAGGACGACCTCCTGCTGGGCGAAGGCGCCCGAGGCGGCGATGAAGACGAGGAGGGCGGCGATCTTGGTGAGGTATTTCATTTGGCGTGCTCGAAGACGAGAGTGATCCCCAGGTACTGTCCGGAGTACTCGTTGGGGAGAGTGGCGAACGGGGCCGCGCTCTGGATGGCCCGCTTGGCCGAGAGGTCGAACGACTCGACCCCGCTGGACGCGTCGATCTTGACGTCGGAGATCGTCCCGTTCCTGTAGATGCGGAAGTAGACCTGGGTCTGAAGAAGGCCGCCGACGCCCGGGTCGACGAGCGACTGGAACCAGTTGGCCGTGACCTTGTCCGAGATCATCTGGAGGTAGAACTGGAAGGGGAAGCCGGCGACGCCGAACGGATCGCCCGCCCCGGA
>JBGSUG010000119.1:0-3877 GCA_041736225.1 Candidatus Aminicenantales bacterium | reverse complement strand
GGCCGCCCGTCCCGCCGCCGGCCGACGCCATCGTCCTCTTCGACGGCCGGGACCTTGGCCGCTGGACCGACGCCAAGGGACAGCCGGCCCGTTGGAAGGTCGAGAACGGGTACATGGAGGTCGTTCCCAAGACGGGAGGCATCCGTACGGTCAACGGCTACGGCGACTGCCAGCTCCACGTCGAATGGATGGCCCCGTCGCCGGCCAAGGGGACCGGGCAGGACCGCGGCAACAGCGGCGTCTTCCTGATGGACACCTATGAGGTCCAGGTCCTCGACTGTTACGGCAACAAGACCTACGCCGACGGCACGACCGCGGCCATCTACGGGCAGTTCCCTCCGGCCGTCAACGCCTGCCGGCCGCCCGGCGAATGGCAGACGTACGACATCGTCTTCCACCGGCCGCGGTTCGCAAGCGACGGCTCGCTTGCGAGTCCGGCCCGGATGACCGTCTTCCACAACGGCATCCTTGTTCACGACGGCGCCGTCCTGACCGGGCCGACCGCCCACAAGGCCCGGCCGCCCTATAAGGCCCACGCCGTGAGGCTGCCGGTCTCGCTCCAGGACCACGACCACCCGGTCCGCTTCCGGAACATCTGGCTGCGCGAGCTCGAGTGAAGGAGAGAGCCATGAAGAGGATCCTGATCGTCGCCGCGATCGTCGCCGGCCTCTCGTCGTTCCTGGTCTGCTCGGGGACGGCTCCGGCGCCCGCGAAAGGGAAGACCGCCTTGGTCGTCTGGGGCGGCTGGGACGGACACGAGCCCAAGCCGTGCGTCGACATCTTCGCCCCCTGGCTCGAGTCGCAGGGCTTCAAGGTCGAGGTCTCCCATTCGCTCGACTCCTACCTCGATCTCGAAAAGCTCAAGTCGCTCGATCTCATCGTCCACATCTTCACCATGTCCGACATCACGGGCGACCAGGAGCGCAACCTCGAAGAGGCCATCAAGAGCGGCGTCGGCCTGGCCGGCTGGCACGGCGGCCTGGGCGATGCCCACCGCTCCGCCGTCGAGTACCAGTTCATGGTGGGCGGCCAGTGGGTCGCCCATCCCGGGGGCGTCATCGACTACGACGTCGACATCACCGACCCGGGCGATCCCATCACGAAAGGCCTGAAGCGCCGCTTCCACATGAAGTCCGAGCAGTACTTCATGCACGTCGATCCGGGCGTCCAGGTCCTGGCCACGACCACGTTCACGGGCGAGCACGCCCCCTGGGCTGCGGGCACGGTCATGCCTGTCGTCTGGAAGAAGCTCTACGGGAAGGGGCGGGTGTTCTACACGTCGCTCGGCCACGTCGCCGCGGATTTCGACGTCCCCGAGGCCCGCGAGATCGTCCAGCGCGGCATGCTCTGGGCGGCACGGGTCAGCGGCGACGATCCGCCCAAAATGAATATCTACGCCCCCCTGCTGAAGAAGGACTAGCGGCGGACGAAGAGGGCCAGGACGACCTCCGGACGGAGGCCGTAGAAGGTCTGCAGATAGCCCTCACCGAGCTCCGCGCCGATCCCGTCGGCGAACGCGGCCGAGGCGACGACGACGGCCGGGCGGGCTGTCCCGACATCGGAGCGGGCCGCCTCCGGGCTCGTCCAGTACCCGACTCGAGTGTACCCGCGAAAGTACCAAGGCAGGGGCCAGGTCTCTTCGGGCGAGGCGACGACCTCGATGAAGAGGTCGCCCTTTTCCGGGGCGGACGCCGCGGCCTTCTCCACTTCTCCCACCAGCCGGAGAAGGTCCGGGCTCGTCTGGGCATAGACGTAGGGATTGGACGGGTCCGCCGGAAGCTCGAAGTTTGCCCGGAAGCTTTGGACGGCCAAGTTGACGAACCCGGGGACGAGGGCGGCCAGGACGACGAGCTTGACCAGGCGGAAGCGGCTGATCCGGAGAAGGAGGGCGACGCCGCCGCCGGCCAGGACGGCCAATCCGAAGTGGAAGGGCACGAGGTTCCACGGCGTCTTGTAGGGAATGAGGCTGTAGGCCGCGGCCGTGAACACCGTGAAGAAGAGGATGAAGCGCATCAAGCGCGGAGACCCGTCCTTTCCGCCGTCGTTCCCCAGCGCGGCGATGCCGCCGGCCGCGGCCAGGAAGAGCAGGAAGGCCTCGCTCCAGACCGGCCCGCCGGCGGCTTTCGAGTAGGCCAGAATCCGGAGATAGAAGTACCAGGGCTGGGCGTGGAAGCCCGGATGCCCGGCGCGGTCGAAGGACGCGCCGATGGCCCGGATCGAATCGGCGAGTCCCCGGGGGTCCTGGAAGAACGAGGTGTAGAAAAGAACGGCGACCGCGGCGCCGGCGATGAGGAAGAGCCCGGCGTGGAACGGGGTCGGCAGCTTCGTACGGGCATCCCTCCAGATCCAGGCCCCCCCGGCCGTGACCGTACCGCCGGGCCTGGAAACCGCTCTCTCCCAGAGCCCTGCGGCCGCGAACGCCGCCGCCGCGCCGCCGAAGAGAATGACGCTCGTCTCCTTCGTGGCGTACATCAGGCCGGCCGCGGCGCCGGCCGCGAGGGCCCACCACCCGGTGCGCTTCTTCGCGTATCTCCACCCCGCGCCGAGAAAAACGGCCAGAAAGAAGACGAGGAGGGTCTCCTGGATGTAGAACCGGCTGTAATAAGTCATCGCCGGCGAGACGGCGACCAGAGCGGCCGCAGCCAGAATGGCCTCGCGGGCGAGCCCTCCGGCGAACAGAAGGAGGATGAGCAGGAGTGCCGCGCCGAACAGGGCCGGGACGGTCCGCAGCGTCGTTTCGTCGAGCGCGTCCAGGGAGCCGGCTCCCGCGGCGCGGGCGGCGGGCAGGGTCAGATAATAGAGGCTGGGGCCGTGGTGGTCGCTGGGGTCGAAGCGGTATTCCCCCCGCTCGAGCAGGCCGCCGAACTTGACCGCCTGGTTGGCCTCGTCGGTGTGCATGGGGCGGAGGTCCAGGCGGACGAGGCGCAAGGCGAGGGCGCCGGCGACGGCGCAGAGGAGGAGACCGGCGAAGGCCTTCTTCGTCATTTGGCCGGCAGGCCGTAGACCTCGACCTCGACGTAGTGGTTCATGTCGTTCGAGGTGTTGCCGCCGCTGTAGAGGCGGACGTAGCGGGCCTTGACGCCCTTGGGATCGAAGAGCTTGCCGTCGAAGGTCTCGATGTACTCCTTGTCCTTGCCGGCCCCGAGCCCCGTCGTGTTGTCGTGGTCGTTGTTGAAGACCGTGGTCACGCCGGCGATGAAGTCCTTGTCGTCGGAGACCTGGACGACGACGTCCCGGTAGACCCGGGCCTGGCTGTGGTAGTGCCAGGCGACGACGGCCTGGAGCTCCTGGGATTTGCCGAGATCGATCTGGACCCACTGCATCATGGGCCCGAACTCGACGTAATAGCCGTCCTCGCCGGACTTCTTGCCGTCCGTGACGTAGGCGATGTCGCCGATCACCGGCTCCTTGTCGCTCGCGGCGACGGGCTTTCCGGCCGAAAGCAGGACCGTGCCGGCGGGGACCATGAAGGGCCCTCGAGGCTTGCCGGTGACCGTTTCGAGGTTCGGGGTGCGGATGTTCTTGGGCGTGCCGACGAACATCGGCTTGGGGAGCTGGATCTTCAGGACCTCTTTGCCCGGGTCCTGGGCCGCCGCGGCGGCCGGGAGCCAGGCCAGGACGAGGCCGGCGATCGCCAACGAGGCGAGGTGTATCTTCATCTTCGACTCCTTCGTTTCGCGGGTCCGTTTCCGTCGATCTCGCCCGCATTGAATATTCTACACTTTTCGGTCCCGGTTTTCACGAGCGCCCAGACGGCGGGGTGACGGCCGCAGAAGCCGGCCACCTCGGCGGTCGTCAGGACCATGAAGGCCGTAGAGAGGGCGTCCGAGACCGCGGCCGAGGGGTGGGAGGCCCAGGCGGCGGCGTGCCCGGCCGC
>JBGSUG010000080.1:0-14420 GCA_041736225.1 Candidatus Aminicenantales bacterium | reverse complement strand
CGGCGGCGTCGAGCGCGAGTTCCACACCCGGAGCGGACCCGCGGGCCGCGTCTACATCGATGCGATCGACGTGCCCGGGCTCCTCCTCGAGAGCGCCCGTGGGACGAAGGACGACGAGGCGCTCGACAAGGGCCTGCCCGGCCCGGGCGAGACGGTCCGGCGACTGTCCGCCTGCCCGCCGGACGCCTTCGGGCTGTCGCTCACGGAGAAATACGTCCTCGGTCTTCTCGAACCGCCGCGGACCCTGGCCGAGGTCTGCGGCGACAGCGACGCCGGCGAGGAGGAAACCCGCCGGGCCCTCTACGCCCTGATGCTCCTGGGTCTGGCCGGGACGTCCGTCCCCAAGCCGAAAACCGGCAAGCTCGGCGCCGACATGTCGCTCGCCGGCATGGACCGGCTCATGGGACTGTTCAACGCCAAGTGCGCGTTCGTCTTCAAGCACGTCTCGAAAGAGGTCGGCCCGGTGGCCTTCCCCCTCATCGGCAAAGCCCTGGACGAGATCCGCGCCCGGCTCGATCCGGCCTTCCAGGCCGCGGAGCTCAAGCCCGACGGCCGCCTCGAGCTCAGGTCGCCGCTCAGGATCAGCGCCAACATCGCCGGCGACGAGGGCCGCCTGAGCCTGCTCCGCAGCATGGACGAAGTCCTGGCCGCCGAGGTCCTGGTCGTCAGGAAGACGCTCGGACCGGACCAGGAATCCGCGCTCGTCCGGAGCCTGGAGAAGATCGTGGAGGCAGCGTGAAGCGGCGGCAGCTTCTCGCCCTCCTCGTCTTCGCGTCCCTGCTCGCCGTCTGGATCCTGATCGAAATTGGAACCTGAAACCCCCGCCCTGGTCGTCGTCCTCGGTCCGACCGCCGTCGGCAAGAGCCGCGTCGCCGTCGACCTGGCCCTGCGTTTCGGCGGCGAAGTCGTCAGCGGCGATTCCATCCAGGTCTACCGCGGCTTCGACATCGGCACGGACAAGCCCTCGTCCGCCGAGCGGCGCGGCGTAGCGCATTACCTCATCGACACCGTCGAATCTACGGTCCAATTCACCGCGGCCGATTTCGTCCGGGAGGCCTTGGCCGCCGCCCAGGATATCTCGGCCCGCGGCCGGTTGCCGATCGTCGCCGGGGGCACGGGACTCTATCTCAAGGCCCTCGTCGACGGGCTCTTCCCCGGTCCCGGCCGCGACCCGGCCGTGCGGGCGGCCCTCGAAGCCGAGGCCCGCGAGAAAGGACTCGACGCCCTTTTCCGCCGGCTCGAAGAAGTGGACCCGGCCTATGCGGCGAAGATCAGGGACCGCGACCGCGTCCGGATCGTCCGGGCCCTCGAGGTCCACGCGGCGACGGGCCGCCCGATCTCCGAGCACTTCCGGACGACCGCGTCGCCCGTCGCGGGCCGGAAAGTCGTCCGCATCGGCCTCCGTCTCGAGCGGGCCGTGCTCGTCCGGCGCATCGAGGACCGGGTCGACCGGATGTTCGCCCGGGGCCTCGTCGGCGAGGTGCGGGGTCTCCTCGAGAAGGGCATCCCCGAGGACGCCCCGCCCTTCCGAGCCCTGGGCTACCGCCACGTCCTGGAGCATCTCCGGGGCGGGCTCGGCCTCGACGAGGCCGTGGCCCTGACCAAGGCCGACACCCGCCAGTACGCCAAAAGGCAGATGACCTGGTTCCGGAAGATGGCCGAGGTGGCCTGGTTCTCCCCCGACGACGGACCGGGACTTGAGCAACACCTCCGAAACCAATTACAATAGGACACCGGGATCCCATGGAACGCGCGATACTCGTCAACGTGGCCGTGACCAAGGCGGAGAAGAGCGAAGCGGAGGAGTCCGTCGAGGAGCTCGCCGGGCTGGCCGTCGCCGCCGGGGCCGAAGTCGCCGGCAGGATCTTCCAGGTCCGGCCCCGTCTCAATCCCCGCTGGCTCGTCGGGGAGGGCAAGGTCGAGGAGATCGCCCACGCGGCCCGCGAAGCCGATGCCGACATGGTCATCTTCGACCGGAACATCAACGCTTCCCAGCAGCAGAACCTGGAGGAGGAGATCAAGGTCAAGGTCGTCGACCGGACCCAGCTCATCCTCGACATCTTCGCCCAGCGGGCCCGGACGAACGAGGGCAAGCTCCAGGTGGAGCTGGCCCAATTGAGCTACCAGCTGCCGCGCCTGCGGGGCAAGGGGCTCAGCCTGACCCAGCAGGGCGCCGGCATCGGCACGCGCGGACCCGGCGAGAAGAAGCTCGAGGTCGACCGCCGACGCATCACCGACCGCATCACGCGGCTCAAGCGGGACATCGACGGCCTCGGCAGGCGCCGCTCCAGCCAGCGCGAGAGCCGCCGGGAGAGCCCCGTGCCCACGGTCTCCCTCGTCGGCTACACGAGCGCCGGCAAATCCACTCTTTTCAACCTGTTGGCCGAAGAGAAGCGATACACGTCGTCGAACCTCTTCTCGACGCTGGACCCTCTGCTTCGACGTGTCTCCCTCCCGGACGGGACATTCTTTTTCCTGACCGATACCGTCGGCTTCATCAAAAAGCTCCCCGTCGAGTTGGTCACGTCCTTTCGGGCGACCCTCGAGGAGGTCGGCGAGGCCGACTGCATCTGCCACGTCGTCGACGCCGCCTCGCCGGCGGCGGAGCACCAGCTCGCGTCCGTGGAGGCCATTCTGGCCGACCTCGGCATCGCGGACGTCCCGGTCGTCAAGATCCTCAACAAGATCGACCTCCTCCCCGAGGAGGAGCGAACGCTTCTCCTGCGGCGGAACGCCGACCGGGAGACCCGGACGATCGCCATCTCGGCCCGGACGGGCGAGGGCGTCCCGGACCTCCTGCGCCGGCTCCGCGAGGTCCTCTTCGGCGGCTACAAGCTCTATTACATCCGGGTTCCCAAGGAGACCCGCGAGATCACCGACTCCCTCGCCCGCCGCTCTCTCGTCCTGAAGCGGCGGGAGAGCGAGGGCTTCGTCGAGTTCAAGGTCATGGCCGAACCGGCGGGGATCGTCAACTTCCTGCCCTACATCGAGCAAGGAGACGCGTCATGGTGAAGAGAATCGCCGCCGTCGGTCTGGCCCTTCTGGGGACTTGGTCCTGCGCCACGGTGCCGAGCGCCCCGCCGGCGTTCTTCGTCGAGGACCTTCCGGCGGACACGGCCACGCGCCTGCGGCTGGACGACCGCATCGCGGCCGAGGACGCCTGGGACGCACTCAAGGCCGGGCGGTACGACCTGGCCCGGAAGAACCTGATGAAGCTGGGAACGGCCAATCCCGTCCGCGAAGTCGGGCTGGCCTACGTCGACCTGTGCACCGGGAACCTCCAGGCCGCCGAAGCCCGGTTCCGGTCTTCGCTCGCCGGCACGCCCGGCATGACGCCGTCGAGGGTCGGACTCGTCCAGATCTACGAATCGCGGCGGGAGCGGGACAAGGCCTTCAGCGAGCTCCGGATCATCCTCGAGCGGGAGCCGGACCACCGCTGGGCCGCGCCGCGCTTCGAAGCGCTTCAGAAAGACCTCGTCCGGGAAGCCACGGCCGCCGCCCGGGAGGCTTACGCCTCGGGCAACCGCGAGACCGCGAAAAGGGAGTTCCTCAAGGTCCTGAACTACGCGCCCGACACGCCCGCGATCCACCTCGAGCTGGCCCGGCTCTTCAGGCAGGATAAGAACTTGCCGTCCGCGCTCCTCCATTACAGGTCGGCTATCGAGGGCCGGAAGGCGGACAAAGCCGTCCTCCGGGAATACGCCGACGCCCTGGCCGAGGGCGGCGATCTCGGGCGGAGCCTGGAGATCCTCGAACGCCTGGCTGCGGCCGAGCCGAAGGATGCGGCCATCGTCAAGCGCGTCGAGGAGATCAAGTCCAAGTTGGGCGTCTACGAGATCCCCAGCCAGTACGACGGCATCCCGGCCCTGGAAGCGATCACCCGGGAGGACCTGGCCGCGCTCATCGGGGTCAAGTTCGGCGACTTCCTCGAAGCCCCCGGAGCGAGAACGGAGATCCTGGTCGACATTGCAACGTCCTGGGCCCAGAGGTTCATCGTCAAGGCCGTCTCGCTCGAGATCATGGCGGGCTCGGTCAACCACACCTTCCAGCCGCGGCGGATCATCAACCGGGCCGACCTGGCCGACGCGGCCGTCCGGCTCATCGCCGTCCTCCAGAAGAGGGGGGCGATGTTCGTGCCCCTCGTCGAAGCGCGACGCATCCAGATCGCCGACGTTCCCCCCGACAATTTCTATTATGCGTCCATCACCAAGGCCCTCGCCTACCAGGTCATGACCCTGACCCCGGAGCGGAACTTCGAGCCCGAGCGGACCGTCTCCGGCGAGGAGGCCATCCGGGTCATGGACATCATCCACGGACTGGCCAGATGACCATGAGCGGCCTCTTCACCCTGCCCAACCTGCTGTCCCTGTCCCGCATCCTGCTCGCGCCCGTCTTCGTCCTCATGATGGTCCAGCACCGGCCGTGGGCGGCGTTCGCCGTCTTCCTCGTCGCCGGCGCGACCGACGCCCTCGACGGCTTCACCGCCCGGGCGCTCAGGCTCAAGTCGACGCTCGGCCTGTGGCTCGACCCGATCGGCGACAAGGTCCTGCTCACGACCGCCTTCGTCGTCCTGACCCTGCCGGCAATGGCCCGGCCGAACGCCCTGCCCCTGTGGCTGACGGTCCTCTGCATCGGCCGCGACGTCGCCATCGCCGCCGGGGCCTGCCTCATCATCGCCCTCCGGGGCAAGCGGTCGTTCCCTCCCACCCTCGCCGGCAAGGCCAGCACGATCTGCCAGGTCTTCCTGCTTTATTACGTTCTCTACGCCAACGCCGCCGGCCTTTCGCCCGTGGCCCTGGGGTGGTGCTACATCCTGACCGCCCTGCTGACCGCCGCGTCCTGGGTCCAGTACGGCTTCATCGGCGTCCGCATCCTCCGCGACGGACGCCGGCCGGACGCCGGCTGACGCGGGCCGGCCTTCTTTGTTTTTTCGCCCCGCCGTGATAAGATTTCCCTCTCATGTCCGCACCGAGGAGTCCCCGCATGAACCCCATTTCGAATTTCGATAAGCTGGCCCGCCGGATCGAGCAGTTCCGCGACGAGATGGTCGACCTCCAGATGAAGCTCTGCGCCATCCCGGCCATCGCCCCGTCGAGCGGCGGCGAGGGTGAGGCCAAGAAGGCCGCCTTCCTCGTCGACTGGCTCGGCGTCAACGGCTTCGTCGACATCTCCCTGATCAAGGCCCCCGACCTCGACGCCCCGGACGGCTACCGTCCCAACGTCCTGGCCTACTTCCGGGGCAAGAGCTCGGCCCGGACCGTCTGGATCATGACCCACACCGACGTCGTCCCGCCCGGCGAGATGTCGCTCTGGCGCGGCAATCCTTTCAAGGCCTGGATCGAAAAGGGCCGGATCTACGGCCGCGGCGTCGAGGACAACCAGCAGGACATGGTCGCGTCGCTCTATTCCATCAAGGCCCTCCAGGCCGAGGGCATCGTCCCCAACTGCGACATCGGCATCGCCCTGGTCGCCGACGAGGAGACGGGCAGCCGCAAAGGCATCGACTACGTCCTCCAGAACCACAAGGTCTTCCGCCGCCAGGACCTCATCGTCGTCCCCGACGCCGGCAACGAGACCGGGACGATGATCGAAGTGGCCGAGAAGAGCCTGCTCTGGCTCAAGTTCAAGGTCCTCGGCAAGCAGGCCCACGGCTCGACCCCCGAGCGGGGCATCAACAGCTTCAAGGCCGGGAGCTTCTTCATCGCCGCTCTGAACGACCTCTACAAGATCTACCCGGGCAAGGACAAGCTCTTCGATCCGCCCATCTCCACCTTCGAGCCGACGAAAAAGGAAGCCAACGTCCCGAACGTCAACACCATCCCCGGCGAGGACGTCTTCTACACCGATTCGCGCATCCTGCCGGACGTCAAGGTCCAGGACGTCGAGAAGACCATCAGGACGATGGCCTCGCAGATCGAGCGGAAGTTCAAGGTCAAGATCCACATGGAGGTCGTGCAGAAAGCCTCGGCCGCGCCGCCGACCTCGCCCCAGGCTCCGGTCGTCCTGGCCCTCAAGAAGGCCGTCAAGGCCGTCTACAGGAAGGAAGCCCGGGCCATGGGCATCGGGGGCGGGACCGTGGCGGCCGTGTTCCGCCGAGCCGGTTTCCCGGCGGCCTGTTGGTCCAAACTCGACGAGACCGCCCACCAGCCGAACGAGTATTGCATCATCGACAACATGGTCGGGGACGCCAAGGTCTACGGCCACATTTTCCTGCAGGACTGAGCCGGACCGGACGAGGCTCGCGGGCCCCGGCGTAGGATCTAGACGGGTCGGTGCACCGCGGCGAGCGGCGAAGGCGGCTCGGGGTAGATCCTCTGGACGCGCTGGGCGATCCGTACCGTGTTGAGGTGGATGTCCACGGTGTCTTTGATGTCCAGGGCGTAACCGCCGGCCAGGACCACGGCGACGGGGATGCCGAGCCGCCGAGCGTTCTCGATGACGAGCTTGTCCCGCTCCTTCAATCCCGCCTTCGTCACCGCCAATCCGCCGAGCTGGTCCTTTTCGTAGGGGTCCGCCCCGGCCAGGTAAATGACGAGGTGCGGGCGGAACTCCCTGTAGACCCTGGGAATGTGGGCCCTGAGGCCGGCCAGATACTTGGCGTCGCCGTCGCCGGCATAGAGGGGGATGTCGAGAGTGCTGGCGGGCTTTTCCTCGGGGTAGATGTCCATCTGGTGGATGGACAGCGTGAAGATCTCGGGAAGGCCGGCGAGGGCCGCCGCCGTGCCGTTGCCCTGGTGCAGATCGCAGTCGACGATCATGACCCGCTCGGCCAGCCCGTCCTTGACGACCTTGCGGGCGGCCACGGCGACGTCGTTGAGGAGGCAGAAGCCCTCGCCGTGGTCAGGGAAGGCGTGGTGGAAGCCGCCGCCGATGTGGACGGCCAGGCCGCACTCGAGGGCCTTGCGGGCGGCCAGGGTCGTCCCCCCGACCGAGAGCAGGGCCAGGCGGATGAGCTCGGGCGAGAAACGGACCTCGAGGGCCTTGAGCTCGGCGGCGCTCAGGCTGCCGGCCTTGATGTGCCGCAGGTAGCGGGACGTGTGGACGAGGAGGATGTCCTCGTCGGGCGCCGGCCGGGGCCGGAGAAAGTTCTCCTTCTTGGCCCCCATGGCCAGAAGGTTCTCGTAGACGAGGCGGTACTTCTGGAGGGGGAAGACGTGCTTGCCGGTCTCGACCATCCAGTACTCATTGCTGAAGACGAGCTGGAACGGGAAGCGCTTGCCGACCAGCACCCTGAAGAGATCGAGCAGGTCGCCCATGGGGACCTCACGATATCAAAAAAGGGCCCCCAAACAAAGTGTTTCTTCTCCAGTTAACGGGTAGGCCCTCTCTCCGGCTTTGCTAGGATAATTTTAGCGCTTGCGGGCGGCCTTTTTTGCCGGCTTCAACCCTCCGACCTTCGGGGCGTTGAGGATGGCCGCGCGGGCCGCCGCCAGCCGGGCGATGGGCACCCGGAAGGGTGAGCAGCTGACGTAGTTCAACCCGATGAGGTGGCAGAACTCGACCGACGAGGGGTCGCCGCCGTGCTCGCCGCAGATGCCGAGCTTGATGCCGGGCCGCGTCTTGCGGCCCCGCTCGACGGCCATCCGCATGAGCTGGCCGACGCCGTCCCGGTCGATGACCTCGAACGGGTCCTTGGCGTAGATCTCCCTCTCGACGTAGGGGACGAGGAAGCGGGCCGCGTCGTCGCGGCTTACCCCGAGCGTCATCTGGGTCAGGTCGTTCGTGCCGAAGCTGAAGAACTCGGCCACCGCCGCGATCTCGTCGGCCGTGATGGCGCCGCGGGGGACCTCGATCATCGTCCCGACGAGGTAGTCGAACTTGACGCCCTGCTCCTTCATGACCGCCTCGGCGGTCGCCCGGACGAGCTTCTCCTGGTTGGCCAGCTCCTTGACGTGGCCGACGAGCGGGATCATGACCTCGGGCAGGACCGGGATCCTTTTCTTCTTCGTGGCCGCAGCGGCTTCGAAGATGGCCCGGGCCTGCATCTCGGTGATCTCGGGATAGATGATGCCCAGGCGGCAGCCGCGGAAGCCGAGCATGGGATTGAACTCGTGGAGCGATGCGACGCGCTCCCGGACCTTCTCGTAGGGCAGGCCCATCTGCGCCGCCACCTCGCGCTGCTCCTTCTCCTCGTGGGGCAGGAACTCGTGGAGCGGCGGATCGATCGTCCGGATCGTCACGGGACGACCGGCCATGACCTCGAAGATGCCGGCGAAGTCCTGGCGCTGGAGCGGCAGGAGCTTGGCCAATGCGGCCTTGCGCTGCTCGACGGTGTCGGCCAGTATCATCTCGCGCATCGGGCCGATCTTGCCCTCGCCGAAGAACATGTGCTCGGTCCGGCAGAGACCGATGCCCTCGGCGCCGAAGGCCACGGCGTTCGCGGACTGGTCGGGCTGGTCGGCGTTGGTCCGGATCTTGAGGGTCCGGTATTTGTCGGCCCAGGCCATGACCTTGGCGAAGGTCTGGTAGACCGGGGCCTTGGCCGGGGCGAGCGTCTTCTCGATGAGGACCTGGAGGACCTCGGAGGGGCGGGTATTGAGCCGGCCCTCGATGACCTCGCCGGTCGAGCCGTCGATCGAGACCCAGTCGCCTTCCTTGAGCGTCCGGCCCTTGACGGTCATCGTGTGGTCGGCGTAGTCGATGACGAGGTCGCCGCAGCCGGCGACGCAGACCCGGCCCATCTGCCGGGCCACGAGGGCGGCGTGGGAGGTCATGCCGCCGCGGGCGGTCAGGATGCCCTCGGCCGCGCTCATGCCCTTGATGTCCTCGGGCGAGGTCTCGATCCGGGTCAGGATGACCTTCTCGCCCTTCTTGGCCCAGGCCTCGGCGTCGACGGAGTTGTAAACGATGCGGCCCGTGGCTGCGCCGGGACCGGCGTTGAGGCCCTTGGTCAGGAGCCGTCCGGCCTTGACGGCGGCCTGCTTCTCGGCCGGGGCGAAGATGGGCCGGAGGAGCTGGTTGAGCTGGTCGGGCTCGATGCGGGACAGGGCTTCCTTCTCGCCGATGAGCTTCTCGCCGACCATGTCGACGGCGATGCGGATGGCGGCGAAGGCCGTGCGCTTCCCCACCCGGCACTGGAGCATATAGAGCTTCCCCTGCTGGACGGTGAACTCCACGTCCATCATGTCGGTGTAGTGCTTCTCGAGCTTGTGGCGGATCGCCTCGAGCTCCGCGTAGGCCTTGGCGTCGTCCTTCTTGAGCTCGACGATCGGCTTGGGCGTCCGGGTGCCGGCGACGACGTCCTCGCCCTGGGCGTTCATCAGGTACTCGCCGTAGAAGACGTTCTCGCCGGTGGCCGCGTCGCGTGTGAAGGCGACGCCCGTGCCGGAGTCGTCGCCCATGTTGCCGAAGACCATCAGCTGGACGTTGACGGCCGTGCCCCAGGCTTCGGGGATGTCGTACATCTTGCGATAGGCGATGGCCCGGTCGTTCATCCACGAGCCGAAGACGGCCCCGATCGCGCCCCAGAGCTGCTTCTTGGGATCGTCCGGGAACTCCTGGCCGGTCTTCTCCTTGATGGCGGCTTTGAACCGGGCGACGAGGTCCTTAAGGTCGGCCGCGGAGAGGTCGGCGTCGCTCTTGATGCCCCGGATGCGCTTCTTGGCCTCGATGATCTCCTCGAACGGGTCGATGTCGTCCTTGTGGACGGGCTTGAGGCCCAGGACGACGTCGCCGTACATCTGGACGAAGCGCCGGTAACAGTCGAAGACGAAGCGCTCGTTCCTGGTCTTGGCGACGAGGGCCGCGGCCGTCCGGTCGTTGAGGCCGAGGTTGAGGATGGTGTCCATCATGCCCGGCATGGAGGCCCGGGCGCCCGAGCGGACGGAGACGAGCAGGGGGTTCTTGGCGTCGCCGAACGACTGTCCGACGGCCTTCTCGAGCCTCTTGAGGTTCTTCTCGACCTCGAGGCGGACGGCCTCGGGGATCCTCTTCCTGTTTTTATAGTAAAGGAGGCAGACTTCCGTCGAGACGGTGAATCCGGGGGGGACGGGCAGGCCGATCCCGGCCATCTCGGCCAGGTTGGCACCCTTGCCGCCCAGGATCTCCTTCATCTTCATGTTGCCTTCGGCAGCGCCGGCCCCGAAGAAATAAACGTACTTCTTGGCCATCGGTCATCTCCTGATCAGTGAAATATTCATGAAAATATACACGGATTCCCCCCGAAATTCAATTCGGGGACACGTACCCGACACGCACTGGGACACGTACCCGGGGTACATGTCCCAGCACTTATTCGGGGGCACGTACCCGGGGTACATGTACCCTTGGTACGTGTCCCCTATCTCTTCTTGAGCAGCGCGAGGCCCAGGACGAGCATCCCCAGGTCCTCGAGGATGACGCCCCAGCCCGACTTGCGGCTGAGCGAGCCGAAGCAGCCGCAATCGACGTCGAGGCCGCGGACCATGGTCACGGCGGTCAGCACGATGAAAAAGACGAGGAGGCCGGTGACGACGAGCGCCGCGCCGCGCGTCCAGACGCCGAGGATGAGGGCCAGGCCGGCCAGGATCTCGAGCCAGGGCAGGACGATCGCGGCGACGAAGGACAGCGACTGGCCGACGAGTTGATAGTTGCGGATATTCTGGGCGAAGTCGAGGGGGTCGAGGACCTTGACGGCGCCGGCATAGACGAAGAGGCCGCCTAGGACGAGGCGGAAAATGGGGAGAACGGTCTTATTCCGGAGCATTGCTCTTCTCCTCGGGCAGGCCAGCCGCCCGCCATTCGTCCCAGCCGCCGGTGAAGACGCGGACGTCGCGGAAGCCCGCCTCGTGCAGGCGCTTGGCCAGCGCCAGGCTCGATTGGCAATCGCCGCCTTCGCAGTAAATGACGCACGCGCGGTCCTTCGGCAGCTCCAGGATCGCGGCGGGAACGTCGAAGCCCGAGGCGGACGCGGGCAGGTTTCGGGCCCCGGGCACATGGCCGTCCCTGTAGAACCCCTCGGCCCGGGCGTCCAGGACGACCGCCGTCCCCCCCGCCCAAAGATCCTCCGCTTCCGCGAGCGTGATCAGCCGTATCCCCGGGTACTCCGAGGCCTGGAAGAACGTCTCGCGGAACTCGCCCCGCGCGAAGCGTCCGACCAGGGGGAAGTGGACGGCCGCGCCAACGAGGACGCTCAGGGCGACGAGGGCCGCGGCCTGGGCCAGGACCCGCCGCGCATCGCTCACCGTCCCCTCTCCGTCACCCGTGGACCGCCCGGTACTTCTCGAGCGCCGCCTTGAAGACGCGGACGGCCTCGCGCAGGTCGGTCTCGTTGATGACGTAGGCGATGCGGGCCTCGTCCGTGCCCAGGCTGGGCGTCGAGTAGAAGCCGGGGGCCGGGGCGATCATAACCGTCTTTCCGTCGAGCGAGAAGTCCGAGAGCAGCCACACGGCGAAGTGCTCGACGTCCTTGACCGGCAGGCGGATGATGACGTAGAAGGCGCCCTGTGGCTTGCGGATGACGACGCCCGGGATGTCCTTGAGCCCGTCGTAGAGGACGTTGCGGCGCCGGTCGTACTCGGCCCGGACGCCCGCGAAGTACTCCATGGGCATGTTGTAGGCGGCCAGGGCGGCCATCTGCTCGACCGACGGCGGGCAGAGGCGGGCCTGGGCGAACTTGAGAGCGGCCGCATAGACGTCCTTGTTGCGGGTGATGATCATGCCGATCCGCGCCCCGCAACAGCTGAAGCGCTTGGAGATGCTGTCGACGACGACGACCCGCTCCCGGATATCCCCGTACTCGAGGATGCTCTTGTGCTTGAGGCCGTCGTAGATGAACTCCTTGTAGACCTCGTCGCCGACGAGGAAGAGGTCGTGCTTCTTGACCAGGGCGACGACGCGGTCGAGCTCCTCGGGCGTGTAGACGGTCCCCGTGGGATTGTTCGGCGAGCAGAGCAGGATGGCCTTGGTCCGGGGCGTGATGCGGGCCTCGATGGCCTCGCTGGGCGGCAGCCGGAAGCCGTCCTCGACCGAGAGCGGCAGGGGCACGATCTTCAGGCCGGCGAAGGCCGCATATCCGTTGTAGTTCGTGTAGTAGGGCTCGGGGATGACGATCTCGTCGCCGACGTCGCCGAGGACGGAGAAGGTGAAGTGGATGGCTTCGGACCCGCCCGTGGTGATGAGGACTTCGTCGGGCCCGAGCGGGATGTCGTATTTCGCGAAGTAGCGGGTCACGGCCTCGCGCAGCTCGAGAAAGCCCTGGGCCGGGCCGTAGCCCAGGACGGGCTGGTTCCAATTGTGAAAGGTGTCCATCACCGGCCCCGGAGCGGGAATGTCGGGGTCGCCGATGTTGAGGTGGAAGACCTTGACGCCTTTGGCCTTGGCGGCGTCGGCGTAGGGTTTGAGCTTCCGGATGGGGGACGCCTGGATGTCGCGCCCGCGCTTCGAAACGTTCATGGCTGTTTCCTCCCTGGTGACGGCCTGAATGCGCTAGGGGTCATTATAGGCAATAAGCGAGAAGAAAGGCAACGCCTCTGCGGCAATGCTAGATGGCGAAGCCCACGATGAGCTTGTAGGTCGTGAAGCGGAACTTCAGGCTGTCGAAGGGGTCCCACATGCCGTCGAGCCCGCCGCGCCCGATGATGTCGGGCCGGGTGCCGATCTCCCGGTTGCCGAACGAGAACCCGAGGCCGACGGTCAGGGCCGACTTCTTGATGAAGAACTCGGCCCCGGTGACGATGTGGTGGATGTCCCAGTCGGTCAACGCGACGTTCGTCACCGTCCCGGACCTCTTCGCGGAATAATCGGTCGTGAAGCTGGCGTAGCCCTTGAACCGGGCGGTATAGAACCATTCGAGGCCGACGCCCGCGTTGAGTACGGACCCGAGCTCCTGCGTGACGTCCGTCGAGAGGGTCTCCCCGGTGCTTTGGGCCTCGAACTCGGCGGCGTCGACGACGGTATAGGCCGGGACCCGGCCGAACCACTCCGCGCTGCCGTAGAGACGGACCTTTTGGATCTTGACGGTCACCCCGGCCGCCAGGGAAAAGGGCGACCGGTAGGTCGCGGACCGGTTGTCCTGGTAGTCGGAGGCCAGGTAGTCGTCCCCGACGCCGTCGCCGTCCATGTCGAGGGCGGCGACGCTCGAGTTGACCCCTGTCGAGCCGGTCCCGGACAGGCCCACGCTGGGAGTGGTCATGGTCAGGCCCAGGGTGATGTCGTCGTAGTCGGCGGCCAGCCCGATCTTCCAGAGGATCCGGAAGTGGCTGTACCGGTACTGCCGGGAGCCCAGGGCGACGGCCAGTCCGCCTCCGGTGCCGAGCGCCTCGACGAGCTCCTGGACGTAGGCCCGGTGGGACCGGGCGGCGACGTATTGGCTGACGCCGACGCCGACCTTCTTGGAGATCTTGTAGGACCAGGTCAGTCCGAACCAGCTCTCGGCGATCTTCTCTTCGAGCCTGAACTGGGACGCGTACTCTTCTTCTCCGCCGATGTCCGGAAGGACGTCCCGGACGCCGGTCGAGGAGACCGAGGCGCCGAGCTTGACGCTCTGACGGGCCAGGAACGAGTAGCCGAACCAGTGATTCTCGAGGCCGCGGACGCGGATGGTGCCGGCGACGAGCGACGGGGCCGGGCCCAGGTTGTGGGCGTTCTGGGGGACGACGTTCTTGCCGTACCCGGTCAGGGTCAGCCGGGGATAATAGAAGATCTGGGTGGCCATGATCGTGGCGGGCTTCTCGATGAGGCTCAGGCCGCCCGGATTGTAGAAGGTACCGGAGAGGTCGAGGACGCTGCCGATGACCGCCCCCCCGAGCAGGGTCGCCCGCGTCCCGTACTGGTTGGTCCAGTAGTGGCTGTCCTGGGGCCGGACCAGCGGGGCCAGGGCGAGGAGGGAAACGACGGCCAGAACCGGCAGGCGGGGGGCTCTCATCGCCCGTTATATATATGAGATTTCATCGCCCTTCGTCAAGCGGCCGGATGGGTTCCGGACGAACATTCCGATTGCCAACGGCCGGGGGTTTCTGCTAGTTTAAGGGGCGAAAAGAGCACCGGAACCGCCATGACCATCGAACGCGACGCCCGCCTCCGCGAAGTCGAGAGCTGGGGCGGCTATTTCCGGTTCGCGATCGACGCGCCGGAGCTCGGGCACGACGCCAAACCCGGCCAGTTCGTCATGGTCAAGGTTTCCGAAGGACCGGCCCCCCTCCTCCGCCGCCCCCTCGGCATCCACGATGCGGGCCCGGGCGGTATCGAGCTCTTCTTCGCGGTCGCCGGCCAGGGCACGGAGATCCTGTCGCGGAAGAAGCCGGGAGACCGGCTCGACGTCATCGGACCCCTCGGAAAAGGCTTTACGGTCGACGCCGCGATGAGCGGTCAGCGCGTCTTCCTCGTCGGCGGAGGCCGGGGCATCGCCCCGCTCTTCTTCCTGGCCCGCGAGCTGGCCTCGGCGGGCGCCCACCCCGTCGTCCTCTACGGCGGCCGGACGGCCGCCGACATCCCGCTAGATC
>JBGSUG010000056.1:0-2399 GCA_041736225.1 Candidatus Aminicenantales bacterium | reverse complement strand
GGCGTAGAGGGTCGACGGCTTCGTCCGGCAGAGGTCGATGCCGATGCGCCCGGTGGAGACCGTGTCGGGCAGCCCGGCGTTGATCGGCGACCAGGTCTTGCCGCCGTCCGTCGTCTTGAACAGGCCGTCCTCGCCGCCGGGCCGGGGATCGCTCCAGCGCAGGCGGATGCGGTTCCAGGTCGCGGCGTACAGGGTGTCGGGCGACTGCGGGTCCATAACGAGATCGTTCGCCCCGACCCTGTCGTTGACGAACAGGACTTTCTGCCAGGTGGCCCCGCCGTCGGTCGTCTTGTAGACGCCGCGGTCGGGATTGGCGGTCCATTCGTGGCCCGTGGCCGCGACGTAGACGATGTCGGGATTTGTCGGGTGGATGACGACCCGGGCGATGGTGTAGGTCTTCTCGAGCCCCATGGGCTTCCAGGTCTTCCCGGCGTCGGTCGATTTGAAGACGCCGAGGCCGGCCATGGAACCCCGGAAGATGTTGGCTTCGCCCGTGCCGGCCCAGACGATGTTCGGATCGGACTCGGCGACGGCCAGGTCGCCGATCGACATCGTCGGCATGTCGTCGAAGATGGGCTCCCAGGTCGTCCCGGCGTTGACGGTCTTGAAGATCCCGCCCGAGGCCGCGCCGGCGTAGAAGACCGTGCGGCTGCCCGCGGGGACGGCGACGTCGGTGCACCGCCCGCTGAGGTCGGAGGGGCCGATGAACCGCCACTTGACGTCCTTGAAGGGCGAGGCCTGCTTCATCGCGACGTGCTGTTCGAATGCTTTCAATCGCAGGGCCGTATCGGTGTTCTCGACCTTCTTCAAGCCCTTGGCGGGCGCCTTGCCCTGGGGGGCGGCGGCGACGAGGAGGGCCAGAACGGCGACCGCGCCGATGATGGGGAACGAACGCCTAGATACACGCATTAGAACCTCCTTATTAAATGGGGGACATGATACCTATTTCCCATTTTCGTGGCGATAAATTAAATAGGAAATAGGTATCATGTCCCCCTTTTTATTTGATGTCGAGGAGCTCGACTTCGTAGACGAGCAGGGTGTTGGGAGAGATGACGAAACGCTTTTCGCCGGGGCGCTGCCTGGCGTAGAAGCCGTTGGCCGTGTAGCCCGCTTCCGGCCGGACGACGACCAGCCTTTTCTCGCCTTTCTTCATCCGGCCGATCGCGGCGTCGAGGCCCGGATTGATACTTGGGGTGCCGACCGTGATCTCGAAAGGCTCGGGGATTTCGCCCCAATAGGGCTTGCCCTCGTCGGCGGTGCTGACGAAGGACTTGCCGGCCAGCGGCGCTCGCCCGGTGTACGCGGCCCGGATAACGGCTCCCGCTGCGGGCGGCACGCCGCGGCCTTCTCGGAGAATGACGGACTCGACGCCGCTCTCCTCGCGGACTACGCCGGGCCAGTTCGTGCGGACGTATTCGTCCTCGCGGGCTTTCCTTTCCGCATCGGCCTCGACGACCCGGGCCTTCGCTTCCTCGACCAGGGCCTTGAACGAGGCCGTCGTCGGGCGGAACGCGCGGGCCTTCTTCCCGACGCGGACGATCCGGACGGACTCGACTAGGTCGTCCTGGACGATGGCCGTGACCGTATCCATGCCCGCCACGACCGAGCCGAAGACGGTGTAGTCGCCGTCGAGGTAGGACCGGTCGCCGAGGGTGATGTACCACTGGCTCCCGTTGGTGTGCGGGCCGCCGTTGGCCATGCCGACGACACCCGCCCGGCCGTGGTCGAGGCCCGGCAGGACGATCTCGTTCGGGAACTCGTAACCCGGGTCTTCGGCCTTCCCGCCGGCCCCCATGCCGCACTGGACGACATGGCCGGGGACGACGCGGTGCCATTTCGTCCCGTCGAAGAACGGCCGTCCGGGGGGAAGCGCGCTGTTATCGATCGTCCCCTCGGCCAGGCTGACGAAATTGGCGACGGTCATCGGGACTTTCTCGAACTCCAACCGGAGGACGATGAGGCCCTTGTTGGTCTGGACTTCCGCGTAGAGGCCATCGGGGTATTTCGCCGGCTTGCAGGCAGAGCCTGCTAGCGCGATAGCCACGACGGCGAGAACGAGCACGGCCCCGGCGGCGAACGGGCGGACGGCGGCTTTCCTCATGGTGTTCCTTCCATAAATGGGGGACATGATACCCATTTCCCTTTTTTATGAGCAGCCCGGAGTCGCTGTCCGGGAATTAAATAGGAAATGGGTATCATGTCCCCCATTTTAAGAAAGGACCTTGAGCAGGTGGTAGTCGGATTCGATGTCGATCGTCTTCACGTCGCCGGCCGCGCCGAACTTCAGGAAATCGACCCGGTCGCCGACCAGGTGGACGAGCCCGCCCGTCCGTCCCGCGATGAGGGCCTCGACGGCGGCGTGACCGAGCCGGGCGGCCATGATGCGGTCGGCGGCC
>JBGSUG010000041.1:0-2094 GCA_041736225.1 Candidatus Aminicenantales bacterium | reverse complement strand
CCGCGGCCGGCGTCCGCTTCGCCGCTTCCTACACCCGGCTCTCGGCCCGCGACCTCGACGCCGGGACCGAGCTCATGCGGCGCCCCCGTGACCGGTTCGCGGCCGATCTCTCGTTCCGCTTCCTCCGTAAATACGATCTGGCCGTCTCCGGGCTCTGGACGGGATGCCGCCTCGACCGCGACTACAGCACTCCTCCCTATCCGACCGTCCCGCTCCGCGGCTATTTCCTGCTCGACGCCGTCCTCTCGACTTCTCTCGGCTCCCGGCTCGAGCTCTTCGTCCGCGTCGCGAACGCCCTCGGCACCCGCTACGAATCGGTCTGGGGCTACGGCGTGCCCGGCCGCACGGTCCGCACGGGCCTGCGCCTGGCCCTCTGAGCCGCCGCCCGGCTATTGAAAAGCGGACGCCCCTGGGCGACAATAGAGGGCTCGCACGAACATCCGGAGGCCCCGATGGACATCGCCACGCTCGACAAGATCTTCAAGCCCCAGCGCATCGCCCTGATCGGCGTGAGCCCGAACCCGAAGAGCGTCAGCGGCAAGATCCTCTCCAACCTCGTCGGCGGCGGCTTCCGCGGCGTGGTCTATCCCATGAGCCCGACGGCCGAGGCCGTGATGGGCATCCCCTGCTTCCGGGACATCGCGTCGCTCCCCAAGGTCCCCGACCTCGGCATCGTCTGCGCCGCCGCGCCGCAGGTCCCCGGCCTCGTCCGCGAGTGCGGCCAGGCCGGCGTCGGCGGCCTGATCATCGTCTCCTCCGGCTTCCGGGAGACCGGCGCCGACGGGCTGGCCCTCGAGGAAGCCGTCCGGACCGAAGCCCGCCGCTTCGAGAGCTTGAGGATCCTCGGGCCCAACTGTCTGGGCTTCATCTCGCCCGGCCGCTCTCTCAACGCCAGCTTCGCCGGGGCCATGCCCCGCCCGGGCCACGTCGCCTTCGTCTCCCAGTCCGGCGCCCTGTGCACGTCGGTCCTCGACTGGGCGGCCGAGGAGAAGATCGGCTTCTCCCACTTCGTCTCGACCGGCAACATGCTCGACGTCGACTTCGGCGACCTCATCGACTACCTGGGCGAGGACGAAGAGACGAAGTCCATTGTTCTCTACGTCGAGTCCGTCAAGGACGCCCGGAAGTTCATGACCGCCGGCCGCGCCTTCGCCCGGATGAAGCCCATCGTCGCCTACAAGGCCGGCCGTTTCCCGGAATCCGCCGCCGCGGCCGCCTCCCACACCGGCGCCCTGGCCGGAGAGGACGCCGTCTACGACGCCGCTTTCCGGCGCATGGGCCTGGCCCGGGTCTTCGACTTCGGGGAGATCTTCGACTGCGTCGACCTCCTCGGGCGCTCCAAGGTCCCCAAGGGACCGAGCCTGGCCGTGCTGACCAACGCCGGCGGGCCGGCCGTCATGGCCACGGACGCCCTGGTCGCTTCCGGCGGCACGCTCACCCGCCTGTCCGAAGCGACCGTGAAGGAGCTCGGCGCGAACCTGCCGCCGCAGGGATCGCACCGCAATCCCGTGGACGTCCTGGGCGACGCCAAGTCCAAGCTCGTCGCCAAGGCGGCCCATATCCTGCTCGAGGACCCCGGCGTCGACGCCCTCCTCGTCATCGTCACGCCCCAGGCCATGACCAACCCGACGGCCATCGCCCGTGAGATCTGCGCGCTCGCCGCCGGAACACCCAAGCCCGTCCTGGCCGCCTGGCTCGGCGGCGCTGCGATCCGCGAGGGCACGAACCTCCTCAACGAGGCCGGCATCCCCACCTACGCGACGCCCGAACAGGCGGTCAACGCCTTCATGACCCTCGTCTCCTACGCCCGCGATCTCGAGGTCCTCTACGAGACGCCCAAAGACATCCCGGTCGATTTTCCGGTCGATCGGAAGGAGATCCGGGCCCGGTTCGCCGGCCCGCTGACGGCGACCGCGGGCGCCCTGTCCGAAACCCTGTCGAAGGAGATCCTCTCGGCTTACGGCATTCCGGTCACTCGCCCGGTCCCCGCGGCCACGGCGGAGGAAGCCGTCCGCGCAGCCGAGGCCGCCGGCTACCCGGTCGTCCTCAAGATCCTGTCCCCGGACATCACCCACAAGACCGACGTCGGCGGCG
>JBGSUG010000040.1:0-6151 GCA_041736225.1 Candidatus Aminicenantales bacterium | reverse complement strand
GCCGGGTCCACGATCTCGACGAGAACGCGGCCAGCCGCTTCGGGCCGAGGCTCGTCGACGTCCTCGACCGCGTCGCCCGGCTGCTCCACCCCGAGCGCTTCGGAGGGGAAGGATGAGCCCACGATCGGGACGGCGGCTCTTCTGGATCGTCTGCGCCGGGCTCTGCGTCGCCGGCTTTCTCGCCTCCGTCCTCGTCGGCCCCGTGAAAACGACGCCGGGCGACCTGTGGCGTTTCATCCAACAGCCCGACAGGGTCCAGGCCGCCATCTTCATCGACCTCCGCCTGGCCAGGGCCGTCCTGGCCTTTCTCGTCGGCGCGGCGCTGGCCTTGTCGGGGGCCATCCTCCAGGGCTATTTCCGCAACCCCATGGCCGATCCCTTCGTCGTCGGCGTCTCCTCGGCGGCTTCGCTCGGGGCCGTCGTGGCCTCGGCCGTAGGGTTCGAGGTCGCGGCTTTCGGCTTCAGCGGACCGGGTCTCCTGGCCTTCCTGTCCGGTCTGGGCATCGTCTCGCTCGTCTATGCCCTGTCGGTGCGGCGCGGCGGTTTCAAGGTCGAGACGCTCCTGCTGACCGGGATCGCCGCCGGCGCCCTGGCCTCGGCCCTGACCTCGTTCCTCCTGTTCATGCGCTCGGACTCCTACGACCAGGCGGTCTTCTGGCTCCTCGGCAGCTTCCAGCTCGCCGAGTGGGGACAGGCGGCGTCGATCGCGCCCTGGATCGTCCTCTGCCTGCTCGCGTCGCTCTGGCTGGCCCGCGACATGGACCTCCTCGCCCTGGGCGACGAAACGGCCCGTTCGCTCGGCAGCCCCGTCGGCCGCGTCCGAAAGGCCTTCCTGGCCATATCGGCCCTCCTGGCCGCGCTCTCTGTGGCCGTGAGCGGCATCATCGGCTTCGTCGGCCTCGTCGTGCCCCATTGGGTCCGCATCCTGATCGGCCCCGGCCACCGCTCCCTTTTCGCCGCCTCGGCCCTGGCCGGCGGGACTTTCCTCGTCTACTGCGATCTCATCGCCCGCAACATCCTCTCCGGCGAGCTTCCGATCGGCGTCATCACGGCCGCCGTCGGCGCCCCCTTCTTCCTTTATCTTCTGCATAAGAAGCGCTAGCTTCACAGCTTCAATGGCCCGGTAACTAATCGCTTTTCCCCAATTTCAGCGTGTCTCTCTCGAGGCGGCAAAAGCCTGGAAGCGAGGAGAGGGCGAATGGGTGGCCTGGGGCCAGTCCCCGCCCGCCCGAGGCGGAAGGGGCCCCGGGTCTTTGGATGGGGGCCCCTGGCCCCCTCCAAAGGCACGGGGGGATGGGTGGAGCCGAGGCCGGACGGGGACGCCCCGGGACAGGACCCATGAGATCCTCGGCGAGTACTCACCGTGATGGATGACTTGGCAACGGAACCGCCATGCCGCGCGGGCCGTATGGTAGAATGAGGCTCCATGAATTTCTTTTTCGTCCGCGACCACCGCCAGCGCCCCCGCTTCTTCTCGGCCGAGCCGCTCGGCCCCCTTCCGGTGCATTTCTCGAAGACGCGGGCCGTGTGGGAGACGGCCAAGAAGAAGATCACCGGCCTCAATCCCCGAACACTCCTCCAGGAACAAGCCTTCGAGCACGGCGGACATCCGGGCCCGCGCCCGCTTCGCATCCTCCACTCCGGGCATCACGACGAAAGCTCCGTCCGGACGAAGTTCCTCTTCTTCCTCCGGCGCGCGAAAACCCGCCACATCTTCGTCCTCGCCGGCGAGGCCCTCGTCGTCCCCTTCACCGCCCCGATCGCCCTCCTGCCCGGCCCGAACATCGTTTTCTATGTCCTGGCCATCCTGATGATCATCCAGGCACAGGCCGTCCGCGGCATCGACCGCCTGCTCCGCCGCGAGTTCGAATTCGTCGCCGATCCCCTCCTCGCCGAGTGGGAGGCCGCCGTCGAAGCCCGGGACGAAGCCCGCTACCCCGGGATCCTGGAGCGCCTCGAAAAGACCCACGGCCTCCCCTCCCCCCGTAAGCTTCTCTGGAAGTAGCACTCCCCGAAAACGGGACAGGCCCCGCCCTTGAGCCGACGCGGATGAGCGGGTGGCCCGGGGTCAGTTCCCGCCCGCCCGAGGCGAAAGGGGCCCCGGGTCTTTGGGGGGAGAAATTGACAATTTCCGGCGATTGGCTTAGGGTATAGATACTATGACCCTGACCCTGGACCAGGTCCTGTGGATCATCCTGACCGTCTCGGCCGTCGTGGCCGTCGTCTTCCTCGTCCTGTTCTTGATCCAGCTGCGGAAGACAGCCCGGGAAGGCGAAAAGACTCTGATCAAGGCCCAGGAAGCGATGGACGAGCTGAAGGTGATCGAGGCCAAGATCAACGTCGGCCTGGACGGCGTCGGGGAGGTGCTGGCAACCTCGAAGAGAGCGGTCGCCGGGATCTCGGGGGTGACGAATTTCCTCGGCTCCAACGTCATCCGGCCGTCGGCCAGGTTCTGGCCGATACTCTTCCCCCTCATAAGTCTCGGCCTGCGGAAAATGAAAAAAAAAAGGAGAATTAAGGATGGGTGAGAACAGAGACAGCCATTTTTGGGATTCCCTGCTGACGTTCGCGGCCGGCGCCGCCGCGGGCTTCATCGCGGGCATCCTCGTCGCTCCCGCGAGCGGCAAGGAAACGCGGAAGAAGATCAAGGAGCAGGCCGTGAAGACCGGCGAGGCGGCCAAGGACGGTTACGAGAAGGTGGCCAAGGAAGCCGAGAAGAGCATCCGGGTGGTCAAGGAGAAGACCGGCGAGGGCGTCGACGCCATCCGCGACTTCATCGAGAAGAAGCGGGAGGAGTTCCAACAGAAGGCCGAAGAGAAGAAGTAGTCCGGGCCGGCTCTCGCGCGGCCGTCTTCTTTCCATAACCGAACGTGGGGACAGGGGGAGGCGGGGTTCCATGAACATCCATCTGTGCCGTTTCGCCGTAGTCGCGACTCTAGCCGTGCTCGTCGGAGCGCCGCCGGCGGCCCGCTCGGTCGACCCGAAGACGGCCAGGCGGATCGACGAAGAGATCGAGAAGAACAAGGCCGAGATCGTCAAGGTCCGCCGCTTCATCCACATGAATCCCGAGCTCGGCAACCGCGAGGTCGAGACGGCCCGCCTCATCGCCGCCAGGCTCCAGCCGCTCGGATTCGAGGTCCGCACGGGCGTCGCCAAGACCGGGGTCGTGGCCGTCCTCAAGGGCGGCCGGTCCGGCCCGGCCGTAGCCGTCCGGGCCGACATGGACGCCCTGCCGGTCCAGGAAACGACGAACCTCCCCTATAAATCCCTCAACGCGGGGGTCATGCACGCCTGCGGCCACGACGTCCACAGCTCGGTCGTGCTCGGAACGGCCCTCGTCCTGCACGCCCTCCGGGACGACCTCAAGGGCAGCGTGACCTTCCTCTTCCAGCCCTCCGAAGAGGGCCCGCCCGAGGGCGAGGACGGAGGGGCGGACCTCATGGTCCGGGAGGGCGCGCTCGACGATCCCCCCGCCCGGGCGGTCTTCGGCTTCCACGTCTGGCCCGAGAACGTCGGCACCGTTCTCTTCTCCCCCGGCAACGTGACCGCCGCCGCCGACACCTTCGTCATCACGGTCAAGGGCAAGAGCGCCCACGGCGCCCGGCCCCACGAGGGCATCGACGCCGTCGTCATCGCGGCCGAGATCGTCACCGCCCTCCAGACCGTCGTCAGCCGGGCCTCGGATCCGACCGACCCGGCCGTGCTGACCGTCGGCACCATCAACGGCGGCAGCCGCCGGAACATCATCGCCGACCGGGTCGTCCTCGAGGGGACGGTCCGGACGCTGAGCGAGACGAACCAGAAGAAGGTCCGGGCGCTCATGGAGAGCGTCGTCAGGAACGTCACGGAAATTTACGGCGCCGGCTTCGTCTTTGAGTATAAACCGGGCAATCCGTCCGTCTTTAATAATCCGGAGCTGGCCTCGGCCATGACCCCGACCCTGGTCAAGCTCCTGGGGAAGGACAGGCTGGTCGAGTGGAAGCCTCAGATGATCGCCGAGGACTTCGCCTTCATGGCCCGGAAGGTCCCCGGCCTCTACTTCTTCCTGGGCGTGAAGAACCCCGCCCAGGCGACGATGGCGCCCCTCCACAGCCCCAACTTCAGTCCGGACGAGAGGGCCATCCCGATCGGCATCCGGGTCCTCAGCCACCTCGTGCTCGACGCCCTCGAGGGCCAGAGCGCCCTGGCCACCGGCACCGCCGAGTTCTGAGGACCAGCCCTTACCCTTTCCTCTACCTGACGGCCGCCTTCGCCTCGGGCATCGCCGCCGCCCGCGCGGTCGCTTCTCCGGCCGGACCTGCTTGGGCCCCGCCCCTGGCTTTCATCGCGGCCGCCTGGCTTTTCTACGCGATCCGCTCCGACCGGATCGCCGCGCTCTGCCTAATTGCCGCCGTCGCCGCTTCGGGGGCCGCACGACTGGAAGTCCACGACCGCGATCACCGGGCCAACCCCCTTCACGCCTTCGCTTCCGAAGACTACGTCGACGTCGCCGGGAGACTGTACCGCTCCCCCGGCCGCGAAGCCGATCGCGACGTCCTCTTCGTCTCGGTCCGGACCGTCGGAGTTGGCGGAAAGGACATCCCCATCCGCGGCCGGCTCCGTCTGAGCGTGCCCTTCGCGCGGGGGACGCGCGGCCGGCTGGACCTGCTGGCCGGGGACGCGATCCGGGCCTCGGTCCGCTTCGGCTCGGGCAGTTCTTTCCGCAACTTCGGCGCTTTTTCCTACGAGCGGTATCTCCAGGGACTGAACATCCATCGCCGGGCCTCGACGAAATCCTCGCTCCTCGTCGTCCGGACGCGCTCCGCCCCGGCCGGATCCCCCCGGACCCGGATCTCGCGGGTCCGGCGCGGCATCCAGTCCCTCCTCGAACGCCGCTTCCCGGCCCCCGACGGCCTCGACATCTCCCCGGCCGGGGCCGTCCTCGAAGCGCTGCTGCTCGGCGAAGACGGGCGGATGGACGAGGCGACCGTCGCCAACCTCCAGGAAACGGGGCTCTACCATCTTTTCGCCATCTCCGGCGGCCACATCGCCATCATCAACGTCCTGCTCTTCTCGCTCTTCCGCTTCGTGCGCCTGACGCGCCGCGCCTCGAGCCTGGCCCTGGCCGTGTTCCTCGTTTTCTACACGGTCCTCGTCGAGGGCAGCCCGTCCGTCCTCCGGGCCACCCTCATGACCCTGGCCTTCCTCGCCGGGAAGCTCCTCTGGAAGGACGTCCACGTCCTGAACACCATCGCGGTGAGCGCCTTCGTCCTGCTCCTCGCCAATCCTTCGAGCCTCTTCGACATCGGCTTCCAGCTGACCTACGCCGCCACCCTGACCATCATCCTCTTCACGCCGCACATGGTGAAGAGGCTGCCGCGCCTGCCGCTCAAGACGACGGAACTGGTCTGCCTGTCGGTCACGGCCGCCCTGGGCGCCGCCCCCATCATCGCCCGGAGCTTCAACCGGATCTCGCTGTCGTCGCTCGTCCTGAACCTCGCCGCCATCCCTCTCGTCGGCGCGATCATGGCCATCGGCTACGTCTTCCTGCCGTTCGCGGCGGCCTTCCCGGCCGCGGCCGGGCCTCCGGCGGTTCTCCTCGGCTTCCTCGTCGGCCTCTTCTCCCGGATCTCCCACTCGCTCGACGCCTTCCCGTTCCTGTCCTTCCGGGTCCCGACGCCGAGGCCGGGGATCCTGGCCGGATATTTCCTCTTCCTCGGCCTCTCGCTCGTCCGGCCGCGCTTCCGGGGCCAATGCCCGGCCGTGCTGGCCGGGCTCGCGCTTTTCGCCGTCCTCCTCGCGGCGCCGCCTCCCCGCCCGGCGTCGCCCGACCTCGTGATCACCCTGATCGACGTCGGCCAGGGCGAATCCATCCTCGTCGAGTTCCCGGGCCGGAGGACCATGCTCATCGACGGGGGCGGCCTGATGGGCAGCCCGTTCGACGTCGGCGAAAGGGTCGTTTCGCCGGTGCTGTGGCGGAAAGGCATCCGCAGGATCGATCACCTGGTCCTCACGCATCCCCATCCCGATCATCTGGCCGGGCTCGTCGCCGTGGCCCGAAACTTCCGGATCGGGGAATTTTGGCAGGGCAAGCCGGCTCCGGACGAGGGACTCACCGCCGAGCTCGGCCGGCTCCTCGGCCCGGGCGTCGTCAGGCGGCGCCTCGCCCGCG
>JBGSUG010000012.1:0-4522 GCA_041736225.1 Candidatus Aminicenantales bacterium | reverse complement strand
GTCGCCTACGACGGGGACGCCGACCGGGCCCTGTGGGTGGACGGGGACGGCCGCCTGCTCAGCGGCGACCACACCCTGTTCGTCCAGGCCCTCCACATGAAAGAAGCGGGGCGGCTCAGGACTGGCGAGGTCGTGGCCACGACCATGAGCAACATGGGCCTCGAACGGGCCCTCGAGAAGAACGGCATCGGGCTCGTCCGGACCAAGGTCGGCGACAAGTACGTCCACGAGGAGATGGTCGCCCGCGGGGCCAACTTGGGCGGGGAACAGTCGGGACACACGATCTTCCTCGACGACTTCCCGACCGGGGACGGCCTGTTGACCTCCTTGCGGATGCTCGAGGTCCTGGCGGACCGGGGCGGGACGATGGCGGGGCTCGTCGCCGGGATGACCGAGTTCCCGCAGACGCTCGTCAATGTCCGGGTGCGCAAGAAACCGGATTTCGCGGGCTACCCGGAGATCATGGCGGCGGTCGAGGTCGTCAAGGCCAACGTCGGCCGCGACGGCCGGATCGACCTCCGCTATTCGGGCACCGAGCCGCTGGCCCGGGTCATGGTCGAGGCGCGCGACCGGGCGACCGTCGATTCCTGCGCGATGCTGGTCGCCGACGCCGTCCGCCGGCACCTCGGCGAAAAAAACTAGACGCGTTCGGAGGACCCCATGAGATTGTCCGTCAACATCGACCATTTCGCGACGCTGCGGGAGGCCCGGAAGGCCGGCGAACCCGAGCCGGTGCTCGTCGCCCTGCTCGCCGAACAGGCCGGGGCCCACGGCATCGTCTGCCACATCCGGAGCGACCGGCGCCACATCAAGGAACGGGACCTCCGGGTCCTGCGGGCCGCCGTCAAGACCAAGCTCAACGTGGAGATGGCCGCGACGGAGGAGATGAAGAGTATCGCCCTCGACATCAAGCCCGACGTCGTCTCGCTCGTCCCCGAGCGGCCGGAGGAGCTGACGACCGAGGGGGGGCTGAAGGTCGTCGCCAACCGCAAGGCGCTCGGCCCCCACATCAAGGCCTTGAAGAAGGCGGGCATCCGGACGAGCATCTTCATCGACACGAGCCTCGAGGAGATCGGGGCGGCCCGGGAGATCGGCGTCGATCTGGTCGAGATCAACACGGGGAAATTCGCCGACCTCCGGGAGGGCCCGGAGCGGGACAAGGCTCTTGCGGCGGTCCGCAAGGCGGCGGCGTTCGGGCACAAGATCGGGCTCGAGGTCCACGGCGGGCACGGCCTCGACTACCGGAACGTCGGGCCGATCGTCGCCATCCCCGAGATCGCCGAGCTCAGCATCGGTTTTTCCATCGTCGCCCGGGCGGCCGTCGTCGGCATCGAGCGGGCGGTCGAGGACATGCTCGCGCTATTGGGGACCGGCAGGGAGCGGATTCTGAGAAGCGACCGTCAGAAGCGTGACGGAGCTACTCGGAGGAGCGCTTCTGGGAAATATCGGGAGTAAGTTCCGGGGACAGGGTTTCGTGCCCCCCGGGAAATGCGAGGGGCCGAAATTGGGGACAGGGTATCATGTCCCTTATTTCCCTCTGTCCCCGATTGGGAGGTTGACCATGAATCTGCTGATCAACGGCGGACGCCTTCGTTACGACCTCGAGGAGCTCGGCCGGATCGGCCGGGACGCGCACGGGGGGGTCAGCCGGCCTTCGTTCAGTCCGGCCGACCTCGAGGCCAGGCGCTGGCTCCGGAAGAGGATCGAGGATGCCGGGCTGTGCTACCGCCAGGACGGCGCGGGCAACCAGTTCGGCCGCCTCGAATGCGCCGCGAAAACGGTCATGGCCGGCTCCCACATCGACACCGTCCCCAACGGCGGCATGTTCGACGGCGCGGCCGGCGTGCTGGCGGCGCTCGAAGCCGTGCGGCGGATCGTCGAAGAGAAGGTCCCGCTCGCGAAGGCCCTCGAGATCGCATCGTTCACGGACGAGGAAGGGAATCTCGTCGGCGATTTCCTGGGCAGCCGGGCCTTCATGGGCCGACTCGACGAGAACGAGGTTCGGACCGGAAAGACCTCGTTCGGCATGCCCTTCGCCGATGTCCTGAAGAAGACGGAATTCACGGCCCAGAGCATCCTCGCCGCCCACAAGGACCGGCCCGAGCTCGACGCCTATCTCGAGCTCCACATCGAGCAGGGGCCCGTGCTCGAGGACGAGGGCGTCCCGATCGGCATCGTCGAGAGGATCTCCGGAAAGCACTACCGGCAGTGCGCCTTCGTCGGCGAGTCGGGCCACGCCGGGACGACGCCCCTCGAGCTCCGCCACGACGCCTTCCTCGGGCTGGCCGACTTCGCCCTCAAGGCCACGCAGCACGTCGCGACGAAGCACTACGGCAGCATGCTAACCGTCGGCCGGGCCGCGCTGCACCCCGGTTCCTTCAGCGTCATCCCCGGGCGGGCCGATTTCACTCTGGAATTCCGCAGCGCCGCGCCGGACGACCTGGCGGCGATCGAGAGGGAGGTCTTCGCGCTGGCCGAGGACGTCGCCTCGACGCGGGGCCTGACGTTCGTGTCGCGCGTCGTCGACGCGACCACCCCCGTCGCCGTCGCGCCGCGCTTGCTGGACCTTCTGGAAGAGGAGTGCCGGAGCCTCGGCTACGGATCGATGCGGATCACGAGCGGGGCGGGCCACGACGCCCAGATCCTCGCCGGCGCGTGCGATTCCGGGATGATCTTCATTCCCTCGCCCGACGGCGTCAGCCATTCGCCGGGCGAGCGGGTGGACTGGAACGACCTCGAGAAGGGCGCCAACCTGCTCCTACGGACGCTCCTCCGCCTCGCCGCCTAGCGGACGCCGCGACCGAAGATAACAATTTTCCGCTCGCCGATGAGCGGCCAGCCGTTCTTCCAGTCGTATTCCTCGTAGCCTTCGGGCATCGGGTTGATCCGGATGACGCAGGCGCCGCGGGCGCCGGCCCCGGCGTTGTGGTCGATCCGGTCGGAGAAATCCCAGCCGTCGCCGTACTTCAAGGCATTGACCGACCTGTCCGGCCGGCCGGGCCTCTTCGGATCGCCCATCAGGTCCCGCTGCGGCTTGACCAGCCGGTAGGGCCCTTCCCCCACGAGCCTTCCCGTCGCGCTCTCGTAGGCCGAAGGATCGAGAAGCTTTCCTTCCCTTTCGTAGGCGAGCAGCAGCCATGGCCTTCCGGGGATCCGCTTGCCGTTCCCGATCCCGGAAGGAGCGGCCTCGGGCCTTTCGAGCAGGGCCCTATCGGGGTCCGCAATGGTTAGCGGGCCGTCGTAATAGACGCCCTCGGGGAAAGGCGCGGTGATGTCCTCGGGGCCGTAATCGACGCTGTAACCGTCCGGCGCGAACACCGTGATGCCCGTGACCCCGGTCAGTGAGATCCTGGCGGCGACGAGCAGGTCGATGACGCGGACACCCTTGTAGCTCACGTACTCGTCGCGCCGCTGGGTCGTCTTGTTCATGAGCATGAACTGGGTGTGGGCGGGGAGCCCGCGGATCTCATCCCAGCCCAAGACGACCGTGGGGGCCTGGGGCAGGCCCGGCCGGCTGGCCGGGTCACCGGGATTGCGGAGGTCGGCGACTTCGACCCCGTTGGACTTGCCGTCGCCGTCGGAATCCCGCCCGTCGATGGCCGCGAACGACCCGAACGCCCGGCCGGCCTTCTTGTAGTCGAGGCCGTAGACGTTGAGCGTGGCTCCGTAGTCTCCCGGGACGCCGGTCTTGTATTTCGCGTTGGGGAAGACGAGGAGGTGGCAATAGCTGCAGGGGCTGACCTCCCGCTCCGTATCCGTGCCGCGGACGCCGCCGCGGTGGCAGGTCTGGCAGTCGTCTAGGCGCGACCCGGCCGTCGTTGGATAGTGCCGCACGAAACCCCGCATGTCCGCGTCGTTCTCGTGACCGACGTAGGCCCGCGACGCCGCGGTATCCTGACCGGCCCGTACGGCCAGCCACCCGCCGAAGCCGAGGACGAGCGAGGCGAGAAGGATCATTCCCGCCGTCTTGAGCCTGTTCTTCATGGCTTCCCTCCGAAGGGAGGCATAGTACCATAAAATTTCGGGCCTCCGGTATGGTACAATCCGGGGGATGATCCCGATGATCCGACGATCCAGCCTTCTTACACTCCCGGTCGAGCTGAAGCTGGCGGACACGCACTAGATGCCGCTCCGGATCGGCACGATCTCCATCGATTTCCCGGTCGGCCTCGGGGCCCTGGCCGGATACAGCGACCTTCCCTACCGCCTCGTCTGCCGTTCGCTCGACGCGCCGTACGCCATCACCGAGGCCATGCTCGACCGGCAGATCCTGCTCGAAGGGAAGCTCCGTAAGCGGCTCATCCGCCTCGACCCGGCCGATCATCCGGTCGCGGGGCAGATCATGGGCATCGAGCCGGAGACGATGGCCGAGGCCGCCCGCTCGCTCGACGCCATGGGCTTCGACGTCGTCGACCTGAACTTCGCCTGCCCGGTCCGCAAGGTCGTCTCCCACAAGCGCGGCGGCGCGCTGATGGACGATCCCGGGCGGGCCCTGGAGACCGTCCGGGCCGTCGTCGCCGCC
>JBGSUG010000420.1:0-5158 GCA_041736225.1 Candidatus Aminicenantales bacterium | reverse complement strand
GTCTTCAGCGACATCACCCGGCCCGCGCCCAATCCGCTCCTCCTCTCGGCCGTCCTCGAGGTGCTCGACGCCGCGCCCGGCCTCGAGATCGTCCTCTTCAACGCGCTCGGCACGCATCGCCCCAACACCGAGGCCGAGCTCCGGGGGATGGTCGGCGACGCGATCTTCGAGCGGCGCCGCATCGTCCAGAACGACACCTTCGACCCCTCGACCCAGGTCCGCGTCGGCACGACCTCGAAGGGCCACGAGACCTGGCTCAACGCCGAGCTCATGCGCTGCGACCTGAAGGTCCTGACCGGCTTCATCGAGCCGCACCTGTTCGCGGGTTTCAGCGGAGGCGGGAAGGCCATCATGCCCGGCATGGCCGGGCAGCGGACCGTTCTCGGCAACCACGACGCCGGGATGGTCGGGCACCCCCAAGCCATCTGGGGCGTCACCCGCGGCAATCCCATCTGG
This sequence comes from Candidatus Aminicenantales bacterium, assembly GCA_041736225.1. Lineage (GTDB taxonomy): Bacteria > Acidobacteriota > Aminicenantia > Aminicenantales > Saccharicenantaceae > RBG-16-66-30. The sequence goes on along the minus strand of JBGSUG010000420.1, from coordinate 4,702 downwards.
GAGGAGGTGCGCGAAGTCGCCGGCCAGGCGGGCCGCCTCTTCCTCCTCAACGTCACCCTCAACCGCGACAAGGCCGTGACCGGCGTCTTTGCCGGCGACCTGGACGAGGCCCACGCCGCAGGCTGCGCCTTCGTCAAGAGCAAGGCCATGGTCGCCGTGCCGAAGCCGTACGACATCGTGGTCACCACCAACTCGGGTTACCCGCTCGACATCAACCTCTACCAGTCAGTCAAAGGCCTGCGCGCGGCCGACCCGATCGTCCGCGACGGCGGCGCGATCATCATCGCCGCGCGCTGCGCCGACGGCATTCCCGAGCACGGGCTCTACGGCAAGATCCTGCGCGAATCCCGCACTCCCCGGGAGCTTCTGGCCCGGATCTGCGCCCCGGGATTCCTCGAGCAGGACCAGTGGCAGGCCCACATCCAGGCGCTCGTCCAGCAGAAAGCGGCGGTCTACGTCAGATCGGACGGGCTCGCGGACGACGAGATCCGTGCCGCCCTGCTCCTGCCGTGCCGCCGCATCGAGGACACGATCGCCGCGCTCCTCGAACGCGACGGCCGCGGCGCCTCGATCTGCGTCATGCCCGAAGGACCGCAGACCATCCCCTACGTCGCCTGAGGCCGAGCCCTCCGCCGCGGTCCGTCGGATGGAAATTCTCCGCCGCAGAGAGTAGAATGAAACATGCCGGTTTTCACGAAGAGATCAACGATGATGAACCCCCGCCTCTTTCCCGTTGCCGCCCTGGTCGTCTCGGTCCTGGCAGCGTCCTGCAAGACTCCGCCGCCGCCACCGCCGGTCGAGTCGGCCCGGGGCGTCCTCATGGAGCGGATCGGACCGGCCGGAACACAGGGGCCCACGTATTGCCAACGCGACCGGATCTGCGGTTCGGACGTTCTGCCGGAATTTTATCGGGCCAGGGATTTCCGCCCGGCCTGGACCGACAACGGCCTGGTCCTCGCCGACGCCGTCGCCTTTCTCGACGCCTTGAGCCTCGTCGCCGAGGACGGGCTCGACCCGGAAAACTATCACCTGGCCACCCTCGACTCCCTGCTGGCCGAGATCAACGTGGCCAAAGAGAAAAAAGGAGGGCATGTCCGGCCCGAGGCCCTGGCCGATTTGGAGATGCTCCTCACCGACGCCTTCCTCCTCTGCGGGTCGCACCTCGTACACGGCCAGGTCAATCCGGAAACCATTAAATCCGAATGGTTCGTCAAGGGCCGGTATGAGGATCTTGCGGCCGTTCTGGAAAACGGCCTGACGGCGAACGATATCCCCGGCGCCCTCGACTCCCTGCGGCCGGCACACCCCGTTTATCAAGGGCTGAAGAGATCCCTTCGCGAATACAGGGCTCTCGCCGCCGCGGGCGGCTGGCCGGAAGTGCCCCCGGGCCCTAAGCTCGTCAAGGGAGACCGGGACGCCAGGGTCGAAGCCGCCAGGAAGACGCTCGCGGCGACGGGAGACCTCATCGCCGGGGCGGGGGACCTCGACCCGGCCCTATACGACGAAGGGTTGGAGCGATCGGTGCAGGCCTTTCAAATTCGCCACGGTCTCGAGCCCGACGGCGCCATCGGGGTCAAGACGGCGCTGACCATGAACGTCCCCGCCGCCGAGCGCCTGGCGCAGATCCGGGCCAATCTCGAGCGCTGGCGTTGGGTCAACCGGGACCTGGGGGAAAGGTACATCCTGGTCAACATCGCCGGCTTCAATGTCGAAGTCTTCGAGGCGGGCCGCGAGGTCCTGGCCATGCCGGCGATCGTGGGGCGCGCTTACCGCCAGACACCCGAATTCAGCGGGAGGATGACCTATGTCGAGGTCAATCCCACCTGGAACGTGCCGCCGAAGCTCGCCAGGGAGGATATTCTGCCCAAAGCCAAGAAGGACCCGGCCTATCTCAAGAAGATGGGATTCCGGGTTCTCGAGAACTGGACGGACGGCGCTCCGGAGATCGATCACGAGGCCGTCGACTGGTCGCAGGTCGAAGCGGAGAGCCTGACCTACAGGTTCCGTCAGGACCCCGGACCCCACAACTCGCTCGGGCGGATCAAGTTCATGTTCCCGAACAAGTTCGACGTCTACCTCCACGACACGCCGGAGCGAGGGCTTTTCAAGCGTGCCGCGCGGGATTTCAGCTCGGGCTGCATCCGGCTCGAAAAACCCCTCGAGCTCGCCGAATACATCCTGCGGGACGATCCGGAATGGTCGAGGGAGAGACTCCTGGCCGCGATCGCGGCCCAGGAGACGCGGGTGGTCAGCCTCCGAGAGCCGCTAAGCGTCCATCTCCTCTACTGGACGGCGTGGCTGGCCGAGGACGGGCGAGCCCAATTCCGGCAGGATATCTATCTCAGGGACGCGGCCCTCTATCGGGCCTTGGAAGAGCAGGCGCCGGTAACGGTCAAGTAGGCCGGATCACCAGGTCCGGACGCGGCCGACGTCGACGTGGACGAAATCCGAGGCCGGATAGATCCCGACCCCCCCGGCCCGAAGATCTACCGCCGCCTTATAAAGATCCCTCAGCTTGAGGCCGGGAAGGCGGATGTCGATGGCCTTTCCGAGAAGGTGGAGGCTGTTCTCGGCGACGCCCCCGCTCGTCGCCCGAAGGGCGGCGTTGGTCCGGGGTGACCGGTAGCCGGAGATGATGTGGAACGGCACGTCCGTCGAGGTCTTGCGGGAAAGGGTGTTCAGGAGGTCGAGAAGACGGACGTCGATGTCCTTGGTCTCCCCGGTCCTATGGTCCCTCAGGATGTACTTGATCTTCTCGAGGGACGGGGTGACGATGCAACCCGAGCGGCAATACTCGACGGTCGCGGCTTCCCCGGTATGGGTGTTGTAAAAGGACAGGCCGCGATCGGGAGGCAGGAACGGCTCGGACGAGGCGTAAGCGGTGAGCCGCGACAGGAACGGAAGGGATAACGCGGCAGCGCCCAGGCCGAGGAACCGCCGGCGGCTCAGAAGCCCGGTATCTGCGATGTTAACGTTCTTCCCGGTCATCATTTTTTCTCGCAATTTGCTTCTATTATACCACACATCCATAATAAGTTAGTCGCTTCAGGGGCGGAGAGTTCGAAAGTGGGACCCTCATCCTCGGGCGGATGGGCGCTAGAAATCCAGGGACAGCCCGGCCCGGAAGCCGCCGCGCGGCCCCAGGCCCAGGATAAGCTCGGGCCCGAGCCCGCCCCCTTTACCCTCCAGATAGGATTGGTAGGCCCTCTCCGCCCGGCTCTTGACGAGCGCGCTGAGGAGCGCCAACCCCCCGCCGCAGCCCGCCGTGATCAGGCCGTCAGACCCGGCCGAGGCGGCGGCGGCGAGGCCCAAGGCCCCGTAAAGGACGGCCCGGACCGTCCTCGAGCGCTTTCCCCTCCGGGCCAGTCCCATCAGGGCTTCGGCGCAGGCCGCCTCCCTCAGCCCGGGGTCGGCGATACCCAGGATCCCGGCGTACCGGGACTCGGCCGGCGAGACGACGGCCAGGGACACGATCCCACCGGCCAGAGTGGCGCCTCCGGCCGTGATTATCATGATGCCGCCGAGGGTGCCCAGGCCGAAAAAAAGATCCCAAACCGCCCCTTCTTCCCTGACCTCGTGCATAATCGCCAGGCCCCCCCATATGCCGGCCGCCCCCACGGCCAGGGCGAGGCCGCCGGCGAGGTGCCGGGCCCGCCGAGAAGACGCCGCAAGAGCGGATAGATAATACTCGGCCAGGGCCGGGCCCTCCGAAGACTGGTCCTGGCGATCGACCCGGCAGGCCGGGGCGGTCGCCTTCACCTCGGCCTCTTCTTCGGCCGAGGCCGGGACCGAGGCAATCGCAAAGGCGGCCAGGACGGTGACCGCGACGACGACTCTCTTTCGCTGGGCATTCATTCGGGCCTCCCTCATCCAATCACACGCCCATCTTCGGCCGAACGGGAGAAAGAGTTGTCAAGAGTCCGTCAAGAATTTGTGAAAATTCAGCGGACGACGATCTCGTCGACGAAGACCCAGGCGAGCCCTCCGGCCGAAGTGTGCCAGTCGGGCAGGCGCTTGGCGCCCTCGACGCGGAAGCGGATGAAGCGGACGCCGGCGAGAGAGCCCGGAGCGGCCATGTCCTCCGTCCACGAGAAGCCGCGGACGATGTCTTCGTCGCGGTGGTCGCCGGGGAGCGTTCGGACTCCGACCTCGCGGAACGCGATGCTGTCGGCGGAGACCGAGCAGCCGACGCTCGCCGGATGGAGGATCCAGCTGCGGAAGTCCGAGAGCGTGCTCAGCGCGATCTCGCGGGCCGTGACCGGCTTCCCGAGGTCGAGGGTCAGGACGAAGTCGACGCCTTCCCAGCCGAGCCAGTGGACCTTGAAGTCGGCCGCGCCCCGGACGCCGTCGGTCAGGACGGAGAGAGCGCCCCGGGCGTATTTCGCGGCGGGAGGCAGGTCGGCCGCCACGGGCTTGCGGAAGGCCAGGTTGCCTTCGACCTGGACGTCGATGAACCGCCGGACCGAGTCGCAGTAGGCGGCCGGCGAGAGCCCGGATTCGTTGAGCGTCCGGACGCCCCCGGTTTCGCAGCGCGCCGCGAACTCCTCGAGCAGCCGGACTTTGGCCGGGCGGGCCTCGAAGCGGCCGCCCTTCTCCACGTAGAAGCCGCGCGGGCCGAACATGTCGTCCTTGGCGATCTCGAGCTCGGCGTACATCAGGGGCAGGCGGGCCGTCCGGACCCGGGCGAGCGCGGCGGGATCGC
>JBGSUG010000411.1:0-9905 GCA_041736225.1 Candidatus Aminicenantales bacterium | reverse complement strand
ACCGGCCGCCCCGTCACCGGGACGCCCTCTTCAGCGCGGCCTCCCGGCTGTAGAGACAGCCGCAGTAATCCTGCCGGTACAGGCCGTGGGCCTTGCTCAGGTCGACGCTCTTTTTGAAGCCGTCCTTCTTTTTGAAGTCCGCCCCGAGGAAGGCCAGGCCGTGGCGGGCGGCGAACTGACGTCCGATGCGATTCATCACGGCGGCCTTTTTCCAGGGGCTGAGGCTCATGACCGTGGTGAAGCCGTCGAAGCCTTCGCGGGCCGCCCGCTCGGCCGTGCGGCGGAGGCGTGCGGCGTAGCACACGTCGCAGCGCCGGCCCTTCTCCGGTTCGTCCTTGAACTTGCGGGTCAGCCGGAACCAGGCGTCAGGGTCGTAGTCGTCCTCGATCAGAGGGACGCCGGCCGTACGGGCCACCCGGCGGGCCTCCTCGAGCCGGAGGTCGTATTCCTCGCGGGGATGGATGTTGGCGTTGGAAAAGAAGCCCGTCACGTCGTAGCTTTCCCGGAGGACGCCGAAGACGTACAGGGCGTCCGGGGCGCAGCAGACGTGGACGAGCAGGCGCGGTTTCGGCACGGGACTACTTCAGGCGCTCCAGGCGGGATTCGAGATCGGCGATTCGCCGGTTCGCGTCGTCGATCTGGAAATACACGACGGCCAGGTCCTCGTGATCGATGCGGGCCTCGTCGAGGATGCGGCCCGTCGTCTCGAAGATCGGGTCCATGAGGCGCTTGATGTCGACGATCTTGTCCTGAATGCGCTCCTTCGCCCTCTGCCACTCCCGGATCTCCCTTTCGCGGGCTTGAAGACGCTCGCGGTACTCCTCTTCGATCCGGCGGATGGCGGCGTTGCAGACGCGCACCCGCCCTTCGACCTCCTCGAGGCGCCTGTCCAGCCTGTAGCGCTCCTCCTGGAGGAGGGGCGTCTTTTCCCGGAACGAGCTGATGCGGCCGGCGAGGGAGGCCGCTTTTCCCCGGGTCTTGTCCAGCCGGACGGCCCGGTCGGTCTCGCCGAGCTTGGGGTTCACTTCGAGCTGGCGGACGTCCTTTGCAACCGAGCGCGCCTGGGCCTCGACGCCGTTGGCCTCACGGAGGGACGCCTCCAGGGCATCGACGATCTCCCGCTTCTTGCCGGTCAGGGCGAGCATCTCCTCCTGGTGGGGCTGCCGGGCTTCCTCTTGCTCGGCGATGAGGGCCCGGAAGCGCTCGACAGCGGCGTCGTGCTCGCGGCCGAGGGCCTCGATCCGGGAGTAGACGTCGTGCCAGGTCTTCCGGTGGCGGCCGATCTCATCCTCGAACGCGGCGAGCCGGACGCACTGCTCCTCGATGCAGGGCGCCTGCACATCCTCGCTCCAGGCGAGCCTGCCTAGCTCCCGCCAGAGTCCGGTCTTCTTTTCCTTCTCCTTTTTCAGCTTGACCTGGATCCGGAGGCGGGCCATGTGGCGGCGGGCCCCCGACAGGAAGGCGCTGATACGGCGGCGGAGGTCCTTGTCGCGGAGGAAGATGAAGGCCACGAGGAGGAGGATGACGCAGAGGAGGACCCAGAGCAGCCAGAAAGGGAGCCCTTCCGCGGCGGGCGGCGCCGGCTGGACCTGGATCGTCGCGTCCACCCGGCAATTATGGCACACGGACCGGGTCTTCGCAACGACCCGTCCCCGCCTCCCGTCCTACTTGAAGCGCTGGAAAAGCTTGACGAGCGTGTCCTTGTCCATGAGCTCGGACTGGCGGTAACGGATGACGCCCTTGCGGTCGACGACTATCGTCGCCGGGATATACTCGCCCGGCTCGTAGGCCCGGACGATCTCCGGCGTGGCCAGGGCGATCGGGTAGTTGATGCCGGTCTTGCGGACCCATTCGAGGAGGGCCTCGGCCGGCATCTGGTCCACGGAGATGCCCAGGATCTCCAGGCCCTCGCCCTTGAGCTCCCTGGTGGCCTCGATGAAGTCGGGGATCTCCTTGCGGCAGGGCGGGCACCAGGTCGCCCAGAAGTTGATGAACAGGACCTTGCCCTCGTATCCGGACAGGGTCAGAGTGTTCCCCTGCAGGTCGGCGATCGAGAAATCGGGGGCCGCGGCCTCCTGGATCTCCGGCTTCGGCGCGGCGCAGGCCGCCGTGCCGGCCGCGGTCAGGACGATCATCGTCAGCGCCGCGATCGCGGCGGTCGTATTCTTCATCGGACTCTCCTGAGGACTGAGATCAGACAAATACTATCAAAATTATAGTGAATCGGGCGGGGCAAGTCAAAACCCTTCGGAAAAGAAAGCGGAAAAGAAGGGACCAGGTCTTCGCGCCAATTGGCTAGTAACCGATACGCGCGAAGACCTGGTCCCTTCCAAAACTCAGACGCCGGCGAGCTTCTGCAGGCGCTCCCAGCGGGCGTCGACGTCGGCCTGGATCGAGGCGACCTGCTCGGGCTTCAGGTGGCGGAACCGGCCCTGGAGGCGGATGTAGTCGTCGACCGGCTTCTTGTCCTTGAGCTTCAGGTTGAGCGTGTACTTCTCGCCGTCCTCGATCTCGAAGAGCGGGAAGTAGCCGTTCTGCACGGCCATCCGGGCCAGCTTGACGGTGTCCTCGGGACGGCTCTTCCAGCCCGTCGGGCAGGGGGCGTAGACGTGGAAAAACCGCGTGCCCTTGATCCCCTTGGCCTTTTTGACCTTTTTGACGAGATCCTCGGGGTGGGAGACACTGGCCGTGGCGATGTAGGGGATCCGGTGCGCGGCCAGGATGGCCACGATGTCCTTCTTCGGCCGGGTCTTGAAGTGCTTGACCGGCGTCGTCGTCGTCCAGGCGCCGTAGGGCGTCGCCGACGAGCGCTGGATGCCCGTGTTCATGTAGGCTTCGTTGTCGTAGCAGACGTAGATGATGTCCTCGTTCCTCTCGGCCGCCCCGGACAGGGCCTGGATGCCGATGTCGAACGTGCCTCCGTCGCCGGCCCACGCCACCACCGTCGTCTCCGTGTCGCCGGTCATCTCCAGGCCGGCCTTGACGCCCGTCGCCGTCGACGCGGCCGTCTCGAACGCGCAGTGGTAGATGGGGCAGTCCAACGACGAATAGGGATATGGCCCGTCGATGACCGCCCAGCAGCAGGCCGGGATGCAGAGGGCCGTCTTCTGCCCGAGCGCCTTGAGCATGTAGCGCATGGCCAGGGTGGCGCCGCAGCCTTGGCAGGCCAGGTGGCCGCAGGCCATCAGCTCTTCGGGCGGGAGGGTCATCGTGAACTTTTTAACTTTTTTAACTTCTTGGCTCATTTCTTGACTCCGATCCAGACGATCTCTTCTTCGGGCCTGTCCTTGGCCAACGCGTCCGCCGCGATCTCCTTGAACGAATCGGTCGTGATGTCGCGCCCGCCGAGCCCGGCGATGTAGCCGAAGAGCGCCGGCATGCCCGGCCGGCCGTAGACCGCGGACTTGACCTCCTGGTAGAAGATGCCGCCCGCGCCGTAGGAGCAGTTCCGGTCGACGACGGCCGCCTTGCCGACTTTCGCCAGGACCTCGCGGACGCGGTCGAAGGGGAAGGGACGGAAGACCTTAATGCGCAGGTTCCCCGCCTTGACGCCGGAGGCCCGCAGGTCGTCGACGGCCGCCCGGGCCGTGTAGCCCGCCGTCCCCGAAGTGACGAAGATGAAATCGGCGTCGTCGCACCGGTAGGGGTCGACGAGGCCCAGGTTGCGCCCGAAGAGCTTCTCGTATTCGCGGCCGGTCTCCTCGATGAGGGCCGGCGCCTTCTCCATGTCCGTCTGGAGCCTGTAGCGGAGCTCCATGTAGTGCTCCGCGCCGGTCAGGCCGCCGAAGGCCCGCGGGTCGGCCGGCGTCAGTTTGATGGCCGGCTTGAACGGAGGCAGGTAGCGGTCGACGAGGGCCTGGTCCGGGACGTCGACGACCTCGTAGGTGTGGGAGAGGGCGAAGGCGTCGAGAATGACCATGACCGGGATCATCAGCGTCTCGGCGACCTTGAACGCCTGGATGACCGTGTCCACGACCTCCTGGTTCGAGGCGCAGTAGAACTGCATCCAGCCCGTGTCCCGTTGGGACAGGGTGTCGTTCTGATCGGTCCAGATCGACCAGCCCGGCGCCATGGACCTGTTGATGTCGCCCATGACGATGGGGTGGCGGCCGCCGGCCGCCCAGTGGAGCATCTCGTGCATCAGGGCCAGGCCCTGGGACGAGGTGGCCGTGAAGGTCCGCGCCCCGGCCACCGAGGCGCCGATGCAGGAGGCCATGGCCGAGTGTTCGGACTCGACCTTGATGAACTGGGCGTCGAGGCTGCCGTCGGCGCACATCTCCGAGAGGAGCTCGACGACCTGCGTTTGCGGCGTGATCGGATAGGCCGAAATGACCTGGGTCCGCGAGAGCTTCGCGCCGTAGGACAGCGCGTGATTGCCCATGATGACTTTCTTCATTTCCGCTCCTCCACCATGACGATGCACTTCTGCGGGCATTCCTCGGCGCAGATGCCGCAGCCCTTGCAGTAGTCGTAGTCCACGACCGGCCACTCGTCGACGACGTCGATCGACGGCTCGGGGCAGAACTTCCAGCAGATGCCGCACTGGATGCAGTTGGTCCGGTCGATCTCGGGCCGGATGTTCCGCCAGGCCCCGGTCAGGTTGTGGGTCTGGTCGCCGACGGAGCAGATCATCAGCGGCATCTCTTCGGCCGACTTGAAGACGATCTTCTTGGCTTTCTTGGGTCTCATGGCGTCCCTCCTTCAGGCCCTCTCGTACGCTTCGCGGGCCGCCTTGACGTTGTCCTCGGCTTTGGTCGGGACCCCGTCGCGGATGGCCGCGGCCAGGGACTCGAACTTGGCCAGGCCGAGGATCTTGACGACCGCCCCGGCGATGGCCGTGTTGACGATCGGCGCGGCCATGCTGCCCAGCTTGTTCTGGACGGCGATCTCCGTGGCGTTGACCGTCCGGACCTTGAACTTGCCGTGGAAGGGGAAGTCCTCGGGCCGGCGGTCGCTGTTGATGATGATCGTCCCGCCCGGCTTGAGGCCCTCGGTGATGTCGATGGCCTCGACCAGGGTCGGGTCGACGACGACGACGCTGTCCGGCGTGTAGATCCGGCTCTTGTCGTAGATCTGCTTGTCGTCGATCCGGATGAAGGCGACGACGGGGGAGCCGCGCCGCTCGACTCCGAACTCCGGATAGGCCTGGACCCACTTGTCCTCTTTGGCGATGGCGTCCGCCAGGATCTTGGAGGCGACGACGGTGCCCTGACCGCCGCGGCCGTGGAAACGGATTTCGACCATGTGCCACTCCTTGTCGGTTTTGGAAGAAACGATATTATAAACCCGACGGCCTCTGAAGGGAAGGGCCCGGGGCTAGAGAACGGCGGCGTTGAACGTATCGCCCTGGTTGATGTCGCCGGTCGTGAAGCCCTTCTTGAACCAGCGGACGCGCTGTTCGGACGTGCCGTGGGTGAAGGCGTCCGGGACGATATAGCCCTGCGATTGCTTCATGATCCGGTCGTCGCCGACGGCGCTGGCCGCGTTCATCCCCTCCTCGACGTCGCCGGACTCGAGGAAGTCCGGCTCCAGGTTGGCGTAGTGGGCCCAGACCCCGGCCAAGAAGTCGGCCTGGAGCTCCATGCGGACCATGATCTTGTTGAAATCCTTCTCGCTCATGCGGCCCCTCTGGGCCATGACCTGGTCGTTGATGCCGAGCAGGTTCTGAACGTGGTGGCCGACCTCGTGGGCGAGGACGTAGGCCAGGGCGAAATCGCCCGGCGCGCCGAGCTGGCGCTGCATGTCCTCGAAAAAGTCGAGGTCGATGTAAACCCTGGAGTCCCCGGGGCAGTAGAACGGGCCCGAGGACGCGCCGGCGTAGCCGCAGGCCGAGTCGACCTGCCCGGAAAACAGGACGAGCTTCGGCTCGACGTAGGTCCTGCCCATGTCCCGGAAGCGCTCCCTCCAGACGTCCTCGATGCTGGCCAGGACGGTGGAGACGAATTCTCCCATCTCCTTGTCTTTCGCGCTGAGCGGCTCGCCGGCTCCGGTCGCGTAAGGCTGATCGACCTGGAGCGTCTGCGTGACATCGGACGGGTTGCCGCCGAGCAGGAAATAGAGGATCGCGATGACGATCCCCAACCCGCCCACGCCGCCGACCGCCATGCCCCGGCCGCTGATCCCGCGCCGGTCCTCGACATTATCGCTTTGCCGTCTTCCCTGCCATTTCAAGGTTACCTCCTCGAAAAGTCTCAGGCCGACTGGGCCTGGTAAAGCTTCTTGAGCATCACCGCGTCGCCCTCGATATTCGGACTCTCGCAGATGACCGTGCCTTCGACCGCGAGGTCGCGCAGGGCCTGCAGCCACTCGTCGTACCGGAACCCGGTCTCCTCGAGGTTGAGGTGCTTGATCTCGCCCTTGTCGCCGAACTGGATGCCGGCGATGTGGATGTGGACGTTCTTCAGGGCCCGTGGTCCGAGCTTGCGGCCCACCTTGCCGAGCACGCGGTGGAACTCGTCGTAGGAATTGATCCGGCCCTCGCGGGCGTGGAGGTGCGAGAAATCGAGGCAGGGCTGGAGCCCATCGACGTCGCGGCAGAGGCCGAGGACCTCGTCGAGCGAGCCGAACTGCGACCGTTTGCCCATCGTTTCGATCCGGAGGGCGATCGCCAGGCGCTCGCTCCGGACGACGGACATCAGGTTCCGGAGCTCCGCCTTGACGGCCTCGTAGGTCCTCTCGGGCGTGTCCTTGCCGTAGAAGGCGGCATGGAACACGGCGCTCGTCGCGCCGCAGGCGTCCCCGACGCGGGCCGTCTTGAGGAGCCGCTCCTGGCTGGCCAGGCGCTTGCCCGGATCCTCGGAGTTGAGGTTGACGAAATAGGGCGCGTGGACGCTGAGGCGGACGCCGAGCGAGCGGGCCTTCTCGCGGACCTTGGCGGCGGTGTCGAGGCCCATCTTGACGCCCTGGACGAACTCTATCTCCAGGCAGTCGAGGCCGAGGGCCTTGATGCGCTCGATCCCGGCCAGGCTGGATGTGTCGGCGGAGGAGAAGGGGACGCCGGCCGTGCCGAACAGCAGGCCCTTAGGAGCAGTCGTCATCGGCCTTCCCCCCCGAGCCGAGGAATTCGCCGACGATCCTCATGGCGCAGAAGTCGCCGCACATGGAGCACGCTTTCGAGCGGGACCTCCGCTGCTTCCGGACGGCCGCGAATTTCTTCGGGTCGATGGCCAGGCGCCGCTGGGCCTCCCAGTCGAGGCGCTTGCGGGCCCGGGCGAGCGCCAGGTCGCGTTCGAGGGCCCCGGGGACACCCTTGACGATGTCGGCCGCGTGGGCCGCGATCTTCGAGGCGATGAGCCCCTCGCGGACGTCGTCGTCCGTGGGCAGGCCGAGGTGCTCCGCCGGCGTGACGTAGCAGAGGAAATCGGCCCCGGCCGCCGCGGCGACCGCGCCGCCGATGGCCGAGACGATATGGTCGTACCCGGGGGCGATGTCGGTGACGAGCGGGCCGAGGACGTAGAACGGCGCACCGTCGCAGACGCGCTTCTCGAGGCGCATGTTCATCTCGACCTGGTCGAGCGGGACGTGCCCCGGGCCCTCGACCATGACCTGGACACCGGCTTCGCGGGCCCGCTTGACGAGCTCGCCGAGGGTCAGGAGCTCCTCGATCTGGGGCCGGTCGGTGGCGTCGAGGATGGAGCCGGGCCGGAGACCGTCGCCAAGGCTGAGGGTGACATCGAAGCGCCGGGCGATCTCGAGCAGGCGGTCGAACCGGGCGAAGAAGGGATTCTCCCTGCCGTTGTGGAGCATCCAGGCCAGGTGGAAGGCACCGCCCCGGGAGACGACGTCGGCGACCCGGCCCTGGCTCTTCAGGCGTTCGATGGCCTTCAAGGTCAGCCCGGCATGGACGGTCATGAAGTCGACGCCTTCGCGGGCCTGGGACTCGATGGCTTCGAAGAGATCCGCCTCGGTCATGTCGACGATCGAAGCCCGCCGGTCGAGGGTCCTGACCGCCGCCTGGTAGATGGGCACCGTCCCCAGCGGCATAGGTGTCCGGGCGAGAATGGCCCTCCGGATCCGGCGCAGGTCCCCGCCCGTGCTCAGGTCCATCAGGGCGTCGGCGCCGTACTCGATGCCGATCCGCACCTTGCGCAGTTCGTTCGCGAGGAGCGGGAAGTCGCGCGAGGTGCCCAGGTTGACGTTGACCTTGGTCGCGAGGCCGCGCCCGATGCCCGCGGGGCGGACCGGCGCGTGGTTCGGGTTGAAAGGGATGACGACGAGGCCTTTCCCGACGAGCTCGGCCAGCCGCTCCGGGGCCACGCCCTCAGCTGCGGCGACCTTCCTCAGGACCGGGGAGAGGATGCCCCGTCTCGCTTTTTCGGTCTGTGTCATGGCGGTTCTTGTGCGTCCGGTAACAGAGAGGTTAAAGTATAGAGGACGGTCCGGGGGGTGTCAAGGAATCGGCCGGCCGGCAGGGAGACTAGCCCGGCCCCGTTTTCCCTCACCCCAAAGGGTCACCTCCGGGGGTGGTTTTTCACCCCCGGATTCATCCGGCCGGACGATTGCCCGCCTGGGGAGGCCGCCTTAACATGGACCCGCTATGGAACGGTACGCCCCCGCCTCACCTCCGTCCGGCTCTCCGGACTGGATCGGGCCGTTCCGTCACTCGCTGTAGCCGATAAACCGCCCGGAAACCCTGCCGCGAGGTGCGGCGTTTTATCCAACGGCGGTAGCCTGCCGCGAAAAGCCCTTTTTTCAGCCCATGGAAGTCCGCAACAGTCTCATCGTCCGGAACACGGTCCTGAACCTCTTCGGGCTCGTCGTCCCGCTGGCCGTCGGTTTCGTCACCATCCCCATGGTCGTCCGGGCCCTGGGGAACGAGCGCTTCGGCATCCTGGCCCTGGTCTGGGTCGTCTTCGGCTATTTCGGCCTGTTCGACCTCGGCCTGGGCCGGACGACGACGCGGTACATCGCCGACGCCCTGGGTCGGAACGAGCCGGGGAAGCTCCCCGGCTACCTCTGGACGACGGTCCATCTCCAGGTCGCGATCGGTCTCCTCGCCGCCGCCATCGCGCACGCCGCCGCCCCGCTCATCGTCCGGCGCTTCCTCAACATCCCGGACGGATTCGAGCGGGAGACAGTCCTGACGCTGAGGCTCGTCGGCTGGTCCCTGCCCGTGATGTTCGTCAGCTCCTCCTTCCGCGGCGTCCTCGAAGCCGCCCAGCGGTTCGACCTGGTCAACGCCGTCAAGGTCCCGGTCAACGTGCTGTTCTATCTGCTCCCCCTCCTCGGCATCCTCGTTGGCTTCGAGCTTCCCGGCATCGTCATTCTGCTCGTCGTCTCCCGCGCTGCCGCGCTCGCCGCCTGGGGCGGGCTGGCGCTCCGCGTCCTCCCGGTCCTGAGGACGAGGCCCGCTCTCCGCCGGGAGCTCGTCCGGACGCTCTTCTCGTTCAGCGGCTGGCTCGGCCTCTCCGGAATCCTCTGCGCCGTGACCTCCTCGATGGACAGGCTCGTCATCGGTTCCGTGCTGTCGGTCGCGGCGGTCGCGTTCTACGCCGCCCCCTTCGAGGCCATCAACCGGATCGGGGTCGTCCCCGGCAGCCTGTCGATGGTCCTGTTCCCGGCCTTTTCGTTCCTCGACGCGGAGGGCCGCGCGGACAGGGTCGAGATCCTCTTTGCCCGGTCCATGAAATTCCTCCTCCTCTCGACCGGACCCGTGCTGATCCTGCTCGTTTTCTTCGCCCGGCCCCTGCTCCGGCTGTGGCTGGGCGCCGAGTTCGCCGCCGAGAGCACGTTCGTCGTCCAGGTCCTCGCGGCCGGGTTCCTCGTCAACACCGTTATCGCCGTGCCCAACAACTACCTGATCGGCATCGGCCGGGTGGACGTCGCCCCCAAGTACCAGGCCTTCGAGCTCGTGGTCTTCACCGCCGCGACGTGGGCCGGGGCGCGGCTCGGCGGGATCGGCGGCG
>JBGSUG010000404.1:0-4684 GCA_041736225.1 Candidatus Aminicenantales bacterium | reverse complement strand
CGCAGGTCGAGCGTCTCCCGGAACTCGGTCCCGCTCGCCGGCCGTGCGGCGGGCTCCGGTCGCGTCTCCCGCGGCGCCGTTCCGTCGCGCTCGGGTATCCGGCGCCAGCCCTCGTCGTCGCCCGGATCGGGGAAGAGGATGCAGGCCGCGGAAAAAGCCAACACCGCGACCAGCGGGGAAAGCATCAGCGCAGATTTTCTCATCGTTCGTCCCTCCCGTCGGAAAAAGCGGTACTATTATACTCCAAAGCCTACCCGAAGCGACCGGTGATGTAATCCTCGGTCCGGGAATCGCGGGGCGTGGTGAAGATCTGGCGGGTCTCGCCGATCTCGATGAGCTCACCGAGCAGGAAGTAGCCCGTGACGTCCGAGACGCGGGCCGCCTGCTGCATGTTGTGGGTGACGATGAGGATGGTGTAGCGCTTCTTGAGCTCGGCCATGAGGTCCTCGATGTTGGCGGTCGCGGCCAGGTCGAGGGCCGAGCAGGGCTCGTCCATGAGCAGGATCTCCGGTTCGACGGCGACCAGACGGGCGATGCAGAGCCGCTGCTGCTGCTCGCCCGACAGGCGGAGGGCGTTCTCGTCGAGGCGGTCCTTGAGCTCTTCCCAGAGGTGGACGGCCTCGAGGCTGCGGGTGAGCTTCTCGTCGATGGCCTTCGGGTCCCGGAGGCCGTGTACGCGCAGCCCGTAGAGGACGTTGTCGGCCACGCTCAAGGGGAAGGGATTGGGGCGCTGAAAGACCATGCCCACCTTCTTCCGCAGGTTGAGGAGGTCGGTGCCGGGGGCGTAGATGTCCTGCCCGTCGATGAGGACCCGGCCGGTGACCCGGACGTCGTCGATGAGGTCGGTCATCCGGTTGAGCGACCGGAGGAAGGTCGTCTTGCCGCAGCCCGACGGGCCGATCAGCGCGGTGATCCGGTGCTTTTCGATGTCCAGGCCGATACCCTTGAGGGCCTGGAACTTCCCGTAGAAGAAGTCGAGATCGCGGACTTCGATGATGGCCATGGCTCTATCCGAACCGGCCCCGGAGGTAGTCGTCGGTCCTCTTGTCCTCCGGCGCCGTGAAGATCTTCGCCGTCGGGCCGATCTCGACGAGCCGGCCGCTGAGGAAGAAGGCCGTGCGGTCGGCCACCCGGGCCGCCTGTTTGGTGTTGTTGGTGACGAGGACGATGGTGTAATCCTTCTTGAGCTTGCGCAGGGACTCCTCGATCTTCATCGTCGAGATGGGATCGAGGCCCGAGGTCGGCTCGTCGAGGAGGATGAACTCCGGCTTGACGGCCAGGATGCGGGCCAGGCAGAGCCGCTGCTGCTGTCCGCCGGAGAGCTTCAGGCCGCTCGTCCCGAGCCGGTCCCGGACCTCCTCCCACAGTCCGCTCTTCTCCAGACTGTCCCGGACGAGGGCTTCGAGCTCGTCGCGTCCCCGGATACAGGCCATCCGGGCCCCGAAGGCCACGTTCTCAAAGATGGAGCGAGGCAAGGGCACGGGCGTCGCGAAGACCATGCCTAGCTTCCGGCGCAGCTCGACCACGTCGACCTCGGGGCCGTAGATGTCGCGGCCGTCGAGGCGGATCGTACCCTCGTGCCGCGAGCCGCGCACGAGATCGTTGAGGCGGTTGAGCGCGCAGAGGAAAGTCGACTTGCCGCTGCGGGCCGGGCCGATGATGCCCAGGATCTCGTTGCGCACGACGTCGAGGTCGAGGTCGAAGACCTTGCGGACGTCGCCGAAGGACTGGCTGAAGCCCCGGACCTCGATGGCGACGGGACTCATAGCGGACGGCGCTCCCCTCACGAGTACTTCCGGATGAAACGGTTCATCAGGTAATAGGTCAGGATGTTGATCCCCAGGATGGCGATGATCAGAATGGCCGCCGTGCCGTAGGCGTTGGTCATCGAGATGCCCTCCCGGGCCAGGATGTAGAAGTGGACGGCCATCGTCCGGGAGGACGAGAAGAGCGAGGTCGGCAGACGCAGAGCGCTGCCGGCGGTGAAGATGACCGCCGCCGTCTCCCCGATGCTGCGGCCGACGCTCAGGATGACGCCGGTGACGATGCCCGGCAGGGCCGAGGGCAGGACGACCCGCGTGACCGTCTGCCACTTCGTGCTGCCCAGGGAGAAGCTGACGGTGCGGTAGACCTGCGGCACGCTCTTGATGGCCTCCTCCGACGTCCGGATGATGGTCGGAAGGATCATGAAGGCCAGGGTCAGGCTGCCGCTGAGGATGGACCAGCCGAATTTGAGCTTGGTGACGAAGAGGATGAAGCCGAACAGGCCGAAGATGATCGAGGGGATGCCGGCCAGGCATTCGGCGCCGAAGCGGATGACCCGTGTCACCGGCCCTTCCCAGGTGTATTCGGTCAGGTAGATCGCCGTCCCGATGCCGAGAGGGGTGGCGATGAGGATGGCTCCCGCGGTCAGGGCGACCGTCCCGACCACGGTCGAGAAGATCCCCCCCTCCTTGCCCATGTCGACGGGATTCTTGGACAAGAACTCCCAGCTCAAGGCGGGCAGGCCCTTGCGCAGGATGAAGACGACGATGTAGACCAGGATGACGACGGTGATGATGGTCAAGGCCCAGAGGACCGTGCGGGCGATCGCCTGCCCGGCGCGAGGGGAGATCCTCATCTCTTGGTCCCCCTCATCCGGGAGGCCGTCACGTTGGCCACCGTGTTCAGGATCATGATGATGACGAAGAGGATGACGCCGGTCGCGAAAAGGGCCTGACGGTGTTCGCCGGCCGCGTAGCCCATCTCCAGGGCGATGTTCGAGGTCAGGGTCCGGACCGGGTCGAGGATCGAGCCGGGGACGCTGGCCGCGTTGCCGGCGATCATGATGACGGCCATCGTCTCGCCGATGGCCCGGCCCATGCCCAGAATGATGCTGGCGATGATGCCCGACCGGGCGGCCGGCAACAGGACCATCCGGACCGTCTGCCATTTCGTGGCCCCCAGTGCGATAGAGCCCTCCCGGTAGGTCGGCGGAATGGCCTGGAGCGAGTCGACCGAGATCGAGATGATCGTCGGCAGGATCATGATGCCCAGGATGATGGAGGCCGCCAGGACCGACAGCCCCGGCCCGCCGAAGGTCTGACGGATGAAGGGCACGAGGATGACGACGCCGATGAATCCGTAGACGACCGAGGGGATGCCGGCCAGGAGCTCGATCACCGGCTTGATGACCCGCCGGACGCGCCGCGAGGAGAACTCCGTCAGGACGATGGCGCAGGCCAGGCCGAAGGGGACGCCGAGGACCATAGCCCCCAGGGTGACGTAGATCGAGCCGACGATCATCGGCCAGAGACCGAAGACCTTTTCGGAGGGATACCAATTCCCCCCGGCCAGGAAGCTCTTCAGGCCGTACTTGAACATGATCGGAGTGCCTTGTTCGATGATGAACACGGTGATGACGAGAAGGATCGACACGGCCGAGAAGGCGACGACCAGGAGGGCCAAACGGACGAGCCGGTCGTTCCGCTCGAGCCTATTCCGTCCGGACTTTTTCGACGAAGCGTCCATGGCCTGCCCGCCCGGTCACTTGATCGGGAGGAGCCCCTCCTTCCGGACCAGATCCTGTCCTTCGGCGGACAGGACGAAGTCGATGAAGTCCCTGGCGTGGCCGGTGGGCTCCCCCCGGCTGACGAAGAGGAACGGCCGGACGAGCTTGTAGCGTCCGTTCTCGATGTTCTCGTCGTTCGCGACGGCACCGTCGAGCTCGAGGGCCTTGACCTGGGTGTTGACGAGTCCCAGGGAGATGAAGCCGACCGCGTAGGGGTCGTGGGCGACGATCTCCCGGACCGTCCCGTTCGAATCCTGGGTGATGGCGCCCTTGAAGATGCGCGTCTTGCCCA
Source organism: Candidatus Aminicenantales bacterium (assembly GCA_041736225.1). Lineage (GTDB taxonomy): Bacteria > Acidobacteriota > Aminicenantia > Aminicenantales > Saccharicenantaceae > RBG-16-66-30. The sequence continues at coordinate 842 of JBGSUG010000404.1, read as the reverse complement.
TCACCAGCTCCTGGAAAGCGCCTCGGGTCCCCGAGCCCTCCTCCCGCGTGACCACCGTGATCGGGCGATCGGGTCCGCCCAGGAGCTTCCAGTTCCTCAAGTCTCCGGCGAAGATCTGCTTGATCTCGCCGACCCTGGCCCCGCGGACGGGGTTGGAAGGGTGGACGATAACGGCCAGGCCGTCCCGGGCCACGACGATCTCGACGAGGTCCTTCTCGTCCTGCTTGAGCTCCCGCGAGGACATGCCGATCTGGCAGGCCCCGCTCTTGCAGGCCTGGATGCCGGCGCTCGAGCCACCGCCTTGGACGTTGACCCCGTAGTCGGGATGGGTTTCCATGAAGACCTCGGCCCACTTGTCGGCGAAGGGCTGGATGCTGGTCGAGCCGGCCAGGGTCAGGTCGGCCCGCTCCCCGCTCCGGCGGCAGGCGGAAAAAAGGGCGAGACCAAGAGAGAGCAGGATCAGGGCGGGCCGGGCGCGCATGAGAGCGAATTATACTTAAAAGAGAGGGGCGGTCAATCTTCTCCGTCCTCGTCGAGCTCCTGCATCCGGGCGTCGAAGACGGCCTTCTTCGCTTCGTGGTCGGCGGTGAGCTTCTCGAGCTCCTCGAACAGGCCGTCGATCGCCTTTTTCGTCCGGTGCATCTCCTTGGAGACCTCGACGACCCGGGCACCCTGGCGGCTCTCGGACGCCTTGACCAGCTCGCCGTTGAGCCGGCGGAGGGCGGCCTCGTGCGCCTCGACGTCCTTCTCGATCGCGGCCAGACGCGTCTCGATCGGCCGCAGGGCCCGCTTCATCGCCGGCGGCATGATGTTCGAGGACGACGATGCTCTCAAACGCATCA
>JBGSUG010000395.1:0-6020 GCA_041736225.1 Candidatus Aminicenantales bacterium | reverse complement strand
CGGCAGAGGAGGAGGCCGCGGCCCTCCTCAGCCGGGGGTATGCCCTGCCCGTCGTGGCCTATGTCGCCGGGCTGACCGCTCCGCCCGGCCGGCGCATGGGCCACGCCGGCGCGATCCTGTCCTGCCGACAGGGCACGGCCTCGCACAAGATCGAGCTTCTCGAGACAGCCGGCGCCCGGATCGTCCGGAACCCGGCCGCGATCGGGAAGGCGGTGGCCGCCGCCCTCGCCGGCGAAAGCTGACCCTCCGGTCTTTTCTGTTGCCCCGTCGCGCCGAGTCCCTTATAATGACCGTGAGGATCCCCCCCGGAATCATGCCGAGCCAAACCGCGGATCAAGTCGGGAAGTCCGGCGCCGGGCCCGCCGACACCGGAGACGTCGACATCCTCGTCGGCATCCCCAGCTTCAACAATGCGAAGACCATCGGGCACGTCGTCCGGGCCGTCGAGGCAGGGCTGACGAAGTATTTTCCGGCCCAACGGTCCCTCCTGGTCAATTCCGACGGCGGATCGTCCGACGGGACCGCGGACGTCGTGCGCGAGGCGAGCGCGGACCTCGACGCCGTTCTGCTCGAGCACCGGGTCCGCGGCTTCCACAAGCTCGTCACCCCCTATCACGGCGTGCCGGGGAAAGGGAGCGCCTTCCGCAGGATCTTCGAGATCGCCCGGGACCACAAGGCCAAGGCCTGCGCCGTGGTGGATTCCGACCTCCGCAGCATCACTCCGGAGTGGATCGAGCTCCTCGTCAAGCCCGTCCTCGAGGAGTGCTACGACTACGTCGCGCCCTACTACATGAGGCACAAGTACGACGGGACGATCACTAACACGATCGTCTACCCGCTGACCCGGTCCCTCTACGGCAAGCGGATCCGCCAGCCGATCGGGGGCGACTTCGGCTTTTCGGGACGGCTGGCCTCCTTCTTTCTCGAAAAGGACGTCTGGGACAGCGACGTCGCCCGCTTCGGCATCGATATCTGGATGACGACGACAGCCCTGGCCAACGGATTCAAGATCTGCCAGGCCTTCCTCGGCGCCAAGATCCACGATGCCAAGGACCCGGGGGCCGACCTCAGCGCCATGCTCCACCAGGTCGTCGGATCCGTCTTCGGCCTCATGGAGGAATATGCCGGCACTTGGAGCGCCGTCCGGGGGTCGGCGCCGGTGCCGACCTTCGGTTTCGCCTATTCCGTCGGCCTCGAGCCGATCCACGTCAACGTGGAGAGGATGATCGGGATGTTCCGTCTGGGGGTCAAGGACCTCGCCCCGTTCTACCGGTCCTTCCTGCCGGCGGACCTCCTCGCTTCCCTCACCGACCTGGCCGGCCACACCGACCGCGACGCCTTCGCCTACTCGGACGACGCGTGGGTGAAGACGGTCATGAGCTTCGCCCTGGCCTGTCACCGGAAAGCCCTGAGCCCGGAGCACATCGTCAAATCCCTCACGCCGCTCTACCTCGGCAAGGTCGCCTCCTTCGTCATCGAGACCTGGGATTACACCGCCGAGGAGGTCGAAAGGCGGCTCGAGGAGCTCTGCCTCGCCTTCGAGCGGGAGAAGATCTATCTCGTCGAGGAGTGGAACGGGAAGGCCTGAACCCCGCCCCCTCCAAGGAGAGCGCCATGAGAAATCTCATCCACCAGGTCATCGTCGAGCCCCTGCAGGAGGTTTTTCAGAAACTCGTGGCCTTCCTGCCCAGCCTCCTCACGGGGATCTTCGTCTTCGCCGCCGGCCTCCTCCTGGCTTGGCTCCTCAAACTTCTCGTCGTCAGGATCGTCCGTCTCTTCAAGCTCGACGCGGCCTTCGATCGCTCGGGCGTCACCGACGCGCTCCGGAAGATGGCCGTCAAGGACACGCCGGCCAAGCTCATCGGCCGGACGTTCTTCTGGCTCATCACGTTCATCTTCTTCATCCTCGCGCTGAAGGTCATGAAGGTCCCCTCGATCGACCAGCTTCTCGAGAAGCTCCTCCTCTATCTGCCCAATATCTTCGTCGCCCTCATCATCCTGGTTATCGGCTGGCTCCTCGGCAATTTCCTCGGCCGGGCGGTCCTCATCGCCTCCGTGAACTCCGGCGTCAAGATCTCGAGCCAGATCAGCAAGGGGGTCAAGGCGGTCATCCTCCTCTTCGCCCTCGTCATGGCGTTCGAGCAGCTCGGGATCGGACGGAACACGATGGTCGCCGCTTTCGCCATCGCCTTCGGCGGGGTCGTGCTGGCCCTGGCCCTGGCCTTCGGTCTGGGCGGGAAAGACCTGGCCCGGACGTTCCTCGAAAAGAGGTTCGGCAAAAAGGGTGGGGGCGCCGAGAAGGACGACCTCCATCACCTCTAGGGGCGCATCCGGATCACGGGCCGGATCGCTTGATTTTTCCCGCTTTCAGCCTATAATAGCCCCCATCTTCGCATAATCCGGCATACTCCCAGAAACCGCATATCCACCCTTTCCAGGCTCACACATGACAGACGAAAACAGCACGATCGGAAGTAAGATCCGGCGGACCCTGATCGGGAAGCCCCGCAATATCAAAGACCCCTCCCTCTTCCACAAGATCGCCCTGATCCCCGTCCTGGCCTGGATCGGTCTTGGCGCCGACGGCCTCTCGTCCGCCTCGTACGGGCCCGAAGAGGCCTTCAAGGCCCTGGGCCGGCACACCTACCTGGCCCTCGCTTTGGCCGTGGCCACGGCCCTGACGGTCTTCATCATCTCCTACGCCTACTCCCGCATCATCGAGTACTTCCCGTCCGGAGGCGGCGGCTATATAGTCGCCACCCACACCCTGGGCGAAAAGGCCGGCGTCGTCTCCGGGTCGGCCCTCCTCGTCGACTATATGCTGACGATCACCGTCTCCATCGTCGCCTGCGGCGACGCCGTCTTCAGCTTCTTCCCGGCGGCCTACCAGCCGTTCAAAACCCCTTTCGAGGTCATGGCCATCGTCTTCCTCGTCGTCATCAACCTGCGCGGTATCAAGGAATCGGTGACCCTGCTGGCCCCGATCTTCGTCGTGTTCGTCCTGACCCATGCCTTCCTCATCGGCTACGGCATCGTCAAGCACGTCCCAGAGATCGGCGCCGTGGCCGCCGACCTACGCACCGGCTTCCAGGGCGGCCTGGCGACGATCGGGCTGGGCGGTATGGCCCTCCTCTTCCTGCGGGCCTTCTCCATGGGCGGCGGCACCTATACGGGGATCGAGGCGGTCTCGAACGGCCTTCAGATCCTGCGAGAGCCGCGCGTCCAGAACGGCAAGAAGACCATGGTCTACATGTCGGTGTCCCTGGCCCTGACGGCCGGAGGCATCCTCGTCTGCTACCTGCTGCTCGGCGTCAGCCCGGTTGCCGGCAAGACGCTCAACGCCGTCCTGGCCGGAGAGGTCTTCGGCGGCTGGAGCTTCGGGGGCGTCCTCGCCCTCGTCACCATCTTCACGGAAGGCGCCATCCTCCTCGTCGCCGCGCAGGCGGGCTTCGTCGACGGGCCGCGCGTCATGGGCAACATGGCCGTCGACTACTGGTTCCCCCACCGCTTCGCCTCTCTCTCGAGCCGGCTGACCATGCAGAACGGCGTTCTGCTCATGGGCGGCGCGGCCATCCTGCTCCTTCTCTACTCGCGCGGCCGGATCTCGACGCTCATCGTCATGTATTCCATCAACGTCTTCCTGACCTTCTCGCTGTCCCAGCTGGGCATGTCCCGGTTCTTCATCAAGAACCGGCGCACGGACTCCCACTGGAAAAAGCACCTGCCCGTCCACCTCCTCGGCCTGGCCGTCTGCCTGTCCATCCTCACCGTCACCGTCCTCGAGAAGTTCACGCACGGCGGCTGGCTGACGATCGTCATCACGGCCGCCGTCGTCGCCACGTGCTATCTCGTCAAGGGCCATTACAACAGGGTCCGCCAAGGCGTCCGGGAGCTCGACGATATGCTCGTGGCCATCCCCCACAAGGGCACCTACAACGCCGAGCCGACCGACCCACGGGAGATGACGGCCGTCCAGCTCGTCGGCGGCTACAACGGCTTCGGCGTCCACACCTTCCTGTCCATCATCCGGGGCTTCCCCGGGCTCTACAAGAACTTCGTCTTCGTCTCGGTCGCCGAGGTCGACGCCGGGGCCTTCAAGGAATCCGAGTCGGTCGGGCGCCTGACGGGAGCGACCAAGGACGGGCTCAAGAAGTACGTCGAGACGGCCCGCAAGCTCGGCTTCCCGGCCGAATCGCGCTTCGACACGGGCATCGACGTGGTCGAGACCGCCTCGGCCCTCTGCGAGCGCGTCGCCCGCGAATTCCCCAAGTCCACCGTCTTCGCCGGCCAGACCGTCTTCCGGCGGCCCGGCATCGTCAACCGCCTCCTCCACAACGAGACGGCGTTCGCCATCCAGCAGGAGCTGCGCTGGAAGGGTATCACCACGGTCATCCTGCCCATCCGCATCAACATCTAAGTGTCGTCTCCCGCCCGGAAAGAATTCCTCTGCACGGCTTTCCTCCGGAATCGACCCCTACGTGTCGACGGACTCTTAATTTCTGGTGCGGTTGACAAATGCCCGTCGCCCGGATAATAAGGGGAGGCTCCGAACAATCGACGCTTCGAGGAGGACGCATGACCGCTAGGACCGCCAGGACCAGGATCCACAGACCGATCGCCCCCGCCGCCGTCGTCCTGCTCGCCCTCGCCCTCATCGCCGCAGCCGCCTGCCGGCCTTCCTCCTCCGGAGCGGCTGTCGTCGAGGAGAAGACGGAGACCCTCCGGACCTATCCCTTCTCCGACCCCGACCCCGTCCCTATCTTCGCCCGCTCGTCGATGTGGGGGGCGGGCGCCCGGCTCTATCCCTACTTCTTCTTCGACCGGTTCACGGCCGAGCCCGTCGAGCAGCCCTGGACGGTCGTCCGGCTGAGCAATCCCTATGTCGAAGTCGCGGTCCTGCCCCAGGCCGGCGGCAAGGTCTGGGGGGCGGCCGACAAGGCCACCGGCCGCGAGTTCCTCTACTGGAACAAGGTCCTCAAGTTCCGCCAGATCGCCCTCCGCGGACCGTGGACCTCGGGCGGCATCGAGTTCAATTTCGGCGTCGTCGGCCACGCTCCGTCGACGGCCAGCCCCGTCGACTACATCCTCCGCCGGAACCCCGACGGCAGCGCCTCGTGCGTCGTCGGGACCATGGACCTGCCTTCACGGACCCGCTGGAGCGTCACCGTCACCCTGCCCAAGGACAGCGCCGCGTTCGAGACGAACGCCCTCTGGATCAACCCGACGCCGTTCAGCCAGTCCTACTACGCCTGGTCCTGCGCCGCGGTCAAGACGGCGGAGGACCTGAGATACGTCTTCCCGGGGCAGTGGTCCATCGGCCACGACTATTCCGTCCCGCTCGAACCCTGGCCGGTCGACCGCTCCGGCCGCGATCTCTCGCTCTACCGCAACAACGCCACACCGGGCTCCAAGAGCTACTTCACGGTCGGCGAGTACGCCGATTTCTACGGCGGCTGGTACGAGAAGTCCGATGCCGGCTTCGGCCACTGGTCCCGCTACGGGGACATGCCCGGCCGCAAGGTCTGGATCTGGGACCTCTCGCGCTCCGGCGAGATCTGGGTCGACCTTCTCACCGACTCGGACGGCCAGTACACGGAGCCCCAGGCCGGACGGCTCCTCAACCAGTCCGACCACGGCGACTTCGCTCCGGGCTCGGCCGACCGCTGGCAGGAACAGTGGTTCCCCTATCGGGGCATCGGACCGATGGCCCAGGCTTCTCCCCACGCCGTCTTGAGCGCGGCGCGCACAGGCGCCGCACTCGGGCTGGGCCTCTTCCCGCTCCGGCCCGTCGCGGACGACCTCGTCGTCTCCGCCGCGGGCCAAGAGATCTTCCGGGAGCGGCTCACCCTCGGGCCCGAACAGATCTGGAAAAAGGACGTCCCGCTCACGGGCGCCGCCGACGGCGTTCCGCTCGAAGTCCGGCTCGGCGCGAAGCTCGTCTGGAGAAGCGCGCCCGAAGCGGACGACCTCGGCCGGCCTCTCCGCTTCAGCACGCCTGCGGGAAGCTCGGCCGAGGCCCT
>JBGSUG010000363.1:0-8509 GCA_041736225.1 Candidatus Aminicenantales bacterium | reverse complement strand
GAACATCCCGCCGGCCCGGGCCCTGACCCTGAGCCCGCCGGTCCTGGCCAACCGGACCGTCCGCAACCCGGCCTTCGCCGGCCAGATCAAGCCGTTCACCTTCGGGGAGACCCAGTTCGTCCCCTCGCCGCGGAACGATTTCGTCGTGCGGGACACGCTGGCCCTCTACTCCGAGATCGGCGGGGTCACCGCCGCCCTGAAGCAGGGGGGGAGCGTCCTGATCACCCTGACGCGGAACGACCAAGTCGTCGCCTCGGCGACCAAGTCCCTCGAGGGCGCCTCGGAACCCTTCCGCATCGCGGAGGAATTCTCGCTGGCGGCCTTCCCGCCCGACTATTACCTGGCCAACGTGTCCGTCCTCGATGCCGCCAAGACCGTGGTCCTCTCCGCCAAGACGGACTTCTACATCAGCCTCAGTCCGGCCCTGTCGCGGGCCTGGATCCTCTACGCCCCGCTCCCCGGGGCCGGGGATCCGGCCTATTCCTACATCCTGGGCCTGCAGCACTTCCAGGCGGGGGACCTGGCCAAGGCCAGGCCGCTCTTGGAGGGCGCCTATCGCCGGTCGCCCGGATCCGTCCCGTTCGCCCTCGATTTCTGCCGCCTCCTCTTCGCGGCCAAGGATTACGACGGCGTCCGGGCCGTGGCCACCCCGTTCTACGAGAACAAGAATTTCGAATTCGCCCAGTACCTCGGCGAGAGCTCCCAGGCGCTGGGGCGGTACGCCGAGGCCATCGCGTACTACAAGGACTACCTGACTTCTTTCGGCACGAACCTCAACATCCTCAATGCGATCGGCGAGTGCTACGTCAGGACGGGCGATCTCGCCGCGGCCCAGACGGCCTGGAAGAAGTCGTTCGATCTCAATCCGGCCCAGGACGAGATCAAGAAGAAGCTGGCCGAGCTCCAGGAGCGGATGAAAGAGAAGGACAGGAAATGACCTCCTCCGTGCGACGGCGGACGGTCGTCCCGGTCCTGATCGCCCTGGCCGCGGCCTGCGCCTCGACCCGGATCGAAAGACAGCTCGACGCAAAGAGCCGGGACTTCGTCTCCAAGGCCCGCTACATCATCACCGCCGACGAGCGGAAGACCTTCCTCGCCCTCCCGGCCGAAGCCCGGGAGGAGTTCGTTGCGGATTTCTGGAGGAGGCGGGACCCGAGCCCGCTGACGGCGGAGAACGAATTCAAGCTCGAGTACTTCAAGCGCATCGAGCTCTCCAACCGCCTCTTTTCCGGCGGCGCCTCGCCCGGCTGGCTCCAGGACCGCGGCCGGGTCTGGATCACGCTCGGGCCTCCCGACAACCGGGAAACCTATCCCCGGGGGGTGACCTTCTACGGTGTGCCGACGGAGATCTGGTGGTACGGCTTCTTCCCCATCGTCTTCGTCGACGAGCGCTGGATCGACGATTACCGGCTCGATCCCTCCAGCGCGACGCAGCTGACCTCCCTCACCCAGGCCCAGTACCAGTGGAACCTCCCCGTGGAGGGCTTGGCGAAGGATTACGGCCGGGCCCGCCCCGCGACGCTTTCGGGCCTCGAGGTCCGGATCGAGAAGGACGAGGCCGGGTCGGCCCGCTTCGTCGTCGTCCTCCCTTACAGGAACATCTGGATGAAGTCCAAGGGGGACCGCTTCGAGGCCCGTCTCGACGTGGATCTGAGGGTCGTGGACGGGTCCGGGGCCGAAGTCTGGAGCTTCTCCCGCAACTATCCCCTCGAGGTGCTCAAGGACCGCTTGAAGACCGCCCTGACGGAGAGCTTCACGGCCGAGGCGGTCGCCCCGCTCAAACCCGGCTCCTACAGGCTCAAGGCGACCGTCGTCAACGGCAACGACGGGAGCAAGGCCTCGTTCGAGCAGGCCTTCGATCTCTGAGTCAGTCCCTCGAACGCGCCTTCGCGGCCTCCGCCGCGTCCTGCCCCAACCTCGCGTTCTCCGCGGAACGGGCCTGGTCCCCGACCCGGTTGTAGAGGTCGGCCAGAAGGAAGTAACCCAGCGGCAAGTCGGCCGGGGCCGGCTTGAGATCGATCCCCTTTTGGACCAGGCCGATGGCCTCCTCGTAGCCGCCGCCGCGGCGGAGGAGGATGCGGGCCAGGTAGAAATAGGCGATGGGGAACTCCGGCTCGACCTCGAGGGTTTTCTTCAGGGTCTCGTATTCCTCGTCTTCTCGACCCATCAACCGGTAGACCCGGGACAGGTTGTAGAGCGCCTTGTAGCTCTTAGGCGCGTCCCGGATCTCCCCGAGATAGAGCTCGGCGGCCTCGGCGAGCCGGTCCTGCTTTTCACGGAGCTGGGCCAGGTTGTAGCGGACGCTCATGAGCGTGGGATTGATGGCCACGGCCTCGCCCAGATGCCTCTCCGCCAGGGCCAGATCGCCGCTCCCGTCGCGGTTGAGGTAGATCGCCGCCAGGGCGTTGTGGGCCGAGGCGGAGCGGGGATTGTCCCCCAAGCATTGCTCGAAATAGGGGATGGCCTTCTCCGGCAGGCCCTGGTGGACCTTGAGGTTGCCCAGCAGGAAGAGGAGCTGTGAATCCTTGAACCCCCGGGCCAGGTAGTCGAGGACGAACTTCTCGGCGTCGTCGAAGCGGCCCATGGCCTGGTAGGAATTGGCGATGTTGATGACCGTGAACGAGTCGTCGGGCTTGAGCTCGAGCGACTTCACGAAGGAGGCGATGGCGTCCTCGAAGCGGCGGGCCTTGTAGAGGACGTTGCCGAGGGAGAAGTGGGCGTCGGAGATCGTCGGGTCCTCGGCGATGATGGCCTCGATCGTCCGGACGGCCTCGTCGATGTTCCCGGCCATGCCCGATTCCCGGGCTTTGGACAGCTCGTTGAAGATGCCGATCTTGTCTCGGGGATTGGCCAGCTTCTGTCCCTGGAGCCGCGAGGGGTCGGTGAACGAGCCGATGTAGCCGAGCGCGGCCAGCTTCTCGCGGGTCTCCTCGTCGACCTGGCCCAGGTCGACCTCGTGGGCGCCCTGCTCCGCCTCGTCCATGAGCGTCTTGGCCCGGGCCGAGAGGTCCTCGTAGACCTTCTTCTCGAGATAGACGAGGTTCTTCTCTTCGCCCGGGTCCTTTTCCAGGTCGTAGAGCTCGGGCACCGGGGCGATGATGAGTTTGTAGCGCGCGTCCTGGACGCTCCGGAGATCGGACCAGCCGTAGTGGTAGCGGGGGTAGAACGTCTCAGAGTAGGCCAGGCGCTCCGGCGCGGCCCCCGGCGCGAAGAACGACGGGACGAGGCTCCGCCCCTGGACCTCGGCGGGGATCGGGAGGCCGGCCATTTCGCAGACCGTGGGCATGATGTCGACGAGGCCGACCGTCTCCCCGGACGTCACTCCGCTGAGCCCCGCGAAGGGCGTGGCGACGATCAGGGGCACGTGGACCGCTCCCTGGTAGACGAAGAAGCCGTGAGTGCTCTCCTGATGCTCCCCCAGGCTCTCGCCATGGTCGGCCGTCAGGACGATGAAGAGGTCGTCGCGGAGCCCGTTCCTGTCGATGTAGTCGGTGAGCCGGGCGATCTGGCTGTCCGTGAAGGCGATCTCGCCGAGGTAGGGGTTCTGCCGGTACTCGCTCTGGTAGGGTTCCGGCGGCGTGTAGGGGGTGTGCGGGTCGTAGAGGTGGATCCAGGCGAAGAACTTGCCGTCCTTCTTCTTCTCGAGCCAGCCCAGGGCCTCGTCGATGACCTCGTTGCCGGGTCTCTGGACCTCGCCGAGCGAGATCCGCTCGAAGCGGCTCAGGTCGAATTTGTCGAAGTAGGTGTCGAAACCCTGGTCGAGGCCCCACTTGGAGTCGAGGACGTAAGCGGCGACGAAGGCTCCCGTGTCGTAGCCCCGGGCCTGGAACGTCTCGGCCAGGGTCACGAGCTCCGGCGGTACGACGAAGCCGCCGTTGTCCCGGACACCGTGGAAGGGCGGCAGCGTCCCGGTCAGGATGGTCGTGTGCGAGGGCAGGGTCAGGGGCGTCTGGCTGATGCAGTTCTCGAACCGGATGCCCCCCGCGGCCAGGGCGTCCATGGCCGGGGTCCGGACGGAAGGGTTGCCGTAACAGCCGATCTTGTCGGCTCGGAGCGTATCCACAGTGACGAGGATGACATTGAAATCCCGGTCGCCCCGGAGACGGGCGAAGTCGGCCCGGCCCGGCTTGAGCACGAACAGGACGGTCGCGGCCACGGCCAGGACGGCGGCCCCGGCGATCAGGGTTCTCTTGCGCATCGCGGACCTCCCTGGAAACCATTCTAGCATAAAAAAAAGCCCCGGGCGGCCGGGCCGCCCGGGGCTGGAGCTCGTGCTGGAAGCGGGTGCTAGAAGATCAGCCGGATGCCGACGCGGGCCTGCCGGGGACGGACGATGCTGTAGAGCTCATGCCCGTCCGTGGAAGAATAATCCCCTTCGTTCCAGTCGTACCCGATGCGCGTTCCCCAGGAGGTGATGGTGTTGTCGTTGAAGACGTTGAAGACGTCGGCCATCACGCCGAGGCGGTACTTCTTGGCGATGGTGAAGATCTTCTCCAGCCTCAGGTCGAGGTTCTTGGCCATGGAGTAGTGATTGGCGCCGCGCTCTTCGGCGAAGAAGGTGATCCGGCCCTGATTGAACCGCGAGGTCCGGACGCGCGTCGTCCAGGCGTCGCCCGTGATGCCCCGGAAGTAGAAGTTGAAGTTGATGTCGAGGGGCAGGACGTAGGTGCCCTGGATCTTGATCATGTGGGTCGGGTCGTTCGTGAGCGTTCCCTCGCCGTTGATCCAGAAGTTCGGATCGTAGATGCTCCCGCCGTAGCCGATGTCGTCGGCGAAGCCGTTGTCGATCGTGCCCGTGGCGTGGCCGTAGACGTAGGAGGCCAGGAGCTGCCAGCGATTGGAGAAGCGCTTGTTGAACATGACCTCGACGCCCCTGAATTTCCGGTAGGGATCCTCGAGGATGTTGGGGTAGGCCGTGTCCTTCCTGATGTTGGTGATGAAGTAGTTGGAGATCCCCAGGGTCTCCGCGGTCCGTTCGTAGACCGTGAAGCTCTCGTCGAGAGCGGAGGAGTAGTACGACTCCTGGGTGTATTCCCCGTTGGTGTCGTAGTGGCCGATGATGTTGTTCCACTTCCGGTCGATGTAGGTCAGGCTGAGGGACGTGTCCTTGAAGAGCTCCCGTTCGAGACTGACCGTGAACTGGGCCATGTAGGGGTGCTTGATGTTCGGGTCCATCGTGTAGGGCTGATGGACGTCCCGGAACATCTCGACCCACTCCTCAGCCCCGAGGTCCCAGTAGTATCCGGCGTAATCGCCGAAGTTCGCCGTCGGGTTCATCTTGTCGTGGTAGACGGTCAGCATGGCCTCGGAGAAGTGCCCGTAGTGGGCCTTGAGGACGGTCGTCTTGTCGCCCAGGATGTCGAAGGTGAAGCCCAGGCGGGGGGCCAGCCGGTTCGACTTGAAGACGGTGCCGCTGATGCCCTTGACGTCGCCCCAGTTCATGCTGTAGCGCAGGCCGAGGCTGAGGTTGAGCCGTTTCCCGATCTGCCACGAATCCTGGACGAAGGTCTCGAGGCGGGTGTAGCGGGTGTTGGTGTCATAACCCGAGTACTGGTAGGCCAGGTAGGGCCCCGAGTAGCCGTAGCTGTAGTAGTCGTAGTAATTGACGTGGTCGCCCAGCTCGCCGCCCGTGCCGGTGAAGCCGTACCGGCTCCGGGCCATGGACCGCTCGAACTCGGCCCCGAACTTGAACTCGTGCGAGCCCATGAGGAAGTCTTCGGCGTAGTGGGTCACGCTGGCGTTGGTCCCGAAGCGGGCCCGGTCGGCGTAGTAGAAGTAGCCGGCGCTGTCGAAGAGCTTGTTCTCGTCGAGGTTGAAGTGCGAGTAAGTGTCGTACCCGACCTCGGGATCGAGGTAATAGATGCCCTCGAAGTAGTTGGTCTTGAGGTCGAAGAAGGTCGTCGAGCTGAAGATCTTGTTCAGGTTGAAGCCGATCAGCCAGTCCGGCGAATCCTGCGTGACCGTGGCCTCGGGAGAGACCGTGGAACCGGCGCCGCGGTTCGTGCCCTGGTACTTGGTCCGCTGGAACATGACGCTCATGTTCAGGGTGGGCGCCAGCTGGGAGGTCAGCTTGATGAACATCCGCGGCTGCTTGTAATCGACGTCCTCGGGGAAGCCGGAGGGGCGGTTCTGGGTCCGGTAGAACTGGCCGCCGCCGTAGAACCAGAGCTTGTCCTTGACGATGGGACCGCCCATGTGGGCGTTGATGTCCATGAGCTTCGAGCTCGCCGAGCTCATGGCGGGGAAGTCGTCGAGGTAGGCGGCGTTGTTGTTCGCCTGCCAGAACTTCGAATCGGCCTGATAGCCCTGGAAATTGAACTCGAAGTGGCCGGAGAAAGCGTTGCCTCCGGACTTCGTCACCAGGTTGAAGATGACGCCGGTGAAGTTGCCGTATTCGGCCGGGAGGCCGATGCCCATGACCTTGGCCTCCTCGATGATGTTGTGGTCCGAGAAGACCCAGGCCGAGCCGGCCTCGGGGTCGGCGACGTTGACGCCGTCCATGGTGTAGGCGATGCCCGTGTTCTGGGACGCGCCGTAAGCGACGTTGTCCGTGACGCCGGGGGCCAGGTTGACGATGTCCGCCGTGAACTGGTTGTAGGGGATGTTCCGGAGGATCTCGTTCGACAGCGTGACGGACGCCGTCTCGGTGGACCTGACGTCGACGGTCGGCGACTGGGCGATGACCGTGACCTCCTCGCTCACCGATGCGGGCTTCATCTGAAAGGCCAGGGCCAACGTGGCCGTCGTGGTCACCCGGATCTTCTCCTGGACGACCGTCCCGAAGCCCTGGAGCTCGGCCCTGATCTGGTATTCGCCGGGCGGCAGGGCCGGGAAACGGAACTCGCCGTTGACGTCGGTGACGGATGTGCGGACGCCCATGAGGTTCGCGCCCGAGATCGCCACGTTGACGCCCGGGAGAGGGGCGTTCTGGTCGTCCGTCACGATGCCGCTGACGGCGCCGGTGTCCCGGGACTGGGAGAACGCCAGGGGGGCCAGGAAGAGCGCGATGGCCAAGAATGCTATGATCTGTTTCTTCAATCAAACCTCCTTTTCTTCTTGCCTTGGGGATAGGACCGGGGAATGAGTGTCGTTGCCTTTGCCGATAGACACCTCCTTCATGACCCATTTCTGTAGCAAATTCAGTGCCAGAGTCGACTTCCTTTCATGTCATTTAAGATCAACGACATGCAGAAACGAGTATACATTTCATCTTCATATAGTTGGATGTTATCCAAAAAAATGGGCGTTTTCAAGAAAAACTTTCATTCCCCCGGGCTGCCGCCCCCCGGCGATTTGTATTGGCCAGAGCCGTGTGCTATCGTAGTTTTTGAAAGGCCGATCGTTTCCGCCATGAAAACCCGAGCCCTCGGCATCGCTCTTCTCATCATCGCCGCGACCGGCGTCCTGGCCGCCGCCGAAAAGATCTCGCCCGACCTCCAGCTCTGGCTCGAGGACGCCGGGCCGATCCTGACCAAGACCGAGCGGGCCGTCTTCAACAGGCTCCAAACCAACGCCGACCGGGCCAAATTCGTCCGCTTTTTCTGGCGGATGCGGGACCCCTACCCCGATACGGCCGAGAACGAGTTCCAGAAGGAATACGAGGAGCGCGTCCGGTTCGCCGACAAGACCTTCGGCCACTTTTCGCCGAAGCGGGGCAGCCAGACCGACCGGGGCTACTTCTATGTCGCCCTCGGGAAACCCCTCGAGCGGACGCAGTACACGACGCAGTCCCAGGTCTGGCCCCTCGAGCTGTGGTTCTATAAAGGGGCCGAGGAGTACGGCCTGCCGGCCTATTTCTACCTGATCTTCTACCAACCCGACGGGATCGGCGACTTCCGCCTCTATTCCCCGACCGTCGAGGGCCCGGAGAAGCTCGTCATCCCCGCCCTCGGGAGCGGGGTGGCCGTAACCCGGTCGACCGCCCTCAACGCCATCAAGGGCGTTGGCCCGGAGCTGGCCAACGCCTCTCTGAGCTATCTGCCCAGCGATTCCTCGACGGGGACGGCCTCGTTCTCCTCCGATACCATCATCGCCTCCGTCCGCGGCCTCCCGGAGAAGAAATTCTCCGACAACTACGCCCGTTCCTACATGAACTACAAGGACTACATCGAGACCGACTATACGGACAACTACCTCCAGAGCGTCTTCCGGGTCCGGGTGTTCCGGGCGGCCGGCCAGGCCTTCCTCCATTGGGCGATCGAGCCGGAGAAGATGAACTTCGCCACCCAGGGCGACGCGATCTACGCCAGCTTCGAGTTCGTCCTGAGGCTCGAGGACGGCCGGGGCCGGATGATCCACGAGACGACCGAAGAGATCCCGTTGCGGATCAGCCTCGAACAGTACAAGGCCCACGAGCGCCAGCGCTTCTCCTTCCAGGACCTGCTGGCGGTGGCTCCGGGCGAATACCGGGCCCTGTTCCTGCTCAAGAACAAGACCGCCAAGGACTTCTCGTCCTTCGAAACCCGGGTCTCCGTGCCGCCCGCCGGCGCGTCCGACCGGCCCGCGCTCG
>JBGSUG010000356.1:0-1601 GCA_041736225.1 Candidatus Aminicenantales bacterium | reverse complement strand
GCGGCGCCGCGGCGGCGGTCGCCGCGCTGATCCTCGCCGGGGCCGGCGGGGCCTGTTCCCGTCTTCCCTCTTCCGGCCGGACCGGTGCCTCGACCGGCATCGCCTCGTGGTACGGGACGGAATTCGACGGACGGACGACCTCGAGCCGCGAGATCTACGACATGAACGACCTGACCGCGGCCCACAGGACACTCCCCTTCGGGACGTACGTCATGGTGACCAACCTCGCGAACAGCCGCTCGGTCGTCGTCCGCATCAACGACCGGGGCCCGTTCGTCCGGGGCCGCGTCATCGATCTGTCCTACGCGGCCGCCCGCGTGCTGGGCATCGTCGGGCCGGGCACGGCCCGCGTCCGCCTGGTGCGGCTGAAAGGCTTCAAGGGACCGGCGGGGACGGAGCGTCAGGGCGTGGTCTGGATCCAGGTCGGCGCTTACACGGTGCAGGAGACGGCTTACGCCGTCAAGAAGCGGCTCGACCCCTCCTTCCGGGGCGTCACGGTGACCGCCGTCAAGACCGGGAGCGCCATTTTCTACCGGGTCCGGGTCAGGACCGACGAGGGCGAAGCGCGAAGCCTGGCCCGGCGCCTGGCCGGCGAAGGCTATCCGGTCATCATCGTCCGCGAGTGAGCGCTAGCGGCCGTCCCCCGGCGCCTTGAACAGGTAGGCGACGTCGCGGAGCCTGTTCTCGATCCCGTCGTGGACGGCGAACCGGCCGCCCTGATAGATCCCGGCCGCGCCGAATTCCCCCTTCCTGTTGAGGGCGTAGAAATCGAGCCCGAATTTCGGCCGGCCCTTGTCGTCGCAGAGCCGGGGCACGAGCCGGGTCTTGGCGACGACGGCCTCGCAGGCCTTGAGGCAGGCCTGCTCGGGGGTCATACCCCGGCCCATGGCGTCGACGATCCGGAAGCTGGCGCACGTCTGGATGTTGGCCTCGCCACGTCCGGTCGAGCCGGCCGCGCCGATCTCGTTGTCGACGTAGAGGCCGGCCCCGATGATGGGCGAGTCGCCGACCCGCCCGGCGATCTTCCACGACAGGCCGCTCGTCGTCGTCACCCCGGCCAGCCGGCCGGCGCCGTCCAGGGCGACGCAGTTGATCGTGCCGTGGGTGCTCATCGCCGAACGGAGCTCCCCGGGCAGGCCCTCGGAGCGGGGCGGGAACCAGTTGTCGCGGTCCGACACGGTTTCCTTCCAGAGCAGCCAGGCCGCCCGCGACTTCTCGGTCAGGAGGTCCTCCTCCTTGAAGCCGTGGACCTTGGCGAACTTCAAAGCGCCTTCGCCGACGAGGAGGACGTGGTCCGTGCGTTCCATGACCAGCCTGGCGACCTTCGAAGGGTTCTTGATGTTCCTGAGCGAGGCCACGGCCCCGGCCGAATGGGTCGGGCCGTACATGACCGAAGCGTCGAGCTCGACGACCCCGTCCTCGTTGGGCAGGCCGCCGTAGCCGACGGACATGTCGTCCGGATCGTCCTCGACGATGTTCACCCCGGCGATGACGGCGTCGAGGGGATCGCCGCCGGCCCTGAGGATCTCCATCGCCTTTTCGGTGGCCCGGATGCCGTTCCCGCTGGATACGGCCTTCGGTCCGCCGGGCGCCGCCGGGCC
>JBGSUG010000323.1:0-4228 GCA_041736225.1 Candidatus Aminicenantales bacterium | reverse complement strand
GCGGAAGGGGTTTCCCGGCTCCCCGGGGTAGAGCTCGGCCTGCGCCAGGCCGAAGGGCGAGATCTCGAGCCGGCGGCCCGCGGCGATGCCTGCGAGTCCGGTGAGTTCGGCGAAATTCGAGACGAGGCCGCTCTCCTCTTTGGGGACCCAGGCGAAATGGCTCTCTTCGTTCTTCCGCTTGACCAGCCGCTGGAAGTTGATGCCCCAGAGATTGACGTCCCGCCGCTTGAAGCGGAGCTGGTCGAAGGGGATGCGGATCTCGACGGTCCAGCCAAGGCCGTCGATCCGGGCGGCGCTCTCCCAGACGCCGTCCCAGGTCGCATCGAACTCCTCGTCGTTGGCGAGGGTGCCGTCCTCGATCGAGCCGGACGGATTGATGCCGAAATAGTAGCCGCTCCGGCGGTCGTGATAGGGGTCGAGGCCGACGTCGAACAGGTCGGATTCGGTCGTCTCGTCGCGCCGCCCGAGGCGGCCGGTGATCCTGGCGGGCTCGGAGTCGAACAGGCGGGCGGCGATATAGATGTTGTCGCGGTCGAAGGCCACCCAGACGGTCGTCGGCTCGGAGGCGGGCTGTCCGTCGGAAGGATCGCGCTGGGTGAAACCGCCCGATCCCGGGGTCTGCCAGACGCTTTCGGAGAGGACGCCGTCGACGGCGATGGGCCCGGACACGGGGGCCGCAACGATCGTCCTGACCGTACGCGGGTCGTCGGGGCGCGGCTTATCCTGTCCGGGCGAGCCGGCGGCTAGGGTAAGCGAACTGACGAGCGCCGTAAGGGCTATGACGAGAATGGGGTTAATGGCGACGCGTCGCATTCGGAATATGAGTGCTGATATATCAGTCCCCGCGCCGGCCTGTCAAGAAGGGATCCCCGAGCCTATTGCCAGCCCAGACGATTGGGACGATAATCTTCGCATAGGCATCAAGGTCAGTCAGGAGGTCGGTATGAGCAACACCATGAAGAGACGCGATTTCGTGAGGTCGGGGGTTCTCATCGGGACCGCGGCGCTGGCCGGCGGGCTTCGGGGCCAACGGCAGCCCGATCCCAAGTCACCGAGACTGGCCAGCCCCGATCTGGCCGTCGTCACGGGCGCCGACCGTTTCCTCGCCGTGAACAAGGGACTCGAAGCGCTCGGCGGCATGAAGCGATTCGTCAAGCCCGGTTCGACCGTCGGTCTCCTCGCCAACGCCCCGGCTTGGTGGACGAAGCCCGGCAGCCACACCCATCCCGACATCACCTTGGCCGTCATCCTGGCCGCACTCGCGGCGGGCGCGAAGGAGGTCCACTACCTCATCGATCCGCTGCCGGGATACTGGAAGCGCTCGCCGCTCGCGGCCAAATACGGCGCGGAAGTCGGCGCTGTCCGGAAGTGCTCCAACGACTACGTCGGGACGACGGTCGCCAAGAACAAGTCCCTCAAGAAAGCCAGTGTCGTCAGGGAATTCCTCGACTGCGATGTCTTCGTCAACCTGCCCATCATCAAGCACCACGTCGGCGTGGGCATGTCGGGGAACCTCAAGAACCTGATGGGCGTCAACACCGGAACCTCGAACCAGTTCTTCCACGCCGGCTCGGGCGCAAAGGGCGAATACGACGACGTCCCCTTCTTGGCCCAGTGCATCGCCGACCTCAACACGCTGCGCAAGCCGGACCTGTGCGTCGCCGACGCCACCGAGTTCCTGCTTACGAACGGACCGGCCGGCCCGGGCGAGATCCGCAAGCTCGACAAGATCATCCTGGGGACCGACCCTGTGGCCGTCGACGCCTACGCCGCGCCCTTCGTCGATCTCAAGGCGGCGGACGTCCTGATGATCACGAAGTCGGTCGAATGGGAGATCGGCCGCATGGACGTCGACAAGCTGGCGGTCGAGCAGCTGACCGTCTGATCTTCACTTGGCGCGGGCCTTCGACACCGTCTCCTTGACCTCCCGCATCAGCCGCGGCGTCTCGTAGACGAGGCCGTCCTTGATCGTCCATTGGATGCCGCCGCGGACGACCGCTTTCCCGTTCACGATGTCGAGGACGCCCGTCGGGTAGAGATACTTGAGATTGGCCAGCGGGTTCTCGTCGATGAGGATGAGGTCGGCGAGGTAGCCCTGGCGCACGCGCCCGAGCCGATCCTCGAACCCCATCAGCCTGGCGTTGTTGCCGGTCGCGCACTGGATGACGTCGATCGGATGGAATCCCGCCTCCTGCAGAAGTTCGAGCTCGCTCAGGAAGGTGAAGCCGTAAAGCGTGTAGATAAAGCCCGCGTCATCCCCCGCGCCGACGACGCCGCCCATATCGGCAAAGTCGCGCACGGCCTTCATCCAGATGCGGTAGTTCTCTTTCCAGGCGATCTCGTCCTCGGTCGACCAGCCCCAGGAAAAGGCGCCGTGGCGTTCCGGGCTGGGCGCGAAATAGGCTTCGAGCGCGGGGTGCAGGTAGTCCTTGAACCAGGGCAGGTTGCGAGCCCGGGTCATGTCCCGGCAGGCCTCATAGGTGCTGAAGGTGGGGATCCAGCCGACGCCCTTATCGACCATCTCCTCGAGGACGTCCTCGAGCTTGTCCGGGTCGGCCTCGCGCCAGAGGCGCCCGGCCCAGCGGAAGCGATCGCTCTCGTCATTGAAGTTGTACGAGGGCGGGAAGTTCTGAGAACCCTTGAGAGCCGCGTCCGGGATGCCGTACCAGTGCTCGATCGTGTCCACGCCGAACTCGGCCGCCTCGCGGGCGTCCGTCTCCTCGACCGCCATGTGATGCGCGACCTTGAGGCCGAGCTTGGTCGCTTCGTCGGCGACGGCCTCCAAGATGTCGCGGTCCATGCCGAAGATCTTGACGCCGTCGGCACCCTGCTCCTTGATCGAGCGGACCGACTTGCGGCCCTCCTCGGGCGTCCGGCCGCCCGCGACCATATAGACGTAGATGCGCGGCGCGACGATCGACCCCTCTTGGCTTTTGCGGCGCTCGGCCAGGGCTTTTTTCGGATCGCTCCCGACGTCCCGGACGGTGGTGACGCCGCAGGCGAGGTAGATCTTGTATTCGTATTCGAACGGCTGGTCCGTCCCGGCCCGCTCATCGTGGAGATGGATGTGACTGTTGATGAAGCCGGGCAGCAGGTACATCCCGGTTCCGTCGAGGACGTGGGCTTCGTTCTTGTAGGCCCCGGGTCGGGCGTCAGCGCCGCGGACGGCGGCGATCTTGTCCCCCTCGACGATCACATCGAGCGGCCCGCGCATCGGCGTGCCCTTGCCGTCGATGACCAGGACGTTGCGGATGACGAGCCGGTCGTATCGCTGGCCGTGCTCGATGCCCCGGTTTTCCGCCGGCAAGGCCTGCGCCGACGAGGCCGCCAGTGTCAGAAGGAGGGAAAGGCCTAAAAAGATGATCGGCTTTTTCATGCCCGGGAGTATAGCACAGCCTCCCACCGGGGACACGTACCCGAGGCATAAGTCCCAGATCAGCGAAGGGCGGACGCTGAGCCCGGAGGAATTGTCAATTCCGCCGATCCGGTGTAAAAGAGAGGTCATCAAAGAGAGGTCCCATGAATACCACTCCCGGCTCCCGGCTAGCGGCGGTCCTGGGGATCGCCAGCCTAGCTTTCATCCTCATCGGCACAGGCAGACCTCCGGCGCAGAAGACCGTCGGTGCCAGCCTCGCCCCGCTCGACCCCCAGCGCGTCCAGGACCAGGACACGATGACCTGGGCCGACTTCCGCCCCATCCCCGGCCGCAACTGGGCCGACCCGTCCCTCGCGCCAAAGCGCGGGTTCAAGCTGGCCGTCGTCGGCATCGATTTCCCGGACCAGCCGTTCGTCGTGAGCCTGCCCAAGGGCTCCGATCCTTTCGGCAATCCCCAGATCGATCCCGTTCCCCGCGAGAAGGTGCCGCAGTTCTACGCCGACTTCTGGATGACGCCGAACGCCGTCAACCACGGCCAGACCGTCAACGGCTACTGGATGGAGCAGTCGCGGGGCCGGTTCGGCATCACCGAGGTCGAGGTCTTCGGCCCCTACCGCATGCCGAAACCCATCTGGTACTACGGGCTCAACGAGCACCGCCAGAACGACCAGACGCCCGACGGCAGCCGGGCCGAAGGCCGCATGGAACGGGACTGCGACGCGCTCTGGCTCGCCGACGTCGGCCGCGACGTCCGCAAGGACTTCGACGCCGTCCTGCGCATCTACGCGAGCTACGACGAGACGGGCGTCTGGCAGGAGTACGGCGATATGAAGTTCGCCTCGAAGGACGACA
>JBGSUG010000318.1:0-3564 GCA_041736225.1 Candidatus Aminicenantales bacterium | reverse complement strand
CGCCGGCCGCCTCGGCGAGCCTCCGCTCGCTTTCCTCGCGCCGCTGCCGGTTCTCCAGCGACGCCTTGACGAACGCCACGAAGAGCGGATGGGGAGCGAACGGCTTGGACTTCAGCTCGGGGTGGAACTGGCAGGCAACGAACCACGGGTGGTCGGGGATCTCGATCATCTCGACGAAAATGCGGTCCGGCGAGCGGCCGGTGACCTGCATCCCGTTCTGCTCGAGGATCTGCACGTAGTCCTGGTTGACCTCGTAGCGGTGGCGATGGCGCTCCCAGATCGTGTCGGCACTGTAGGCGCGCCACGCCTGCGACCCCGGCTTGAGCTGGCACGGGTACTTGCCGAGGCGCATCGTGCCGCCCATCGCGTCGACGCCGACCAGCTCGCGCATCTTGTAGATCACCTTGTACGGCGGGTCCTGGACGAACTCCGAGGAGTTGGCGCGGTCGAGGTGGCAGGCGTTGCGGGCGAACTCGATGACCGCGGTCTGCAGGCCGAGGCAGATGCCGAAGTAGGGGATCTTCTTGCCGCGGGCGAACTCGATGGCCTTGATCATCCCCTCGATGCCGCGCTTGCCGAAGCCGCCGGGGACGAGGATGCCGTCCTTGGACGCCAGGAACTGGCCCGGGTCGTCCTTCTCCAGCGCCTCCGCCTCGATCCAGTCGATCTTGACGCAGAGCCGGTTGGCCAGCCCGCCGTGGATGAGGGCCTGGTTCAGGCTCATGTAAGAGTCGTGGAGGCCGGCGTACTTGCCGACGAGGCCGATCTCGACGACGTCCTTGGGATGCTTGATCCTGTCGACCATGGCTTCCCACGCCGACAGGTTCTTCTTCCGCCGCGGCAGGCGGAGCATCTTGAGGATGGTCGCGTCGAGGCCCTGCTCGGCGTAGTTCAGCGGGATCTCGTAGATCGATTCGACGTCCCGCGCCGTGATGACCGCGGCGATCGGCACGTTGGTGAAGAGCGCGATCTTGGATTTGATGTCGGCGGAAAGGTCGCGTCCCGTGCGGCAGAGCAGGATGTCCGGCTGGATGCCGATCGCCCGGAGCTCCTTGACGCTGTGCTGGGTGGGCTTGGTCTTGAGCTCTCCCGACACGCCGACGAAGGGGACGAGGGTCAGATGGATGAAGAGCGTCTTGTCGACCCCGTGGGCGAGCCGCATCTGTCGCGTCGCTTCGAGGAAGGGCAGGCTCTCGATGTCGCCGACAGTCCCGCCTATCTCACAGATAACAATATCGTTACCGGCAGATACGGACTCGATGGCGGACCGGATCATGTCGGTGACGTGGGGGATGACCTGGACGGTCTTGCCCAGGTATTCGCCCTTGCGCTCCTTGCGTATGATGGACTCGTAGATCTTGCCGGCGGTCCAGTTGTGGGCCCGCGTCGTCTTCGTCGACGTGAAACGCTCGTAGTGGCCGAGGTCGAGGTCTGTCTCCGCGCCGTCGTCCGTGACGTAGACCTCGCCGTGCTGGAACGGGCTCATCGTGCCCGGGTCGACATTGAGGTAGGGGTCGAACTTCTGGATGGTGATGCGGTAGCCGTGGCTTTCGAGCAGCCGGCCGATCGAGGCCGCGGCGATGCCCTTGCCCAGACCCGAGATGACCCCGCCGGTGATGAAGATGTACTTGCTCATGCGACTCACATGTTGGAAATTTTTCCCCCCGATTATAACCTCGGGGCCCCCCGCACTCAAGCGGAGAAAAACGGCGCGCGCGGCTCCGTCGCCGGGCCGTCCGTCAGTCCGCGGAGGGTTCTTTCGGCACGGCCGCCGGTGTCGCCGAACCCTTGGTCTGGCAGGTCGCTTCGAGATACGCGCCCTCCTCGACGACCAGCACGGGCGCGAGTATGGTCCCGAAGACGCGGCCCCTGTTGTGAACCTCGACCCGATCCGAGGCTTCAAGCTTGCCCCGGATCTCGCCGTTGATGACGAGCTGGCCCACCTTGATGTCGGCTTCGACCTTGCCCCGCTCTCCGACGACGAGGAGCGAGTCCGAGGTGATCGTGCCCTTGAAATTGCCTTCGATCCGGAACGACCCCTTGAAGGACAGCTCGCCTTTGAAGTCCGATTCCATGTCGATCAGGCCGGCCAGCTTGGTCTCGTTCAGTTCCCGGGGCTTGTCTTTCATGCGCTTGCTCCTTTGATCCTGTCGAAGATGCGGTTAAGATCGTCGAGAGAGAAATAGTATATCTTCAGAACGCCCTTGTTCCGGCTCCCGGCGACGATGACCTTGGTCCCCAGCGACTTGAGCATCTCCTCCTGCAGGGCGTGGAGATCCGGATCGGCCAGGCTGCGCTGGGTGCGCGGCGCCTTCTTTTTCAGCCGGTTCACCAAAGTCTCCGTGTTGCGGACGGACAGGCTCCTGTCGAGGACCTGGCGGCAGGCGAGGAGCTGGACCGCCGGGTCCTCCAGGGCCAGCAGGGCCCGGGCATGCCCCATGGTGATTTCGCCGTTGCTGAGACGCTCCTGGATCTCCCGGGGCAGCTTGAGCAGGCGGAGGTAGTTCGTCACCGAGCTCCTGTCCTTGCCGACCTTGTCGGCCAGCTCGTGTTGGGCGTATCCGTGCTCGTCGATAAGCCTCTGATAGGCCTGGGCGATCTCGAGGGCGTTGAGCTCCTCGCGGTGGATGTTCTCGATGAGCGAGACCTCGAGCTGCTTTTCCTTGGGGATGTTGCGGATGAGAACGGGGATCTTGCGCAGGCCGGCCTTCTGGGCAGCCCTCCACCGCCTTTCCCCGACGATGATCTTGTAGTGATCGTCTTCCGGAGCGACGATGACCGGTTGCACTATTCCCGACTCCCTGATCGATTGAGCCAATTCCTCGATCGTTTGGTCGTCGAACTTCATCCGCGGTTGAAACGGGTTGGGCTTGACGTCCTCGATGTCGATCTCGGCGAACCGCTCGTCCTTGAGAATGCTGAACTCTTCCGGGATGAACGCTCCCAGACCTTTCCCCAGGGCTTTCTTGCTCATCGGCGAATGATCTCCTCGGCGAGATTGAGATAGGCCTCGGCCCCCTTGGACTTGATATCGTAGAGGACGATAGGCTGGCCGAAGCTTGGCGCTTCGGCCAGGCGGATGCTGCGGGGGACAACGGTATCGAAAAGTATGTGTTTCAACGACTTGCGGATCTCTTCGGCGACCTGCTTGGACAGGTTGGTCCTTTCGTCGAACATGGTCAGGAGGATCCCCTCGATGGCCAGCTTGGGATTGAAATAGGTCCGGACCGTCTCCAGGGTCTGGAAGAGATCGGGAATACCTTCCATGCAGAAGAATTCCGTTTGAACGGGGATGATGATCGAATCGGCCGCGGAAAGGGCGTTGAGCGTCAGGAAGCTGAGCGACGGAGGGCAGTCGATGATGATGAAATTGAAGAACCGCCTCGCCTTTTCCACCGCCTCGAGCAGCCGCTTCTCCCTGCGTTCGACTCCGTAGAGCTCGGCTTCGACGCCGGCGAGCTCGGGAGAACAGGGGCAGAGGTAGAAATTCTCGAGCTCGGTTCCCAGGATACAATCCATCAGGTCCCGGCCGTTCATCATGGCCTGATAGATCCCCTTGCCGGC
>JBGSUG010000303.1:0-7797 GCA_041736225.1 Candidatus Aminicenantales bacterium | reverse complement strand
ACGGCGCCTTCGGCGACCGGGCCGCCGGAGGCCGTGCGGATGGCCTCGAGGACGTGGGTCTTGGTGACGTGCCGGCCGCGGATGTCGCTGAGCCAGCCGTCGTTCGTCTCGCCGATGACCGGGTTGACCGACGCGACCCTCTCGTTGCCGGGAAAGCCGAGCGTCCAGTCGATGACGGCGTCGGCCGCCGCCGGGACGCTCAGGGTGTTGGTCAGGACGATGGGCGTCTCGAGCGTGCCGAGCTCGCGGACCTGGGTCACGCCGGTGAGCTTGCCGTAGCCGTTGGCGACGGAGATCCCGGCCGGGACTTTGTCCTGAAAGATATTGCCGCCGTGGGGCAGGATGGCCGTTACGCCCGTCCGGACGTCCCGGCCCTCGATGACCGTCACCTGTCCGACGGCGACTCCGGCGACGTCGGTGATGGCGTTGAGCGGTCCGGTCGGCAGGACGCCGACGACCAGCCCGAATTCCCGGGCCCGGGCTCGGGTCCCGGAGGCCGGAAGGACGGCGCCCGCAAGCGCCAGGACGATGCCGAAAGCGGCCGGGAGAAGCATGGTTTTGTCCTTGAGCGACATGGTGCCCTCATCATACGAGGGCGTGCTTCAAATGACAAGAGAAGGCACCTTGAGCCGGTTACGGCTTTCTGGTATTAGTGGGGGACCGTGTTCGAGAACAGGAGCCCATTCCTCTTCGTCCCCCGGCTCATGGCCGTCCCAGGGCTCGTACACGGTTTCGGCGACGCCCGCTGGAGCGAGGCGGACTTCCTGGCTTTCGCCGCGTCCCGGGGCTTGCAACCGGTCGTCATGAACCAGGTCCATTCGGATACGGTCCACCGTCTCGATGCGGCCCCGGCCGGAAAGCCCGACGGCGACGCCCTGATGACGAACGTCCCCGGGCTGCTGCTCGTCATACGGACGGCCGACTGCCTGCCCGTCCTCCTCGTCGATCCGGAGAACCGGGCCGTGGCCGCCGTCCACTGCGGCTGGCGCGGCACCGAGAAGCGCATCCTGGAGAAAGCCGTCCGGGCCATGGGCGAAGCCTACGGTTCGAACCCCGCGGACATGCTGGCCGCGCTCGGCCCCTGCATCGGGGCCGCCTGCTACGAGGTCGGGCCCGACGTGCGAGAAGGCTTCCTGCGGGCTGGGTTCCCGGAAAGTGTCTTCGCCCTCCGGGGACACGTACCGGAGGTACATGTCCCCGTTCTCAAGCGCAAGTACCTCCTCGACCTCAGGGCCGCCAACCTGGGCCTTCTCGCTGCGTTGGGCTTCAAAAAGAGCCGAATATCCAACCCCGGCCCGGCCTGCACCCACTGTGAGCCCCGCCTCCTGTCCTACCGCCGAAACTCCGCCGACCCCCGCCGGATGTACAATTTCATCGGTCTCACCTCGTTTTGAAAAAGCCATCCGTCTTGAACGGCCCGTGAATCCGCCCCGCGCGTAACAGGGGAGATTCTTGCGCCGTTAGGCCTTCCTTATGAGGGAAGGGCTGAGGGCGTTGTCTGAGCGAGCATTAGCGGTGATTTAGCCGATCCGAAGCCGGATGAGGGCAGTTTCCCTGGAAACCGACAAAACTTGTTCGAGCGAGGCGTAGCGCACGCCGAGCGAGTTGTTTTGGCGCCGAGTCCGGCGCACGGAGCGGCGTGAAAAATCACCGCAGCGAGCGAAGACAATCCCCGAAGCCCGATTTGCTTTTTAAAAACGATTTGGCTATCCTTGACGGGTCGTTTTAAGGAGATGATATGGAAAACCCCATCGGCGACATCGAGCTGACAGGTCTGCCCCTTTTCAAGAAGGGCAAGGTCCGCAACGTCTACGAGGTCGGCGACAAGCTCCTCATCGTCGCCACGGACCGCATCTCCGCCTTCGACTGGGTCCTGCCCTCGCTCATCCCCTATAAAGGGAAGGTCCTGACCCAGCTCTCGAAGTTCTGGTTCGATTTCGTCGGCCTGGTCCTTCCCAACCACCTCCTGACCACCGAGACGAAGGATTTCCCGCCCGCCCTCGCGCCCTTCGCCGGCCTCCTGGCCAAGCGCTCGATGCTGGTCAAGAGGACCAAGGTCATCCCCGTCGAATGCGTCGTCCGCGGTTACCTCTCTGGCTCCGGCTGGAAGGAATACAAGACGACGGGCAAGATCTGCGGCATCAGGATCCCCAAGGGCCTCAAGGAGTCCGACCAGCTGGCCCAGCCCATCTTCACGCCTTCGACCAAGGCCGAGCACGGCCACGACGTCAACATCTCCTTCAAGGACGTCGAGAAGGAGATCGGCGCCGATCTGGCCGGGAAGATCCGAAAGGCCAGCCTCGAACTCTACCAGAAGGCCGCCCTCCACGCCGTTTCCAAGGGCATCATCATCGCCGACACCAAGTTCGAGTTCGGCCTCGACGGCGACGAGCTCGTCCTGGTCGACGAGATCTTCACGCCCGATTCCTCTCGCTTCTGGCCCCTGTCCCTCTACGAGCCGGGCAAGTCCCAGCCCAGTTTGGACAAGCAATTCGTCCGCGACTACCTTGAGACGACGGACTGGGACAAGGACACGCCGCCGCCCGACCTCCCCGCGGAGATCGTCGCCAAGACCTCCCAGAAATACCTGGAAATCTACAAGGTCCTGACAGGCCTCGACGACCTCGCATGAGCGGACGGGTCGACTTCCACGTCCACTCGAACCTGAGCTCGGACGGGGATTTTTCGCCGGCCGAGCTGGTCGGCTTCGCCGCGAACGCCGGGATGCGCGCTTTTTCCATCGCCGACCACGACACCGTGGCCGCCTACCCCGAGGCCGTCGAGCTGGGCCGCCGGGCCGGGATCGAGGTCATCCCCGGCATCGAGATCACGACCCTGTTCGCCGGCCGCGAGTTCCACCTCCTGCTGCCGCTCGTCGACTGGGCGAGCCCGGCCCTCGCCGCGATCATCGACGGGCAGACCGAATGCCGCATGACCGAGACACGGGAGCGCATCGAGAAGCTCCGCGGCCTCGGCTTCGCGGTGACCCTGGACGAGGTCCGGAAGAGGGCCAACGGGGTGCCTCCGCTCGGGGTCAAGATCGCCCAGGTCCTCCTGGACGATCCCGAGAACGAGCGGAATCCCGTGTTGGAGTTCTATTACCGGCCCGAGAACCGCCCCTACGGGCCGTCCCTGTTCTATAAGGACTACTTCGCCGAGGGCAAGCCGGCCTGGGTCCCGAAGAAGTTCGTCGCCCTCCTCGACGTCCTGGCCGCGGCACCGGCGACCGGGGGCGTCCCGGTCCTGTCCCATCCCGGCGCGTACTTCCAGCGGACGACGTCCGAGGACGCCCGCACGCTCCGGGAACACGGGCTCGCCGGCATGGAGGTCTACACTTTCTACCACACGGCCGAACAGACGGCCTTCTACCGGGATCTGGCCGACGAGCTCGATCTCGTCGCCACGGCCGGCTCGGATTTCCACGGCCGGGTCAAGCCCCACGTCGTCTTCGGCGCCCTGGCCGAAGGGGACTACGGGATGGTCGAACGGCTGAGGGCGAGAAGGGGAGGCACGGCATGAACTGGCTCGACTTCGTACTCCTGGCCATCATGGTCGTGACGGCCATCGTCGGCATCTTCAAGGGCTTCGTCAAACAAGTCATCGGCCTCGTCGCGGTCGTCGCCGGCCTCGTCCTGGCCAGCTTCTACTACGAGCGGGCGGCCCGGATCTTCGAGTCGTTCGTCCATAACCGCCTGCTCGGCAACTTCCTCGGCTTCCTTCTCCTCTTCGTCGCCGTCCTCGTCGCCGGAGCCGTCGTCGGCCACCTCCTCCACAAGGCCATGGTGGGGCCGCTGGCCCTGGCCAACCGGCTCTTCGGCGCCCTGTTCGGATTCATCAAGGCCGTCCTCATCTGCGGCATCCTCGTCTTCGCCCTGGTCTCGTTCGAGGTCGCCAAGCCGGCCCTGGAGACGTCGGTCCTCGCCCCGGCCTGTCTCGGCGTCACCCGGGCCGTCATCAACCTGATCCCCCAGGACCTCAGGGCCAAGTTCAACTCCTCCTACAAGCGGATCCGCGAGAGCGGAGGGAAACATGGACAAGAAATCTAGCGAGCTCAACCTCCATCAGCGGATGGAGCTCATCGTCAAGGACATGGTGGACAAGGAGATCAACCTCAAGGATGCCCTCCGCGAGTTCGAGAAGATCTTTTTCGAGCAGACCGCCAGGAAGCACGAGGGGAACCAGACCAAGATGGCCAAGTCCCTGGGCATCCACAGGAACACCCTCCACAACAGGGCCAAGCTCCTCAAGATAAGAAAGAAATATTAGCAGTCGGCACTCAAGACTGCCAGATTTTATAAAATTCCCCTTGACAAAAGTCCGGCTTTTTTGTATTATTAGCACTCACATTTTGTGACTGCTAAATTTCACTAATCCCATAGGAGGTTTTCATGAAAGTTCATCCTCTGTACGACAGAGTGCTCCTCAAGAGACTCGAGGAACAGGAAGTCAAAAGAGGCGGGATCATCATCCCGGACACGGCCAAGGAAAAGCCCCAGGAAGCCGAGATCATCGAGGCCGGCAAGGGGCGGGTCAACGATGAAGGCAAGACGATCGCTCTCACGGTCAAGAAGGGCGACCATGTCCTCATCGGCAAGTACAGCGGCACGGAAGTGACGATCGACGGCGTCGAGCTCGTCATCGTCCGCGAGGAAGAGATCCTCGCTATCATCGAGAAGTAAGGAGACACCATGGCTAAACAGATACTTTCCGGAGACGATGCCCGTCATGCCCTGCTCAAGGGTGTGAACGTGCTCAGCAACGTTGTCAAGGCGACGCTCGGCCCCCGCGGCAAGAACATCGTCCTCGACAAGAAATTCGGTTCCCCCACCAGCACCAAGGACGGCGTCACCGTCGCCAAGGAAGTGGAGCTCAAGGACGCTTGGGAGAACATGGGCGCCCAGCTGGTCAAGGAAGTCGCGTCCAAGACGTCCGACGTCGCGGGCGACGGCACGACGACCGCCACGGTCCTGGCCCAGGCCATCTACGGCGAGGGCCTGCGCTACGTCACGGCCGGCGCCAACCCGACCCTGATCAAGAAGGGCATCGACAAGGCCGTCGAGACGGTCATCGGCGAGCTCAAGAAGATGAGCCGCGAGGTCAGCGGCGAGATGATCGCCCAGGTCGGCGCCATCTCGGCCAACAACGACCCGTCCATCGGCAAGATCATCGCCGAGGCCATGGACAAGGTCGGCAAGGACGGCGTCATCACGGTCGAGGAGGCCAAGGGCCTCGAGACCACGATGGAGACGGTCGAGGGCATGCAGTTCGACCGCGGCTACCTGTCGCCCTACTTCGTCACCGACCCCGAGCGGATGGAGTGCGTCCTCGAGAAGCCCCTCATCCTCCTCCACGAGAAGAAGATCAGCAACCTCAAGGATTTCCTGCCCCTCCTCGAGAACGTCGCCCGCATGGGCCGTCCCCTCGTCGTCGTGGCCGAGGAAGTCGAAGGCGAAGCCCTGGCGACCCTCGTCGTCAACAAGCTCAAGGGCACCTTCCAGTGCTGCGCCGTCAAGGCCCCCGGCTTCGGCGACCGACGCAAGGCCATGCTCGAGGACATCGCCACCCTGACCGGCGGCCAGGTCATCACCGAAGAGATCGGCGTCAAGCTCGAGAAGGTCGGCGCCGACTGGTTGGGTGAGGCCAAGAAGGTCGTCATCGACAAGGACAACACGACCATCGTCGAGGGCAACGGCAAGTCCAGCGACGTCCAGGCCCGCATCAAGCAGATCCGCGCCCAGATCGAGGACACGACCTCCGACTACGACCGGGAAAAGCTCCAGGAACGCCTGGCCAAGATGGTCGGCGGCGTCGCCCTGATCAAGGTCGGCGCGGCCACCGAGACCGAGCTCAAGGAGAAGAAGGCCCGGGTCGAGGACGCCATGCACGCCACCAAGGCGGCCGTCGAGGAAGGCATCGTGCCCGGCGGCGGCGTCGCCCTGATCCGCGCCCAGAAGACGCTCGAGAAGCTCCAGCTCGAAGGTGACGAGCAGATCGGCGCCAACATCGTCAAGAGGGCCATCGAAGAGCCCATGCGCCAGATCGCGGCCAACGCCGGTTTCGAAGGCTCCGTGGTCGTCGAGAAGGTCAAGGAGATGAAGCAGGACATCGGCTTCAACGCCCTGACCGAGAAGTACGAGGACATGATCAAGGGCGGCATCCTCGACCCGACCAAGGTCGTCCGGATCGCGCTCCAGAACGCGGCCTCGATCGCCGGCCTCCTGCTCACCACCGAGGCCCTGATCGCCGAGCTCCCCGAAGACGACAAGAAGCCCGCGTACCCGAATCCTCCCGGCGACATGTACTGATCGTCCAGAGGGACGGCCCCCCGCGGGGACGGTCCCTGATGCGAAGCATCGCCAGCCCCGGGCGGCCTTCCGCCCGGGGCTTTTTTTTAGGTTCTTCTCCCATTTACGGGCTTCCCTCTCGAGGCGGCGAGGGATGTTGCCTCGAAGATCCCCGTTGCTGGAGGAGGGGACCCGCGCAGCGGGGGGGGAACCGTGCAAACTGGTTCCCCGGGGGGCCGGGGAGCAAGAGGCATATCCCGAGCCAAAGCCCGAGAGAGGGACTTCCCGGAATCGGGAGAAGTACCTTTTTTTATCGCACCTTTTCCGATATCATCAGGCGCAGATCATGCGGCGACTCATCGACCGGTACGTTCTGCGCGAGATCGTCCCGCCCTTCCTCGTCGGTCTCCTGCTCGTCGCCTTCGTCCTGCTGATGAACCAGGTCCTGCTTCTGGCCGAGCTCTTCATCGACAAGGGCGTGCCGTTCCTCCGGGCCCTGAGCATCCTCGGCCTCCTCGTCCCATCCGTCCTGGCCTTCGCCCTGCCGATGGCCGTCCTGATGGGCGTCCTGGGCGGGCTGGCGCGGCTATCGGCCGATTCCGAGATCGTGGCGTTCCGATCGCTCGGCGTCGGCGAGCGGCGGTTGGCCCGGCCGGTCGCCCTTTTCGGGCTCGGTGCCTTTCTCCTGACCCTGCCCCTCGCCCTCGTCCTCGCGCCCCGAGCCAACAGCGCCTGGGTCCGGGCGATGACCGACTCGGTCATCTCCCGGGTCCGGCTCAAAATCGAGCCGCTGGAGTTCAGCGAAGTCCTGCCCGACATCGTCTTTTTCATCCGCGGCATCGGGCGTGACGGCACCTGGCAGGACGTCTTCGCCTACATGGGCCAGGATCCGGCGAATCCCCGTCTGGTCACGGCGCGGTCGGGCACGGTCCGGCTCTATCCCGGCGAGCGGCGGGCCGTCCTGGAGCTCGAGAACGGTTCCGTCCATTCCTGGCCCGCCGCCGAGCCGGCGAAGGACACGCTGACCTCGTTCGAACGCCTGGAGGAGGAGATCGACGTCGAGGGGTTGTTCCCGGCGGTCTCCAGTGAAAAGCGGGTCCGGGAGAAAGACATCGGCGAGCTCGTTCGCGACCTCGGCCGGCTGGAAGCCGGCGGAGCCGGCCGCCTCGAGCCCCGGCAGGTCCGGGCCCACCGCGTCGAGATCCACAAGAAGTTCGCCCTGGCGGCGGCCTGTCTCGTCTTCGCGCTTCTCGGCTTACCGTTGGGCATCATGACCGGCCGGGCCGGCCGCACGGGCGGCTTCTCGCTCGGCCTGGCCCTTATTCTGCTTTATTACGCCCTGCTCACCGCGGGCGAAAAGGCGGCCATGGACGGCGGACTCCCGGCCTCCCTCGCCATGTGGGGCCCGGACATCCTCCTGGCCATCGCCGGGACCTTGCTTTTCGCGGGGGCGGGCCGGGGATTGCCCGTCCTGCGCCGGCACTCGATCCGGCGGCGACCCGCCTCTCCCGAC
>JBGSUG010000241.1:0-6091 GCA_041736225.1 Candidatus Aminicenantales bacterium | reverse complement strand
GCGGCGCGCCCGCTCACGACGTCGGGCGGCTCGGGGCGCTCCTCTTCACCGATTATCTCTATGCGTTCGAGATCACGTCCCTGCTCATCCTGGCCGCGCTCGTCGGAGCGCTGGCTCTGGCCGGGAAGAAGGAGGGGACGTGATCCCTCCGGCCGCGTTCCTGGCCCTGTCCGCTCTGCTCTTCGCCCTGGGCGTCCTGGCCTTCTTCGTCAAGAAGGACCTTCTGACCCAGTTCATGGCCGTCGAGATCATGCTCAACGCCGGCAATCTGGTCTTTCTGGCTTTGGCCAAAGCCCTGGGCAAGGCGGACGGCCAAATGGTCGTGCTCTTTGTCATCACCGTCGCTGCTGCGGAAGCCGTCATCGGACTGGCCATCATCGTCCTGGTCTTCCGCCGGCGTAAGGCCGTCCGGACGGACGATCTCAATGAGCTCCGGGGCTAGCGTGGCCGACCTCTTCTGGCTCATCCCGCTCATCCCCGGAGCCAGCGCCCTCGCGCTCCTGCTCGCCGGGGCGAAGCCGCCCCGAAAATGGGTCGCCGCCCAGGCCTCCGGCGCGGTTCTCCTATCCTTCATCCTCGCGCTCGCGGCGTTCCTCCGGCTCTCCGGCGGCGGGCCGGACGCTCCGGCCCTGTCCAAGACACTGCTGGGCTGGATCTCCAGCGGTTCCTTCGGCGCATCGGTCTCGTTCCTGTTCGACGAGCTCTCGGCGGTCATGGCCCTCGTCGTCACCGGCGTCGGCTTCCTCATCCATGTCTATTCCACCGCCTACATGGCCGGGGACAAGGCCTATTCACGATATTTCGCCTTCCTCAACCTGTTCATGTTCTTCATGCTCGTCCTGGTCATGGCCTCGGGCATCGTCCTGATGTTCGTCGGCTGGGAGGGCGTCGGGCTCTGCTCTTACCTCCTGATCGGCTTCTGGTTCGAGCGGCCCGCGGCCTCGAGGGCGGGCCTGAAGGCCTTCATCGTCAACCGGGTCGGCGACGCGGCCTTCATCGTCGGTATCCTGTTCATCCTGGTCCACGTCGGGAGCCCGGAGTTCGCCGCCATCAACGCCGCGGCCGCCTCGGGCCTCCTCGCCCCCGGCCTCGTCACTCTCGTCGCGGTGCTCCTCTTCGCCGGGGCGACCGGGAAATCCGCCCAGATCCCCCTCCATGTCTGGCTGCCCGACGCCATGGAAGGGCCGACCCCGGTCAGCGCCCTCATCCACGCCGCGACCATGGTCACGGCCGGCGTCTACATGGTCTGCCGGCTGAACGGCCTCTATGCGGCTTCCGTCCCGGCCTCTTCCGTCGTCGCCTGGGTCGGGGGCGTGACGGCCGTCTTCGCCGCCACGATCGCTCTCGTGCAGAACGACATCAAACGGGTCCTGGCCTATTCGACCATCTCCCAGATCGGCTATATGTTCCTCGGCTGCGGCGTCGGGGCCTACGCGGCGGGCATGTTCCACCTGGTCACCCACGCTTTCTTCAAAAGCCTGCTCTTTCTCGCGGCGGGCAGCGTCATCCACGCCTTGGGCGGCGGGCAGGACATGCGCCGGATGGGCGGCCTGAAGAAATACCTGCCCGTGACCTTTCCCGTTTTCCTGGTCGGCGCCCTGGCCATATCGGGCGTTCCGTTCCTGTCGGGGTTTTTCTCCAAGGACGCCATCCTGACCAGCGCCTTCGCCGGGGGGCACCACGTTCTCTATGGGCTGGGACTCCTGGGCGCCGTTCTGACGGCGCTCTACATGTTCCGGCTCATTTACCTGACATTCTACGGCGAGGAGAGATTCGAACTCGGCCCGGGACGGCACGTCCACGAATCCCCGCGGGCCATGACATTTCCCCTCGTCGTCCTGGCGGTCTTTTCCGCCCTGGCCGGCACCATCGGCTTGCCGGTCTTCTTTGGCGCGAAGGCCGACCGTTTCGGCCGCTTCCTCGAAACCGTCCTGAGGTCCCCGGCCCATCACCTGTCCCTCCCGACGGAAGCATTGCTCGTTCTGGCGGCGACGGCTTCGGCCCTCCTGGGCCTCTTCCTGGCCTTCGTTCTCTACAAACGGAACCCGGAGATCCCTCCGCGGCTGGCCTATCGTTTCCCCAGCTTCTACCGGCTCCTCGTCGGCAAGTATCGCGTCGACGAAACTTACGACGCGCTTTTCATCCGCCCGCTCGTCCGCGGCTCGGAAACCCTCTACGCCCGTTTCGACCTCAAGGTCGTCGACGGCGTGCTCAACGGCTCTGCGGCCGCCGCGGGGATGGCCGGCAAGGGATTGAACGTTCTCCAGAGCGGCCTCATCCGCGATTACGCCCTGGCCTTCGTCCTCGGGGCCGTCGTCTTCCTGGGGGTCCTTCTGCTATGAGCGCCCCTCTCGTCAGCCTGGTCACCTTCCTCCCGCTCACAGGGGCGGTCCTCCTGGTTTTCTTCCGAAGCGGTTCGGCGAGGGCGGTACGGGCGACGGCGCTCGCCGTCTCCCTGCTGACCTTCGCGCTGTCCCTCGCGCTCTTTTTCGGCTTCGACGGCGGGACGGGCCTCGCCGAATTCACCGAGCGCGCCTCGTGGCTGGGACGGGGAATCGATTACCACGTCGGCGTCGACGGCATCAGCCTCTTCCTGGTGCTCCTGACGACTTTTCTGACCCCGCTGGCCCTCCTGTCTTCTTGGCGCGCCGTCGACCACCGGGTCCGGGAATTCTCGTTCTTCATGCTCCTGCTCGAGACCGGCATGATCGGGGTCTTCGTCTCCCTCAACCT
The DNA here is from genome assembly GCA_041736225.1 of Candidatus Aminicenantales bacterium. GTDB lineage: Bacteria > Acidobacteriota > Aminicenantia > Aminicenantales > Saccharicenantaceae > RBG-16-66-30. The sequence continues at coordinate 3,358 of JBGSUG010000241.1, read as the reverse complement.
GTTCCTCTTCTACGTGTTCTGGGAGGCCATGCTCGTCCCCATGTACTTCCTCATCGGCATCTGGGGCGGCCGCCGCCGGATCTACGCCACCATGAAGTTCGTCCTGTTCACCATGTTCGGCAGCCTGCTCATGCTGGTCGGCATCCTGGTCCTCCACGCCGCCTATCACGCCGCGACCGGAGCCTACTCGCTTACGATCGCCGACCTGGCCGCCGTGCCCTTCTCCCCCGCCCTCCAGACCTGGCTTTTCCTGGCCTTCGGCCTGGCTTTCGCCGTCAAGATCCCTCTTTTCCCGCTTCACACCTGGCTGCCCGACGCGCACGTCGAGGCGCCGACGGCGGGCTCGGTGCTGCTGGCCGCCGTGCTTTTGAAGATGGGCGCCTACGGCTTCCTGCGGCTCGGGCTGCCCCTCTTTCCGCAGGCCGCGGCGACCTTCGCCCCGGGCCTGTCCATCCTGGCCGTCATCGGGATCATCTACGGAGGACTGATGGCCCTCGTCCAGAAAGACATGAAATCCCTCGTCGCCTATTCGAGCGTCAGCCACATGGGACTCGTCTGTCTGGCCGTGTTCTCGCTCAACTTCGAGGCGACCGAGGGCGCGCTCTACCAGATGCTCAACCACGGCCTCAGCACGGGAGCCCTGTTCCTCTGCGTCGGGATCCTCTACGAGCGGACCCACACCCGGCTCATCGCCGATTACGGCGGCGCGGCGGCGCGCATGCCCGTTTTCGCAGGCTTCTTCCTGGTGACGATGCTCTCTTCGGCCGGACTTCCCGGGCTCAACGGCTTCGTCGGGGAGATCCTGTGCTTCTTCGGCATCTTCGCCGCGGACAAAACCCTGGCCATACTGAGCGTTGCGACCGTCGTCCTGTCGGCCGCCTATCTCTTAGGACTCTACCGGCGGGTCATGCACGGCCCGCTCAAGGACCCGAACGACCTACGGCTCCGGGACATCCAAGGCCGCGAGCTCGCCTATCTCATCCCGATCATCGTCCTCATCGTCACCATGGGCCTTTTCCCGGGGACCGTCCTGCGGAAGATGGATGCCGCGGTCGGCCGGTATATCGGCACCGTCAAGTCAGCGCAGCCGGCTGCGACGGCTTGGGCGGCGCCCGGCAATCCCGATCGCGTCGGGCAGACTTCCGGAGTGCCGGAGAGGTAGAATGGAGTCGACCATGGCCGCGGCCCCCCTCGTCGCCGTCGTCGCCGGCGCCCTGGCCGTCCTCTTCCTCGAGGCCTTCCTGAAGAGGAAGGACTCGGAAGTGACCGCCTGGGCGGCCGTCGCCGCGCTCGCCGCCGCCGGTTTCTTCACCGTCCGCTCCTGGAACCGCGGCCTCTCCTGTTTCGGGGGCCGGCTCTCTCTCGATCCCCTGGCGCTCGTGCTCACGGCGCTCTTCATCCTGGCCGGGATAGCGGTCATTCTGATGGGCCTGAAATACGCCGCCCGCCGGGACATGAACCTGGGCCAATTCTGCGGACTGCTACTCCTGGCCGTGGCCGGCGCGATGATCATGGTCTCGACCGCGAACTGGCTGATCGTCTTTCTCGGGCTCGAGGTCCTCTCGGTGGCCTCGTACGCCCTGACCGGGCTCAAGCGGAACGACGCGGCGTCCTCGGAAGCCGCTGCCAAGTACTTCCTTCTGGGGAGCTTCGCCGGGGCGTTCTTCGTCTTCGGCCTCGCGTTCGTTCTCGGGACATCGGGGGGCCTAGACTTGTCTTCCGTCCTCTCCCCGACCGGGACTATCGGGCTCGGGCTCATCCTGACCGCCTTCTTCTTCAAGATCGCCCTCGCGCCGTTCCATATGTGGGCGCCGGACGTCTATGAGGGCGCTCCGACCCCGGTCACCGCGTTCCTGACCGTCGTTCCCAAGGCCGCCGGTCTGGCCGTCCTGATCCGGGTCGTGTCCCCTGCCGTGTTCGTGCCGGTCCTCAGCGTCGTAGCCGTCCTGACGATGTTCGCCGGGAACCTGGCCGCTCTCCGCCAGACGAGCCTCAAGAGGATGCTCGCCTATTCGTCGGTCGCCCACTCGGGCTACCTTCTGATCGCCGTCGTCGCGCGGGACGCCGAGAGCTTCGCCTTCTACCTCGTCGCCTACCTGTTCATGAACGCGGGAGCCTTCGGCGTTCTCGCGGCCGCGACCGGCAAGGGCATCGAACACACGGCTCTCGAAGATTTCGCCGGGCTGGGCCGGCGCAACCCCTGGCTCGCGGCCAGCCTCGCGGTCTTCCTCCTTTCCCTGGCCGGGTTTCCGCCCACGGCGGGGTTCCTGGCCAAGTTCTACGTCTTCTCCGGAGCGGTCCGGGAAGGGCACATCGCCCTGACAGTCGCCGCCGTCCTGGCCAGCCTCGTATCCGTCGCCTATTATCTGAAGGTCATCGTCGTCATGTACATGCGCGAAGGCGACACGGACATCGTCGTCGAACGGGAGAATCCGGCCCTTGGCCTGGTCCTGTTCCTGTGCTTGTTTGGGACGCTCCAGCTGGGCGTGTGGCCGGGGAACCTCCTGGCGGTCATCCGTCAGGCTCTGCCCGGGCCTTTCTAGCCCGGGCCGGGATCATTCCAGCGCTTTCCCCGCGGTCTCCGGGATCCCCGTCCAGAACATCGCGGCGGCGAGGAAAGCCGCGGCGATAACGACGAAGGAGAACCCGAATCCCCTTGTCTGGGCCAGCGAGCCGACGACGAAGGGGGCCGCGGCGCTGACGATGCGCCCGGTGTTGTAGGTGATGCCCTGGGCCGTGGCCCGGACCGAGGTCGGATAGATCTCCGCCGTCAGGGCGCCGAACCCGGTGAAGTAGCCCGTGCCGAAGAAAGCGACGAAAGGCCCCAGGAAGAGGAGCAGGAGCGGGTGCCGTGCCTGGGAATAGAAGAGCATGAAGACCGAAGCGATGAGGAGGAAGCCCACATAGGACCTCTTCCGGCCGAGCCGGTCGCTGATGAAGCCGAAGGAGATGTACCCCAGCCACATCCCGGCCTGCATGAAGATGATCAGTCCCGACATGGCTCCCGGGCCGAGCCCGATCCCGCCCTGATCGGGGGACATGGAGAGGTAGGCCGGGAGCCAGAGGTTGAAGCCCCACCAGGCGAACATGGTGCAGGCGTTCATCAGGGTGATGAGAATAGTCAAGCGCAGGCGCTTCCGGCCGAAGATCTCGCCGAAGCCGGCCCGGATGCCCGGCGCCTGCGCCCGGCCTTTCTTCCAGATCGCCGGCTCTTTGACCCGTCGCTGGATCCACAGGGTGAAGAACGCGGGAACAACGCCGATGAAGAAGACACCCCGCCAGCCCCAGACGGGCAGGACGAGCGCGGCGACGGCGGCCGCGGCGGCGTAACCGACCGCCCACGAGCTCTGGACGATGC
>JBGSUG010000257.1:0-12242 GCA_041736225.1 Candidatus Aminicenantales bacterium | reverse complement strand
GCATGGGCGTCGCGGGGCCGCAGCTCGACGCGACCCGCATGGCCGTGGCCGAGCTCACGACGCGCTCGACCGACGCCTACGCCGCTTATCTTCAAGGCATGGAACACCTGAACAAGCTCGAAGAACCCGAAGCCCGGCGCTTTTTCGAAAAGGCGATCGCGCTCGATCCGGAGTTCGCCGTCGCCTACCTGCGCCTCGGCCGGATCCTCGACCGGGAGGGCAACGACGAGAAAGTCCGGGAGGCCTACCGCAAGGCCAAGGAGCTCTCGGCCCACGCCCCGGAAAAGGAACGGCTGCTGATCGAAGCGAAGTACGCTCAGAGGATCGAAAGGGACGCTCCGAAAGCGTTGGGGATCCTGAAGACCCTGGTCTCGAAATTCCCGGCGGAAAAGGACTTTCGCATCGAGCTCGGCAGCCTTCTGATGCGGACCGATCCCGACGCGGCCATCGCCGAATACCGAGCGGCCCTAACGCTCGATCCCGATTTCGGGCTGGCCCTCAACCAACTGGCTTTCGCGCTGGTCAGGAAGGGAGACTTCGCCGGCGCTCAGACGGCCCTGGAGCGCTACGTCGCCGTGGCGCCGAACGAGTTCAATCCGCTCGATTCCCTGGGGCTGCTCCTCTTCCTGAGGGGACGCTACGACGAGGCCATGGACAATTACGAGAAGGCCGGTCGGCTCAATCCCAAGATCGGTGCAGACATGCCCATCGGCTACATGATTGCCCTGAAGGAGGATTACGACGGGGCCCTGGCCTCTCTCGAAAGGTCCATGACCTCCGTCGAGTCCGATGCCTTCCGGGCCGAAGGTGCCGCCTGGCAGGGCCTCATCAACTATCTGATCGGGCGCCGGACCCTGGCGTTCGAGCGGCTGGAGGCGGGGCTGGCCCTGGCCCGGTCGAGCAAAAGCACGTTCCGCGAAGGCATGATCCTCGTCATCCGGGGCTTCATCCATGGCGATATGGAGGAGCTCGATCGGGCTCGCGAGGATTTCGATCGGGCCCGCCGGATCCTCGAGCCGATTTCCGCAAGCACGCAAGTCGCCTGGCGTGCGGGATTTCTCTACTTGAACATGCGGTCGGGGAACGCGGCCGCGCAAGACAAGCTCATGGCCGAGCTCGACCACATCGCCCCGCCGGAGAACTTGACCCCGGCGAGCGCGGCCATGCGCCGGTCCTTCCTGATCCTGATGCATCTCGCACGGGGCGAAGAGGAGGCGGCCCTTCGCGAGGCCGCTCTGCCCCGGATCTTCGAGGTCGTCAATCCCAATTTGAATTTCAACCTGATGTCGCTCGGCGGCCACAACCTTCCCTTGACCTTGGACGGCATCGCCGGGCTGTTGGACCGGCGGGGTGAAACCGACAAAGCCATCGAGGAATACCGGCAGCTGATGACTACCGGGCCCGGGACCGGCTTGCGGCGCCTTATCAACCCCATCTATCACTTCCGGGTCGCCGGGCTCTACGAAAAGAAGAGCGACAAGGCCAAGGCCGTCGAACACTACCGGAAGTTCCTCGAGATCTGGAAGAACGCCGACCCGGATATCCCCGAGCCGGGACTGGCCAAGGCGCGCCTGGCCGCCCTCGAACGGTGATCCCGGGCCCTAGAAGCTGAACCGGGCGCCGAACCGCACGGAGATCGGCGGGTAGAAGAGCCCTTTCATCCCGAAAGCATTGTTGGGGACGTAGCCCACGCTTCCATCGAGCTCCCAGTCGCCCGAGAGGAGCTGGTCCTCCGTCACGGTCAGGTTGTAGAGGTTCCGGTAGGGGTAGAAGGCGGTCGTCGTCCCGGTATCGAGGACGTTGTCGACGTTGACGTTGAGGCCGAGGCTCGTTCGCCCGAACCTCAAGCTGTATTCCGCATAGAGGTTGGCGATCACGGTGAACGGCGTCCTCCCCAGATTGCCCCGGTTGTAAGGCATATAGTTGTCCGTGGTGAGGGTCCAGTATTCTGTTATCGGACGGCCGCTCATGGCCCTGACGAGGGTGCCGACGGTCAGGCGGAAGGGGAACGTGTAGGCGCCGTAGAGCTTGAAGGCGTGCGGACGGTCTGTCGCCAAAGGCCCGTCGATGGGTTCGAGGTCCTTGTCATAGGCCAGATACCAGGAGTCGAAGCTCCTCTCGACGTTCGGGCTGTTCCGCCCCTCTCCCGTGATGGAATACTCGTCCGAGCTGGCCAGGCCGGAGTAGTTGCCGGTGAGCCGGCTCCAGGTGTAAGACAGCCCTCCCAGCCATCCGTTCCCGAACCGCTTGTCCAAGCTGAGATTGAGACCCCAGTATTCCCGTTTCGCCCTGGGGCAGGCGGGGTACCGGGCATCGAATTTCCCGCCGTCCGCCGTCGTTCTCGAGTATCCGTATCCGGGATTCGCCAGGTAATAGGTGACATCCCCCTCGCTGATGACCCCGACGTCCTCGATGGCGTATCGGAGGTGCTTCTGGACCAGGCGCACCGTGGCCGACAGGTTTTCCATGAGCTGCTTCTCGACGCCCAGCGAGATCTCTCGCTGGCTCATCGGCTTGATGGCGGGGTCGACGACGTCCAGTGAGACGGCCCGATAATCGATGGTCCTCAGCAAGGTCCCGGGGTAAATGCCGTTCTCTCCGATCGTGTCCCATTCATAGGAATCCAGCGTGTAGAACGCGGCCACGTTCTTGCTTCCCCCGAACGAGGCGGCGGCGGTATAGAGCTTCATGACGTCGAAATAGAGCCCGTAGCTTCCGAAGATCTTGAGGCTCGCGTCCCCGGCCACGTCGTAGACGAAGCCCAGTCGCGGCGCCAGCTTGTCCCCGAACCCGAAATCGATCGGCTTTATTCCCCGCAAGGCCGGATCGTCGCTGTAGCTCGGGATGTACTCGCGCTCCGTCCGGACGCCCAGGTTCAACGTCAGCCGCCGGTTGATCGTCCAGCTGTCCTGGAGGTAGAGGGCCCAACGATCGGAATGGACCTTGTAGAAGGACCCGATGGGCCCGGTGGTTTCGTTTCCCCTCACGGCATAGTATCCGTAGGCGCCGCGGCCGTAATTGGTCCCTAGGTAGATGAAGGAGACGTTCCAGCCGAGCTGGATGGCCGGGTAATCGGGGAACTTATAACCGTCCTGCCAATCCTCGGCCATCCGCACCCATTGAGCCCCGAATTTCAAAGAGTGCTCGCCGGCCAGGTTCATATAGTAAGTCAAGTCGGCGCCGGCGTGGGACCTCTGGGCCACCTTCCTTTCCGTCACGTTGAGGGCGTAGCTGGGCATGTTCGACCAGCCCCTGGGCCGGATGTACTCCTCCGGGACGTCCGAAAAAACCGAGATGCCCTGCCCGCCGTGGACGTAGCGGGGCGCCGAGGGTTGGACCAGCTGGTCTGTCGTATTCTGGTAAAATGTCCCTCCCCTGATGCTAAAAATCAGGTTGTTCCCCAACGTGAAGTCGGCGTAGGCGGAGGCCGTCCAGCTGGGATAACGATAGCCGTACTCGCTCCACGGATCGGCCGGGTTGCCGGTGCCGTTGCGGGGCGGCAGATCTCCCAGGTAATCGCTGGAATTGCTGACGAAGCTCGCGCCGACGCGCAGAAAATCGAACGGCTGGGAGGTCAGCTTCCCCTGGAAGTTCCAAAACCGGTCTTTTCGAGTGTAGTCCCCTGCGGTGAGAGAGGGGTCGAAGACGACGTGCCGCGTCGAGGCGTTGTGGACCGGAAGGACCGAGACGAAGAACCACAGTCTGTCTTTGAGGATGTACCCCCCGAGGTTGAACCCGGCCTCGATGCGGTCCACCTTGTCTTTTCCGTAGAGATCCTGGTAATTCACGTATTCGACGAGGTTGATATCGTAGGGATTCAGGCGCAGGATGTCCCTTTCCTTGCCGTTGAGCTTCGAGCCGCTGTAGAATCCCATGACGTCGCCGTGGAAAGCGTTCCCGCCTTGGCGGGTGATGACGTGGACGACCCCGCCGAGTGAGCCCCCGTATTCGGCCTGATAGCCGCTGGCCTTGACCTGGACTTCGTCCACGAATTCGAAGGCAACGCTTTGGCCGCGGTTGCCCAGATACGGATTGGTGATGTCGGTGCCGTCGACATAGAACATGTTCTCGGCGCCCGACGCCCCGTCGACAGAGATGCCGGAGAGCATGGGCTCGTACTGGACGCCGGGGACGGCGCCGACCAGCGAGTCGAAATCCCTGCCCCGGGGCAGCATCTCGAACTCCTGTTTGGTCAAGGTCATGCCCTTGACCGTGCTCTTGACATCGATCAGCGGGGACTGGCCGACGACTGTCACCTCTTCCTCGATCGCGCCGGGCGGCAGGACGGCGTCCAATTTGACGCTCTGCTCGATGCCGACGGTGATGCCTGCGCGTGAAACGGTCTTGAATCCCTGGAGCGAGAAGACGATCTCGTACACGCCCGGTGTCAGGGCGAAGAGGCGGTACACCCCGTTCTCGTCCGTGACGGCGGCGGCTTTTCCGACGAGCTTGGGGCTGGTGGCTTCGACGGTGGCCCCGGGCATGGGCACTCCCTCGTCATCGGTCACGACGCCGAAGACCTTGCCCGTCGGGACTTGGGCCGTCAGCAGGCTCAGGGCGGCCAGGACCAGAACGCCGAAAAGCCAAAAGATGAGCATCTCTCGCTTCACATTCGCCTCCTCGGCCGGAGTTGAGGATAGGGACCGGTCAGAGTCCTGCTAATGCGTGCGCTATGACACAGAGAGGCCACAGGAAGATATTCCCATCCATCTATTGTCAGGGATGATATGCCGCACCCCGCCGGTCTGTCAAGCCGGGTAAGAAGGAAACGACGCCACCGGGCGAGGCCCGGTCACTTCATCAGCCCGGCGATCTCCGCCGCGTGGGCCCTGATGACGGCCAGGGTCGAGGCGTCGGCGTCGTAGACGGAGTACCAGCCGGCGGGCTCATGCGGCGGGTCCCCCACCCACGACATGCCCGGCCTGGCTTCCCCCGCCCAAGCCCAGAAGTTGTCGCCCATCGCCGGACCGCCCGAGGCGATCGATTCCATGACGAGCTTGTAGAGGGCCGCGTAATAGAGGTCTTTGTTCGTCGTCGGCGAAGCCGGGTCGAGGTTGTTCTTGAGGGGTAGCCATTCGCGGGCCAGGCCGAACTCCTCCAGGACGAGGGGTTTGCCCATCGCTGCAGCTTCTTTCGCGTGCTTCTCGAAATAGGCGGCGGCCAGCCGCTCGGCGACCTTGTAGGTCGAAGGCCGCTTCGGGTCGTACCAGCCCCAGTTCTGGGGCCAGATGTGGATGGTGACGTAATCGATCGCCGGAGCGCTGTGCGTCTTCACGAAATCCTGGGTCGGTTCGCCGGGCGGCGCGCCTTCCGAGCCGGTCGTGACCATGTGGTTCGGGTCGAGGGACTTGAAATAGGCGGCCGTGTCTTCGATCCAGCTCTGCGGGTAGCGCCGCGGCTCGTTCGCGAGCTCCCACGAGAAGACGACCGGGTCGTCCCTGTACTTCGTCCCCGTGTAGGGATTGGTCCGGTCGACCAGCATGGCGATGTGGGCGCGGAACCAGTCCTGGCATTCCGGGTAGGTGTAGAACCTGGCGGAATAGCCGATGAACTTCTCGTAGTCCCCCGGATACGGGATGGGCGTCTTCTCGTGCCAGGAGACGTACTGGGCCATGCCACCCGACCACTGCCAGAAGTTGTTGAGGACCATGACCGCGCGCAGGCCGCGCCGGCCCATCTCGGCCAGCAGAAAATCGAGGCCGTCGAGGACGCTGCCGTCGTATTCGCCGGGCGAGGTCATCAGGGCCGGAACAGTCCGGAAGGGCTCGGAGTTCGGCCCCTCGGAGGAGGCCATGACGCGGAGGTTGGTGACGCCGAGTTCGCGCAGCCGGTCGAGCTCCCGCAGGAGCCGGGGACGGTCGCCGCTCGGCCCGTCGACGCCCAGGTTCATCCCCTGCCAGAAATTGGCCCCGACGAAGCAATGGGGCTTGCCGGCCAGGGTGAACCGGCCGTTCTCGATGGTCACGAACGGGGCGCCCGCCGGAGCGGCCGGGGCCGCATCTCCGGCCCGGACAGAGGGGCCGGACGCTTTTTCGCCGCGACAGCCCCAAGCGGCCAGGCTCATGATCAAAACGAGGAGGACGGTCTTGCGCATGGCTTTGCTCCCTCCGGGACCGGATGGACGAATCATAGACCGGGGCCGCGGAGCCTGTCAACACGACGGGCGGCGACAGCCCTGGCAAAGGGAGCCGGGCCGCGCATGGTTCAATCGAGCTTTTTCTGAAAGCGGGCGATGCTCAGGCCCAGGATGAGCGCCCCCAGGGCGACGAGGCCCACGGCCTGGGGCCAGAGCTCGGCCCAGCCCGTACCCTTGAGCATGATGCCGCGGATGACGATCAGAAAATAGCGGAGGGGGATGATCGTCGTCACGTGTTGGAAGAACAGGGGCATGTTCTCGATGGGAAAGACGAATCCGCTGAGCATCATCTGGGGCATGATGAAGAACATCGAGGTCAGCATGGCCTGCTGCTGGGTCCGCGAGATCGTCGAGATGAAAAGCCCCGTACCGAGCGTGTTGAGCATGAAGGCCAGGCACAGGGCCAGGAGCAGCGGGGCGCTCCCCCGGAGAGGCACGCCGAACCACAGCCGGGCCAGTGCCAGTACGAAGACCGCGTCGATGAGCCCGATGAGGACGAAGGGCAGGAGCTTGCCGACGATGAGCTGATGGGGGCGGATGGGGGTCACGATGAGCTGCTCCATCGTGCCCGCCTCCCGCTCGCGGACGATGCCGAGCGAGGCCAGCGTGGTCGTGGTGATCATGAGGATGAGCCCCAGGACGCCCGGGATCATGAAGTTCCGGCTCTTGAGGTCGGGGTTGTACCAGACCCTGATCTCGGGATTGACGATCACGGGCTCGAGGCCGCGGCCCGAGGCCCTCGCGAAGGCGTCGAGGATGATCTTCTGGGTGTACCGGGAGGCGATCATGGTCGCGTAGTTGACCCCGATCGAGGCCGACTGGCTCTCCGAGCCGTCGACGACGATCATGACGGTCGCCTGTCGCCCCGCCGCGAGGCTGTCGCCGAACCCGCGGGGAATGACGAAGGCCATGGCCGCGGCGCCGCGGTCGAGCGGGGCGTCGATCTCGTCCAGCCGTCCGACCCGCGCGGCGGCGGAGAAGTAACCCGAGTTGACGAAATCGTCCAGGAAGGCCCGGCTGGCCGCCGAGCGGTCCAGGTCGCAGATGACCGAAGGGATGTTCTTGACGTCGAGGTTGGCGGCATAGCCGAGGAGGATGATCTGGAGGATCGGCGCGATGAAGAGTATCGGGAAGAGCTTCGGATCGCGCCGGAGCTGGATGAACTCTTTCCGGAGGATGGACAGGATGGCCTTCACGACGCCCTCCGCCGCAGCGGCCGCCGCCCCGCCCCGGACCCCCGGCGGAGCAGGGCCACGCTCAGGGCCAGGGTCGATGCGGCGAAAGCCGCGAGCATCAGGACCTGTCCCCAGAAGGCCGGGAACCCGGCCCCCTTGATGATGATGGCCCGGAGCGCGACCAGGAAATATTTCGCCGGGATCAGGTAGGTCACGACTTGGATGACGAGGGGCATGTTCCGGACCGGGAACACGAAACCCGAGAGGATGAAGGTCGGCAGGATGGTCGTCAGGATGGAGAGCAGGAACGCGACCTGCTGGGTCTCGGTGATGGCCGAGATCAGGAGGCCCTGAGCCAGGCCGGCGATCAGGAACAGGACCATGGCCAGAAGGAGGAGAAGATAGCTCCCTTTGACCGCGACACCGAAGAGGACCCAGCCCAGCCCGAGCACGAGGTGGGCCGAAGCGAGAGAGATGATGACGTAAGGCACAAGCTTGCCGACGATGAGGGCCACGGAAGGCAGGGGCGAGACACGGAGCTGCTCCATGGTCCCGCGCTCTTTCTCCCGGACGACCGAGAAGGCCGTCGACGTGGTCAGGATGACCATGAGGATGAAGGCCATGAGGCCGGGCACGAGGAATTTGGCGCTCCGCAGCTCCGGATTGTACCAGACCCGGACGTCCGTCTTCAGGGGAAGCGTCAGGCCTCCGGCGCCGCGGCGGGCCAGCCCTTCCAGAGTGATCCTCTGCGAGTAGCTCTGGAGTATGGAGGCGGCGTAGCCCGCCGCCGTCGTCCCGCTCATGGCGTTCGCGCCGTCGACGAGGAACTGGACCGAGGGGCTCCGCCCGGCCAGGAGGTCTTCCGAGAACGTCTCCGGGATGACCAGGGCGGCCCGTATCTTCTCGCGGGCCATGAGCCCGTCGACGTCGCCCGTCCGGGCGAGCCTCGTCTTGATATCAAAATACTCGGTCGCCGCGAACTTTTCGGTGAGCTCACGGCTGGCCCGGCTGCCGTCCTGGTCGACGACGGCGAGCGGGATGTGTTTGACGTCGAAGTTCAGGGCGAAGCCGAACATGACGAGCAGGAAGGCCGGCAGGAAGATCATGAAGACGAGCGACCGGCTGTCCCGCCGGATCTGGCGGAATTCCTTGCGCATGACCGGGCCGACGAATGCGAGCGGCCGGGGCTTCATGCCGGGCTCCCCCCATCCGGCCGCGCCACGCCCTGCTCCTCGATCTTGTGGATGAAGACGTCCTCGAGCGAAGGGACGATCCTGTCGATGCGCTCCGGCACGATGCCCTCCAGGGCCAGGCGCCGCAGGACGAGGCGCCGGCCTTCGGCTTCGTCGGCGACGCCGATGTGGAGGGCGGTCCCGAAGATCGAAGTTTCCAGGACCCAGGGTTCCTTCCGGAGGACCTCGAGGGCGTCGACGGCCCGGTCCGTGGCGACCTCGAGGATGGGATTGCGGATGATCTCCTCCTTGAGACGGCGGGGGCTCCCCCCGGCGACGATCCGGCCGCCATGGATGAGCCGGATGTCGTTGCAGTATTCCGCCTCGTCGAGATAATGGGTCGTGACGAAGACCGTGACCCGGCGCGAGGACAGCTCGTTGATGAGCTCCCAGAAACGGCGGCGCGAGGCCGGATCGACGCCGCCCGTGGGCTCGTCGAGAAAGACGATCTCCGGCTCATGGAGGACCGCGCAGCCGAGGGCCAGTCGCTGCTTCCAGCCGACCGAGAGCGTCCGGGTCAGGCTTCGCTCCCTTCCTTTGAGCCCGGCCAACTCCAGGACCCAGGGCAGCCGGGCTTGAACCGCCTTGGTCGAAAGCCCGTAGGCGCCGCCGAAGAAGCGGATGTTCTCGAGGACGGTCAGGTCCTCGTAGAGGGAGAACTTCTGGGACATGTAGCCGATGACCGTCTTCACCATCTCGGGCTCGCGGCCGACGTCGAACCCGCCGACCGTGGCCGTCCCCGACGTCGGGTCGAGCAGGCCGCAGAGCATGCGGATCGTCGTCGACTTGCCCGCCCCGTTGGCGCCGAGGAAGCCGAAGATCGCACCGCGGCCGACATCGAAACTGACGGCGTCGACGGCGGTGAAGCCGCCGAATCTCTTGGAGAGCGCCCTCACTTCGATCGAATGGTCGGCCACTGTCCTTCTCCCCCTCCCCTCGGCCTTCACTCCCCCAGCGCTTTCTCCAGCCTGGCCTGGGCCACGACCTGGTCGATCGCGGCCTGGGTCCGGCCGAGCTTCGCCTGGAGGAGGGCCACCTCGGCGTCGAGGACATCGGAGCTCAAGGCGACGCCCTGCTTGAACCGCTCCCTTGTCACCCGGAGGTTCTCTTCGGCCTGTCCGACGGCCTGGCCGGCGACGCGGACCTTCTCTCCGGCCCGGGCCAGGCTCAGGCGGCACTGCGTGACCTCCAGGACGGCCTGGTCTTCGAGGGCCTTGCGGGCCTCCCGGGCCTGGCCCAACCGGGCTTCGGCCTGTTCCGTCTGGCGTTTCGTCTGACCCCAGTTCCAGATGTCGAAGGACACGGAGACGCCCACATCCCAGGTCCCCTTGAACCGGTCGAGCGAGGGCAGGATCCGGGGGTTCGGCCGAAGGTAATAATAGTTGCCGGAGAGGGTGACCTGGGGCAAGAAGGCGGACCGGACCGCCTTGACGCCCATCTCCGAGGCCTTGATCCTGAACTCGGCCGATTTGATCTCCGGCCGTTGGGCCAGGGCCCTATCGATGGGATCCCCATCCCCTTTTCCGGCCTCGGCCGGGATCCGGGAAGCCCGGCTTTCGACGGAGGTCGTCAGATCGATGTCCGAGTCGAGGGGCAGGCCGATGAGGCTCACGAGCGCGGTCAGCGCGACCTCGGCCGCGTTGCGGGCATCGATCCTCATGATCTCCGCATTGGAGAGCTCGAGCTCGGCCCGCAGGACGTCGTTCCTGGTCGCCAGTCCCTGGTCGGAAAAGGCCCGGACGTCCTTGAGGTGCTCGCCGACCTGCCGGACGTTCTCGTCGATGACCTTCTCGAATTCCCTGGCCCGAGTGAGTCCCCAATAAGCGGCCTTGACGGCGAAGGCGAGCTCGGCCCGGTTCTTCTCGAGGTCCTGGCCGGCCGCCGCTTCGAGCAGCCGGGCGGATCGCTCCCCTGCTTGGAGACGAAAACCCGTGAACAGCGGTTGCTGGATGCCCAGGCGCAGGTTGAAATTGTTGAAGTAGCTCTGCGAGACGACGATCGGGTCGGGCGAGATGGGCAGGGTCACCCGGAAATCCGGAACTTCGCTGAGCCGCGTGTAGCCGCCGCCGAGCTTGAGCGAAGGCAGACGTCCGGCGGCGACCTCCCGGGACCTGGCCGTCGCGGCCTCGAGCTCCAGCCGCGACGCACGGAGGCCCGGGCTTTTCTCGAGCCCGGCGGCGAGGGCCTCTTCCAGGGACAGCGGTCTCGGCTGGGCCACGGCCGCGAGGGGCAGGGCCAGGAGAGCGGCGAAAACGGCGGCTTTTCTAAGCATGACCGGCCTCCGATGGAGCGGAATCTGTGATGGAGATGAAGACGTTCTCGAGGGACGGCGGGAGGCGCCGTTCGGCGAGGACAGGGATCCCCTCCTCCGCCAGGGCGGCCTCGATCCGGGGCACCTCGGCGTCGGGATCGTCGACGACGGCATTCAGCCGGTCGCCGAAGAGCTGGACCTCGCGGACCCCGGGAAGCGCTTTCAGGATGCCGAAGGCCCTGCGGATCTCCGGACTGACGATCTCGACAACCGTCCCCCGCATCAGGCGCTTGACGGCCCCGGGCGTGTCCGCGGCGAGGAGCCGTCCTCCGGCGAGGAGCCCGACCCGCGATGAGCGTTCGGCCTCGTCCATGTAGGGCGTGGACATGACGATGGTCACCCCCGCCTTGAGGAGGGCCGAGAGGATGGCCCAAAAGTCCCGCCTCGACACGGGGTCGACGCCGGTCGTGGGCTCGTCGAGGAATATGAGGCGGGGCGTGTGGACGAGGGTGCAGGCCAGGGCCAGCTTCTGGCGCATACCGCCGGAGAGCCGCTCGGCCAGGCGGTTCCGGAAGGGAGCCAGGCGCGTGAAATCGAGAAGCTCCTCGCGGCGCTTGCGGAAGTCGCGGACGAGGTGGATCTCAGCGAAGAACTCGATGTTCTCGTCGACCGTCAGGTCGCCGTAAAGGCTGAACCTCTGCGACAGGTAGCCGATCCGGTTCTTTATCTCCCCGCCCTGCCGGACGACGTCGTAGCCCAACACCGAGGCCTCGCCCGCCGTGGGGGCGAGGAGCCCGCAAAGCATGCGGATCGTCGTCGTCTTGCCGGCGCCGTCGGGCCCGACGAGGCAGAACATCTCCCCCTCCCGGACCGCGAGGTCGAGCGAACGGACGGCCTCTACGGACTCGAACCGCTTCGTAAGTCCGCGTGTCTCGACGGCGAGGGGGCTCATGGCTGGGACATCTTCTCTACCGCGCCTCCGGGCCGACCCTGACGACGGCGTCGGCGGGCAGGCCCGGCTTGAGGAGGCCGTCCTTGTTCTCGATCTCGACCTTGACCCCGAAGACGAGCTTGACCCGGTCCTCCTTCGTCTGGACGTTCTTGGGAGTGAATTCGGCTTCGGGGGAGATGTACGTGATCTTCCCGGGAAAGGGCTTGTCGGGGAAGGCGTCGATCCGGACCTCGACGCCGTCGCCGAGCTTGATCCGGCCGATCTCGAGCTCGGTGACGTAGATCATGACGTAAACGCTCGCGAGGTCGGCCAGGGTGACGACCGTCGCCCCGGGCGTGACGAGCTCGCCGGCCTCGACGGCCTTGTGAGTGACGATCCCCCCGGCCGGAGCCGTGATCGTGCAGTCGGCTATCGTCTTCGCCAGAAGCTCGGCCCCGGCCCGGGCCTGGGCCAGGCGCGCCTCGGCGGCCTGGATCTCCTCCGGACGGGCCAGGCG
>JBGSUG010000204.1:0-4174 GCA_041736225.1 Candidatus Aminicenantales bacterium | reverse complement strand
CCGCGATCGGGTGCCGGCGGACCTCCTCGGCCAGGTCGCGGACCTTGCCCTTGACCCGGCGCCGCTCGAGCCCGTCGCTGTTGAGGACGGCGATCCCCGCCGAGTCGTAGCCCCGGTATTCGAGCCGTCGCAGGCCCTCGATGAGCCCGGGGACGGTGTCCCTGACGCCGGCGCAGCCGATGATGCCGCACATGTTCGGTTTCTCCTGTTTCCTTACTCGAGGTCCGGCTCTTCGGCCTCGTCGCCGCCCTGGTCGGGCGGCAGGGGCGCGCAGCCGATGAGAGGCAGGTAGGGGGCCCCCTCGCCCTGGGGATTGAGGGAGGCCACGATGCGGACGTCCGGCCGCAGGGCCAGGTCGACGATCTCCCCGGCGTTCTCCGGGGCCAGGACCTCGACCGAGGGCCGGTCGATGTCCATCTCGTTCGTCGCCCTGACGACGCCGACGCGCCCGTCGCTCATCGAGACGAGCGCCCCGACCGGCCAGACGCCCACGAACGTGAAGAACTTGTCCAGCAGCTGCGGGTCGAAGATCTTGCCTCTCTCGAGCATCATCAGCTCGTGGATCTTCTCGGGCGGATAGTCCTTCTTGTAAGACCGCTTGAGGGCCAGCGCGTCGTAGACGTCGCAGATGCTGACCATCATCGAGGCCGGATGGGGCTTGCGGTGGTAGGGCGACTTCGGGTAGCCCGTGAGGTCGTAGCGGAGGTGGTGCTCGTAGGCGACGACGATGGGCAGGATGCCCAGCGCGTCCTTGTAGCCGTCGAGGATCTTGGCCCCGAGCAGGGGGTGGTGGCGGACCTGGAGGAACTCCTTCTCCGAGAGCTTGCTCTCCTTCTGGATGACCTTGAGGGAGATGTAGAGCTTGCCGACGTCGTGGTAGAGGGCCGCGATGCCCAGGTCCAGGACGTCGTCCTTGGCGAACTGGAGCTTCGAGGCGAAGAACATGGAGAGCAGGGTGACGTTGAGGAGGTGGACGAAGGTCACCAGGTCGCGCCTCTTGACCGAGACCAGGTTGAGCAGCTCCTGGTGGCGGCCCACGAAGTCCTCCATAATGCCGAGGATGTTGAAGCGCAGGTCCAGGTAGTCGACGTCCTCCTTCTCCAGGACGACGTTGAGGGCGCTCGAGACCGTCTGTACGGAGCCCTCGTAGCGGGCCCGCGTCTCGGCGGCCTCGGAGGCGACGTCCGCCCCCTTGACCAGGGTCCGGAGCTTGCCGGCCCGGATGTTCTGGATGCCGTGGAGGGTGAAATACTCCTGCTCGCTGATCTTCTCCTGGCGCTTGATGCGCGTCAGGAAGACGATGAACTCGCGCAGCTCCTCGAAGCGCAGGCCCTGCTGGAAGATGATCCGCTCGACGCCGTTCTTCTCGAGGAAGTCGATGAGCAGGCCGAGCTTGCCGCGGAGGTTGAAGAAGATCTCGTCCTCCCAGGCCGCCTCGCCGCCGATGATGCCCAGAACGAGGTCCTTGCGGTCCTGCAGGATCTCCTGCACGGATTCGTAGAGCCGGTTGAGGTACTCCCTGAATTTGGGGTGGTCGCCGGTGTAGATCTTGCCCGCCTGGATGGCGTTCATCAGGTAGATGAAGCAGATCTTGATCTTATCCCTCACGCCACGTCTCCAGTCCCCAGGTATCCATGAGGCGGGCCGCCGCCTGGCGGACCTTGCGGTTCCAGAAGTCCTTCCGCTCCGCCAGCGGGGCGACGTAGGCGGCGGCCTCGCGCAGGCCGTAGCGCTCGGCGATGCCGAGGTTGCGAAGGAGCGCCTTGTTGCGGAAGCCGTAGGGCGAGGCCAGCCCGAAGAGCTTTGTGAACGCGACGTGCTTCGTCCGCTCGTGGCGCATGAGCAGGATCAGGGCCTCGGCCTGGATGAGCTCGTTCTTCTTCTCCAGGACGGGGAAGAGGAAAGCCTCGTCGAACTCCTTGAGGTTCTGCATGGCCTGGAGGGCCTTGACCTTGACGGCCTCGTCGCCGGCCTCGAAGACCTTCTTCAGGGCCTCCAGGGAGGCGGGCGTGTCGATGAGGCCGAGCCCCTCGGCGATGCGTCCCAGGAGCTCGGAATCCGAGGCCTTCTTCTTCATCCGGGCCTGGAACGACTCCGTCTCTTCGGGAAAGAAGCGGAAGCAGGCGCGGAGGAGGGAGGCGGTGACGATCCTGTCCGTGAACAGCGTCGCCGCATAGGCTTCCCAGTCGTTGAGGCTCCGGCCGAGACGGTCGATGAAGAGGTCGATCTCGGGCCGGGTCTCGCCGCGCAGGAGGCAGCCTTCGACGTGCTCGGCGATGGCGCGCCGCATGTCCGCGACGGCCGGCTCGCCCTCCCATTCGGCGGCGCGGGTCTCCAGGATCCCATAAAGGTCGAGGAGGAACTCGAGGTCGCCCTCCCCGACGATCGTCTCCCACTCCTCCGTGATCCGGCCCAGCTCGGCGACGGCGGTCTCCCGCTTCTCCACCTGGGACAGGAGGACGAGCAGGAGGAAGCGGTAGTTCCTCTGGAGGAGCAGCCGGTCCAGGGTGAGCTTGCGCTCGAAGGAGATGTCGTTCAGGAGGTTGGACAGGGTCTGGCGGTAGATCTCGGAGTGGAGCTGGGACGAGACACCGGAGAGGAGGATGCGGATCTTGGACTCGGTCTCGGCCCGGCGGTTCTGGGGGTTCTCGCTGTGGAAGAGGGCGTGGAGCGAGGTCGAGATCTTCTTGTGGCGCTCCTTGTCGATGAGCCGGGAGAAGATGCTGAAGCTCAGGGAGTCGAACTTGTCGTTGCCGATGATCTCCTCCCAGAGCGTCGAGGCCAGGTCCTCCTCGCTCAGGTCGGAGATGAGGAGCTTGAGGTTTTCGAACTTCGCCTCGGTCGGCGTTTTCCGGGCCGAGACGATCGACTTGAGGAGCTGCTTGGCGCAGGTCCGGTGCTTCTCCTCGGAGGTCTCTTTCAGGTAGTGGAAGAACTTGGCGAAGTTCTTGTGCAGCTCCTCGTTCTGGATGAGGTCCTCGGTGTTGAACTTGCCGACGACCTTGCCGAAGGTGTCCGAGAGCTGCTCGAGCTTCTCGTCGTCGTTCTCCTCGACGGCCTCCATGAGCAGGTAGGGCCAGATGTCCTTGATCTCCTCGCCCTCGCCCTGCAGGAGGATGGAGTACTCGAGGGTGTCGACGGCGATGTGGACGATGTTCTCGCGCTTGATGATGGCCGGGGCGCCGCCCTCCTTGATGAACAGCTTGACCGGCAGCATGACCTTGGAGGCGAAGCGCATGAACTCGGCGTGGGGCACGCCCGGCCGGATCTCGAGGCGCTTGATCTTGCGGAAGTGGAACAGCTGAGCCAGGTCCATGTAGGTCCGCTCGCCCTCCCAGAAGCGGCCGTCGATGAGCAGGGCGTGGGGCGAGAAACCGATGGTGATGGGATTGACGTGGAGGAAGAGGGCCTCGAGCTTGGTCATGAGCTCGTTGACGCTGCTCTTGAAGGCCGGGTGGTCGGAGTTGTACATCGAGGCCATCTTGAAGGCGACGCGCAGGGACCGGGTCATCGACCGGATGAGCTCGTCCTTGTCGGCCGGGATGACGAAGGCCGGGGCCGGCGGGACGGACGGGCCCGTCTTTCCGGGCGTTTCGCCGGCGTCGTCCACAGGCATGATTCACCTCTAGGGATCGGGTCCGGAGACCATTCTCCCCCGCCCCGATGAAAATAGCATGCTCCCGGTGGATGATTCAAGGGGTGAGACGGTCCCCTCGCCGGAGAAGGGTCATGTCCCCTTTTCCCGGGGGTTGTGCTATACTGCCCGGAAAATGGAAGGGAGACCGACCTCATTCGCAGAGCAGCACTGGCCCTCGCGGACGGGACCGTCCTCGAGGGCGTAGGATTCGGCGCGAGCGTCGAGGCCGGGGGGGAAGTCGTTTTCAATACCGGGATCGTCGGCTACCCGGAAAGCATCACCGACCCGTCCTACCGCGGCCAGATCCTCTGCCAGACCTACCCGCTCGTCGGCAACTACGGCGTCGATCCCGAGCGCTTCGAATCGGAGCGGCCGCAGATCGCCGGCTATGTCGTCTCGGAGCTCTGCGCCCGGCCCTCGCACGCGACCTCCCGCAAGACCCTCGACGACTGGCTCCGGGAGAGCGGCGTCCCGGGCGTCGCCGGCATCGACACCCGGGCCCTGACCAAGCGGCTCCGGGAGGGCGGCGTCACGACC
>JBGSUG010000079.1:0-2415 GCA_041736225.1 Candidatus Aminicenantales bacterium | reverse complement strand
TTCAAGCGGTCCGAGGACGGCCGGGACGCCGTCGTCCGGCTCTTCGAGCCGACGGGAAAGCCGCGCCGGGTCGTGCTCAAGCTCCCGGCCGTCGGGGCGCGAACAGCGGTCCGGCTCGGGGGCTTCGAGGTCCTGACCCTGCGGCTCGACCGGCGGGCGAAGAAATTCGTCGCGACCGACCTGCTCGAGAGGAAAGCGGAGAAGACGTGACCTCGAAGGAGCGGGTCACCGCCGCCCTCGAGGGGCGTATCCCCGACCGGGTCCCCTACGCCGAATTCGCCGTCGACTTCGACACGGTCGAGCGCATCCTCGGCCACGAGACCTACCTCCGGGCCAAAGCCCGGTCGCAGATCGCCTTCTGGGAGGGCCGCGCGGACGAGGTCGCCCAGAGCTGGCTCGAGGACCACATCGCCCTGCAGCGGAAACTGCCGCTCGACATCGTCACCTTCCCCATGGCGACCTGGGAGTTGCCGCCGCCGGACGCCCCGCCGCCGCCGCGGCGGATCGACGCCGCGACCTGGGAGGACCGGGAAGGCCGGATATACAAGCTGTCGGAAGCGACACAGGACATCACCTGCGTCCACGATCCGGTCCGGGACGCGAGGGTCTTCACGGCGGACGAGTTCGGGCAGGAGCCCGGGCCGGCGCGGCGCGACGAGCGGTCATGGAAGATCCTCGACGCCGTCGTGCAGGAGTTCAAGGATGAAAAATTCATCTGCGGGCCGTCGGGCGGGTCGGTCGGCATCGTCCTTCTCGGCGGCATGGAACGGGGCCTGCTCGAGATCGGCGCGAACCCGGACGTGGTGCGGGCGGCGACGCGGTCCGAGGTGCGGCGGCAGAACGCGGCCGACGCGGCCATGATCCACCCGGACTCGGACGCGGTGCTCTGGGCCGAGGACCTGGGCTACAAGACCGGGCCGCTCATCGGGCCGGCGACCTTCCGCGATCTCTTCCTCGAGGCCAACAAGGAGCGGGTCGCGAGCGTCAAGGGGCGGTACGGCAAGAAGATCCTCAAGCACTGCTGCGGCAACATCAACCTGCTCATGGATTTTTTCGTCGACATCGGCTTCGACGCCTACCAATCCATCCAGCCGACCGCGGGCATGGACATCTGCCGGCTGAAGAAGGACTACGGCGACCGGATCGCGCTCTGGGGCGGCGTCGCCGTCGAGCATCTCGTCGGCGGGACGCCGGAAGACGTCCGGGCCGACGTCCGGCGGGCCATGGCCTGCGCCAAGCCGGGCGGACGGTTCATCCTCGGGGCGAGCCACAGCGTCGCCGTCGGCACGAAGTACGACAACTACATGGCGCTGCTGGACGAGCACGCCCGTCTGTGTCAGTATTAGCCCCGAGGTGCAGCGCGTGGCCGAACCCGTATCCCTGGTCATCGTCGGCGTCGGCGGCATGGGCGCGGTCTACCTGCAGGCGCTTCTCGAAAGGAAGGGCGAGGGCCTCTTCCGGATCGCCGGGGCGGTCGATCCGCAGCCGAACCGCTGCAAGCAGTACACCGAGATGCGGGCCGAGGGCGTCCCGTGTTTCGTCAACCTCCCGGATTTCTACAGGAACCGCAAGGCCGACCTGGCCGTCCTGTCGACGCCGATCCAGCTCCACATCCCCCAGACCTCGTTCGCCCTGGCCAAGGGCAGCCACGTGCTGTGCGAGAAGCCCGCGGCCGGGACCATCCAGGAGGTCCGGGCGGGGATGGCGGCGGAGCGGGAGTCGGGGCGCTGGGTCGCGGTCGGCTACCAGTGGTCGTTCAGTCCGGCGGTCCAGGCCCTGAAGGCGGACATCCGGGCCGGCCTGTTCGGCGCGGCGAAGCGGTTCAAGTGCCTCTACCTCTGGCCCCGCGACGAGGGCTACTACGCGAGGAACGACTGGGTCGGGCGCCGGCGCGACGCCGAGGGGGCCTGGGTCCTCGACAGCCCGGTCCAGAACGCCATGGCCCACGACCTCCACAACATGTTCTATATCCTGGGCCGGGAGAAGGAGACGAGCGCGCGGCCGGCCGAGGTCGTGGCCGAGCTCTACCGGGCCAACGCCATCGAGAACTTCGACACGGCGGCCGCCCGGGTGCGGACCGAGGAGGGCGTCGAGGTCCTGTTCCTGGTGAGCCACGCCTCGAGCGAGGACCGCGGACCGGTCGTCCGCTTCGAGTTCGAGAAAGGCGTCGTGAGGTGCGAGAGCCGGACCTCGGGCCTGTGGGCGGAGTTCCCCGACGGGAGCCGCAAGGACTACGGCGTGCCCGACGCCGAACCGATGAACAAGCTCTGGCAGTCGATCGCCGGGGTGCACGAGGAGGGCGCGCGGCCCCTCTGCGGGCTGGAGGCGTCGGCGAGCCAGACCCTGTGCATGAACGGCCTCCAGGACTCGATGCCGGATGTCCGCGATTTCCCCGCGGCCATGGTCCGGACGGTC
>JBGSUG010000067.1:0-25833 GCA_041736225.1 Candidatus Aminicenantales bacterium | reverse complement strand
GGCGTAGGCGGGCACGGCGGAGGCGATCTCGACCATGACGCTCTCGGAGGAGGTGTAGTCCCAGGCGGCGCCGAGCCGGGCGGCGATGTCGGCGTAGATGCGCCAGGCCGGGAGGACGCCGGCGGGCGGATCGACCTTCCTGCGGTTGAGCTGGATGCGGCGCTCGGCGTTGGTGTAGGTCCCGTCGGCCTCGGCGGAGGTGGCCGCGGGCAGGACGATGTGGGCGAAATCGGCGAAGGGATTGTCGTAAGCGCCGATATAAACCACGCACTCGAGCCCCTTGAGCTTGTCGGCGTGCCGGACGATCTCCTCGTCGCGGTCGGCCACGACCAGGGCCTTGAGGGGGGACGGGGAGAGGGCCAGGAGCTGTCGCGGCGTGCGCCCGGCGGCCGGTCCCTCGGCCCGCTTGTGGCCCGGGAGGAACAGGCTCGAAGCGCCCACGTCGTAGCTCCCGACGATGTTGCAGATCCCGGTGACCGGGTTGACGCCGCTCCCCTCCCGGCCGATCTTTCCGGCCGCGAGGAAGAGGTCGAAGAGCAGGGCCACGGAGGCGCGGTCGAGGCCGGAGATGCCGGACGAGAAGAAGGCCATGGCGCTCGGGGCCCGGGACAGGCGCAAGGCCAGGTCCTCGATCTCGGCCCGCGTCAGGCCGGAGGCGACCGTGAGCGCCTCGAGATCGAGGCCGGAGAGATAGCGGGCGAAGTCCGCGAAACCCTCGGTCCGGTCGCGGAGGAAAGCCTCGTCCTGTCCGCCGCGCTCGAGGAGGACCTTGGCCGTGGCCGCGAGGGCGTGCCGCAGGGTCCCCGGCTTCGTCCAGAGGTGCGTGCCGCTGAGCTTGGCGATCTGGGTCGACCGGCCGCTCAGGGTGACGAGATCGGCGCCGCCGCGGGCGGCCATGTGGATCTCGCTGCCGACGATCGGGTTCAGCTTGGCGATGTCCGCTCCGACGACCAGGATGAGCTTGGCCTTGCGGATCTCGGTCAGGGCCCCGAGCATGGCCGGCATGCCCGTGCCTTCGAGGAGGACCTCGGCCGCGTCGGCGTGCCCCTGGTCGGAGGCCAGCGCGATGTTGGAAGTGCGGAACACGGTCCGGGCCAGCTTGGCCATGAGGTAGTTGTCTTCGTTCGAGGCGCGCGGCGAGGCCAGGAAGGCGATCTCGTCGCCGGAGTAGCGGGACAGCCGCTCGGCGGCGGCGCCGACGGCTTCATTGTAGGGAACGGCTTCAAGCCGGCCGCAGGAACGAGGGAGCAGAGGTTCGACGATCCTGTCCCGGGTCGACAGGAGCTCGTGGATGTGCCACCCGCGCACGCACAGCCGGCCCCGGCCGACGGGGTGCCCCGGCGAGGCGAAAACGCCGCAGACGGCGCCGTCCCCGACCTCGAGCAGATGGCCGCAGCCGGTCCCGCAGAAGTTGCAGACGCCCGTGTGAGTGCTCATGCCGTTGGCTCCTCGGACATGGTGGCCCGGATCTTCCCGGCCGGCGGGCCTGGGCCGGACAGATGCGCGGCGGACGAGGGTCGACCACCTCGGGCTTGTCGCAGGGGCTTCGACGGAGAGCTTAGCTCGTCAGCCGCGCAGGGAAATATGTTAATCTAAGATACCAAATCGCGGGGCTAAAGTAAAGGCCCGCGGAGCTTCATCCCGATGACGTACAGGATGTTGAAAAGATTGGAGATGCCTCCGACGAACCGCTCTTTGATCATGCCCTTGGGGATCTCGTCGATGGTCGCTTTGAGGCCGGTGATGGCGGCGGACAGGGCGGCGTGGTCGGCGAGCAGGATTACCCGGCCGGCGGCGGCGAGGAGGACTCCGATCGAAGGACCGACCTTGACGACGTCGTCGAGCATCGTCCGGTAGGCCTCGCGGCGGGCCGGGTCGACGGCCAGGACGGCTTTCTCGATGAGGGCCGCACGGACCGCCGCGTAGCCCAGCCGGATCTCGGCGGCGTTGCGGTCCTGGGCCCGGTCGGGGTAGCGTTCGAAGTAGGCCGTGCCGAGCTCGATCATGTCGGCGCTCCCGAAGGGGAAATCGCCTCCGAGGGCGATGACGGCGCGGCGGAAGGACTCCGGGTCCTTCTCGCGGCGGAAGAGCTCGGCCAGGGAGGCGCTCATGGGCCTGTTGCGGGCTGTCGCCGGACGGGGCGGGACGCGGGCGCTACTTGGCGTACCGGCCGATGACGGCCAGCAGCAGGTCGAAGTTGACGGGCTTCTGGAAGACGCCGCTGAAGCCGTACTCGCCGAGGCCGACGGTCGAAGCCGTGGCGTCGCCGATCGTGCTGAGGAGGAACACGGGCGTCCCGGGCCGCTCCGTCTTCATGATCTTGGTCACCTGACCGCCGGAATCGATGTCCTCCATCATCATGTCGCAGAGGACGATGTCGGGATTCGTCTTGCGGAACGCCTCGAGGCCGTCCTTGCCGCTCAGGGCGTAGGCCGCATCGAAACCGCTGCCGTCGAGGATGGCCTTGACGGACTCGCAGATGGCCGGGTCGTCGTCGATGATGAGCACTTTCTTTTTATCGGTCATGGTATCCTCCAGGGGTCGTTCGGGAAGGTGTTTTATACCACATTCCCCGGGGGGCTGTATAGGCTGGGGCCGGTCCCCGCAGGGGGCTGCTCCCGAAGCGCATCAATCGGGCCCGCGACCGGAACTCCCGTAGAGGTCGAGCGGGAGGTGGGCAGCGATCGCCGCGAAGTGCCTGTCCTCTTCTATCAGGACGAGGCCGTTGCGCAGGCAATCCGTGGCGATGACGAGGTCGCTCAGCGGGACGGATACGCCCTGTCTCTTCAAAGCGAAGCCGTTGCGGCCGACGGATTCGAAAGCGGCCCTATCGCTCGGGACGAACCTCAATCCGGCCAGGGCCAAGGCCAGCCGATCGAGCTCAGCGGGGCTCCTCGCCCCGGTCAGCAGTTCGGCCAGGACAACGCCATCGATGTGGACGCGCCCCTCGTCGATGAGTTCGTCGATGAAGTCGCCGTGCTTCGAGCCGGTCTCGCGGAAATAGGGGATCCAGACGCTCGTGTCGACGAAATAGCCCGGCCTCATGGGAGGTCCTTTGTCCGCAACGCTTCCAGGTCGATATCCAGGTCGAGCTGTCCCCGGAGGCGTTTCAGCTTCTCGCGCCTGACCCGCTGGAGCATCTCTTCGAGCGATCGGCATACGAGAAGGGTTTTGCTCGTCTCTCCCGTCTCTTCCATCAAGTCTTTCATCAGCTCATCAGGTATGATCAACGTCGTCCTCATACACATCTCCTATGCATATTATTAATGCATATCAGAGATATGTCAATGTTGCATTTTATCAATTTCTCCTTATCAATAAAAGACGTCAGTTAGACTGGCTTTTTCGCATTCCATGCGTCAATTTTCATTGACACCGCCATCTCCTAGACTTAGACTTTGCTGGGGTCAGCAGAAAAAGAACAGTCGAAATCGACCGGTTCGTCTTGGTCCGGCCGTTTTCTATCTTTTCTATCTCTTCTCGAGGAGGGGGTCCATGAAATCCGAAAAACGGGTAGGTGTCTTCCTTTTCGTAACGGTTGGGATCCTGGCGCTTTCCTTCGTCGCGGCCGCACAGGAGAAAAAGCCGCAGCTATATTTTGTCGAGGACTATCTGGTCAAACCGTCCATGGTAGCCCAATTCGAAGGTGCGCTCAAAGAGGCTTATAACACCATCTTCACGCCGAACGCTTGGCCATGGTCAATCGAAACGTACAGCACCGAGGACTTCCACTACTATCTCCTTTACCGCTTCGAAAATATGGCCGACATAGATAAAGCGTTCGCTGCCTTCGCTGAGATCCTCGGTAAGATCGGTGTCGAGAAATGGGACATTCTCAACGGGAAAATGGGGGACGCGACCGAATACTACAAGCAAGGGACGGTCACGTTGAGCCCCGAACTGTCCTACTCCCCGGAGACCCCCCGGCTCAAGCCGGAAGAAGCGAAGCTCGTCTATTGGGGTTTCTGCTATGTCTTACCCGGTCGGGAGAAAGAATTCGAGGCCCAGCTCAAGAAGATCGTGGCGCTTCACTACGCCAAAAAAGTCCTTCAGGGCTTCAACGGATGGATTGGCGGGCTTGGGACGGACCTTCCGCTATATTTTTACTCGGAGACGGCCAAGTCGGGCGCCGACCTATTCCTAGCCTCCGAGGAGGCCATGAAGCTGATCGATCCGGAGGCCACGAGAATCTGGAACTCGATGCTTGCGCTGATGCGGAAATTCGAGTCCAAGATGGGCTCTTTCCGGCCCGACCTATCATACGCTCCCGCGCCCAAAGTGAAGTGACTGGGGAAAAGAGGGATCACCTCACGAGGATGGTTTCTAGAGCTCCTGGTGCTCGGTGCGGTGGATGATCTCGTTCTGGAGCTCGGTGCTGCAGTCGACGAAGTAGTCGCTGTAGCCGGCGACGCGGACGATGAGGTCGCGGTACTTCTCCGGTTGGGCCTGGGCCGTGCGCAGGAGGTCGGCCGTGACGACGTTGAACTGGATGTGGTGGCCCATCAGCCGGAAGTAGGACCGGACGAGGTCCTTGAGCCCGGTGAGGCCCGTGTCGTCGGCGAGGAGCTGGGGCGTGAACTTCTGGTTGAGGAGAGTGCCGCCCGTCCGGATGTGGTCCATCTTGCCGAGCGACTTGACGACCGCCGTCGGGCCCTTGCGGTCGGCCCCCTGGACGGGTGAGACGCCTTCGGAGACGGCGTCGCCCGCCAGCCGCCCGTCGGCCGAGGCGCCGGTCATCTTCCCGAAGTAGATGTGGGCCGTCGTCGGCAGGAGGTTGATCCGGTACGAGCCGCCGCGCGGCGTCGGCCGGCCGTCGACCGCCTCGAAGTAGGCCTCGAAGACCCGCTTCATCAGGCCGTCGGCGTATTCGTCGTCGTTGCCGAACTTGGGCGTCCGGTTGAGGACGCGCTGGCGGAGCGTCTCGTAACCGACGAAATTCTTTTTCAGGGCCTCGAGGAGTTCCTTCATCGCGAAGTGCCTGTTGTCGTAGACGTTGTGCCGGATGGCGCTGAGGATGTCGGTGATCGTGCCCACGCCGACGCCCTGGATGTAGTTCGTGTTGTAGCGGGCGCCGCCGGCGTGATAGTCCTTGCCTTTCTTGACGCAGTCGTCGACGAGGACCGAAAGGAAAGGCGCCGGCAGGTACGTCGCATAGAGCTTCTCGATGACGTTGCTGCCCCGGACCTTGATGTCGACGAAGTGACCGATCTGCTTCCGGAAAGCCTCGAAGAGCTCGTCGAACGTCTCGAACGCCGTCGGGTCGCCGGTCTCGAGGCCGATCCTCTTTCCCGTACGCGGATCGACGCCGTTGTTCATCGTGATTTCGAAGACCTTGGGCAGGTTGAAGTACCCGGTCAGGATGTAGGCCTCTTTGCCGAAGGCCCCGGACTCGACGCAGCCGCTGGCCCCGCCGTTCCTGGCGTCGACGACAGACTTGCCCTGCCGGACGAGCTCCTGGACGATGGCGTCGGTGTTGAAGATCGAGGGCTGGCCGAAACCGGTCTTGACGATCTTGAGCGCGCGCAGGAGGAACGAGTCCGGCCCCTTGGCGCTTATCTGGACCATCGAGCTCGGCTGGAGGATGCGCATCTCCTCGATGACGTCGAGGATGAGGAACGATAGCTCGTTGACGCCGTCGGTGCCGTCTTCCTTCAGGCCGCCGACGTTGATCAGGGCGAAATCGGTATAAGTCCCGCTTTCCTCGGCGGTCACGCCGACCTTGGGCGGGGCGGGCTGGTTGTTGAACTTGATCCAGAAGGCCTGGAGGAGCTCCCGGGCGCTTTCCTTTGTCAGCGTGCCGTCGGCAAGTCCTTTCTGGTAGAACGGCCAGAGGTGCTGGTCGAGCCGGCCGGGATTGAACGAGTCCCAGGTGTTGTATTCGGTGATGACGCCCAGATGGACGAACCAGTAGGCCTGGAGGGCTTCCTGGAAATCGCGCGGCGCGTCGGCCGGCACCCGGTCGCAGACCTCGGCGATGCGCTCGAGCTCTTTCTTGCGGCGGCCGTCTTTCTCCCCCTTCGCCAGCTCGCGGGCCTTCCCGGCGTGCCGGCGGGCGAAGGCGACGATGGCGTCGACGCTCGCAGCCATGGCTTTGAGCTCTTCCTGCTTGTCGTAGGCCGCCGGGTCGTTCATGAAGTCGAGCCCGGCCAGTGCCGCTGCGATGTCCTTCTTGAAATCGTTCATGCCCTTCTCGTAGATCTTACCGTCGAGGACGGTGTGACCGGGGGCACGCTGTTCCATGAACTCGGTGAAGACGCCGGCTTCGTAGGCGTCGATCCATTCCTTGGTCATCTCGGCGAAGATGCGGTCCCGCTGCGAGCGGCCCTGCCAGAAGGGGATGATCTCTTCGGCATAGACGCGGCGGGTCTCTTCGTCGGATCCGAAGGCGGTCTTCTTCCGGTCGTTGAGGTATTGGAGGTCCTGGAGGGAGTGGATACAGACCTCGGGGTAGGTCGGGGTCGCCTTGGGCGCCGGGCCGCGCTCGCCGACGATGAGCTCGCCGTCGTTGAAAACGATCCGCTTGTTCTCCATGACATGCTTGAAGGCCAGGGCGTGCTGCATCGGGGTCGACAGGCCTCGCGTCTCGGGTCTTTTGTAGAACTCGGTGACGAGCCGGGCCCGCTCGGCGCTGATCGTCGGCTTGGCTTCGAGCGTCTGCGTCCTGAGCTTCGTGATGCGTTCGTTCATGGTCATCCTCCGCGCCGGACCTCGAAACCCGCCTCCCGGAATGCGGCCTCGACGGCGGCGATCCGCTCTTCGGAAGGGGTCTCGAATTTCCGGAAATGTGATTCTTGGCCGATACGGCGGGCTTTTTCCAGTCCGCCGGAATGGTAGGGCAGTATCCCCACCTTCTTTATGGTTTTCAGAGATCTAAGAAGCGCGATCGTCCGTCGGACGCTTTCGCCGTCGTCGTTGACGCCGGATACGAGCGGAATGCGCACCCAGACTTCGGTCGGGCCCGCGGCCAGGCGCTTCAGGTTTTCGACGATGGGGAGATTAGAAACTCCCGTGAGCTCCTTGTGCCGGGCGTCGTCCATGCACTTCAGGTCGTAGAGGATGAGGTCGGCCTTGGACGCGACGCGGTCGAGGACGCCGTTGCGGGTAAAACCGGCGGTATCGACGGCCGCGGGGATGCCCCGGGACCTGCAGCCGTCGAGAAGAGCTTCGGCGAACGCGGACTGGACGAGCGGGTCGCCGCCCGAAAGCGTGACGCCCCCGCCCGACTGATCGTAGAAGATCTTGTCCTTCTCGACCTCGGCCAGGACCTCTTCGACCGTCATCTCCCGGCCGACGATCTGCATGGCGTCGTAGAGGCAGGCCTCGGCGCACTTGCCGCAGAGGTCGCAGGCATTCCTGTCGATGACGACCGCGCCGCAGGCGTCCTTGGCGATGGCGCTCTTCGGGCAGGCCTCGATACACGCGTAACAACGGGTGCACCGCGAAGGCCAGTGCATGAGCTCAGGTCCGACTTCGACGCTTTCGGGGTTGTGGCACCATTGACAGCGCAGGGAACAGCCCTTGAGGAATACCGTCGTCCGGATCCCCGGACCGTCGTGGATCGAGTAACGCTTGATGTCGAAAACGCGTCCCGTCACTTTGAATTCTCTCGGGTTCCTGTCCATCCGCGGGTTTCTCACCTTGGATTTAGTCGTAATATATCAGATATCAGACGGATAATCAAGCTATTTTTCAACAAATTTCCTACCTTTTTCCCCTGATTTGTTATAGAAAGACCGTCTGGAGCCGTGATGACCGCCTCTCAACCTTATAATATGCGCTTCGTCTGGTCGACGACCCTCGTCTCGGCCATGGGCGGCCTGCTCTTCGGCTATGACTGGGTGGTCATCGGCGGGGCCAAGCCCTTCTACGAGAAGTTCTTCGGCCTGACGACGCCGTCCCAGATCGGCTGGGCCATGTCGAGCGCCCTCGTCGGCTGCCTCGTCGGCGCTCTCGTCTCCGGGGGACTCTCCGACCGGTTCGGCCGCAAGAAGCTCCTCATCCTGGCCGGACTGTTCTTCACCGTCTCGGCCGTCTGGACGGCCCTGGCCCCGGATTTCACCGCATTCGTCGTCTTCCGCCTCCTCGGCGGGATCGGCATCGGCCTGGCCTCGAACCTCTCGCCGATGTACATCGCCGAGCTCGCCCCCGCGGAGATCCGGGGCCGGCTCGTCTCGGTCAACCAGCTGACCATCGTCATCGGCATACTGGCCGCCCAGGTCGTCAACTGGCTCATCGCCAGGCCCGTTCCGGCCGGAGCCACGCCCGCCGATATCCTCGCCTCCTGGAACGGACAGACCGGTTGGCGCTGGATGTTCGGGGCCGAGACGGTCCCGGCCCTGCTGTTCTTCTTCCTGATGTTCCTCGTCCCGGAGAGCCCGCGCTGGCTGGTCAAGAACGGCCGCGCCGCCGCGGCCGAGAAGACATTGGCCCGGGTCGGCGGACCTGGCTTCGCCGCGAAGGCCATGGACGATATCCGGGCGACCCTCTCGGCCGACGAGATCGGACGGGTCCGCTTCCGCGACCTCCTCGAACCCGGCCTGGCCAGGATCCTCGTCGTCGGGATCGTCCTCGCCGTCTACCAGCAGTGGTGCGGCATCAACGTCATCTTCAACTACGCCCAGGAGATCTTCACGGCCGCGGGCTACGGCGTGAGCGACGTCCTGTTCAACATCGTCGTCACCGGCGCCGTCAACCTGATCTTCACCTTCGTCGCCATCCGCCTCGTCGATCGGGTCGGCCGCAAACCCCTGATGATCGCCGGGTCGGCCGGGCTGGCCGTCGTCTTCGGCCTCATCGGCGCAAGCTACGCCTTCCACAGCCGCGGCCTCCACATCCTGCTGCTCGTCCTCGTCGCGCTGGCCCTCTACGCCCTGTCCCTGGCCCCCGTGACCTGGGTCCTCCTCTCCGAGATCTTCCCCAACCGCATCCGCGGCGCGGCCATGTCGGTCTCCACTTTCTCCCTGTGGACGGCCTGCTTCGTCCTGACCTACACCTTCCCCCTCCTCAACAAGGGGCTCGGCCCGGCCGGAACTTTCTGGATATACGCCGGGATCAGCGTCTTTGGCTTCCTCTTCATCAAGTCCCGCGTGCGCGAGACCAAAGGCCGGACCCTCGAGCAGATCGAGCGGGAGCTCGGTGGCGGATGAGGGCCGGGAGAAGCGGATGAGCGAGCCTCGCATCCCGCCGGCCGGAGACCCGGGAGCCCCTGCAGTGGCGAAAGCGGCCGGGCCGCCAGGCCGGATCAGGAGCCTTTACCGCGAGGAGCGGGAGGCTTGGCGCCGGCATTATAAGAAGTACTTCAAGCTCGCGGCCCGGGCTCTCGGCCTGGGCTTCGTGGCCGGGTTCCTCTACTTCATGCTTTGGCCGGCCCAGGAGAGGAAGGCGCTGGAATACGTCGTCAACGCGCTCAAGCATATCCCCCTCGGCGGATCGCCGCTCGTGCTGGCCCTGACCCTGTTCTACCACAACGCCCGAGCCTCGGTCGTCGCGATAGCGGCCGGGGTCGTCCCCTTCCTCTACCTGCCCATCCTCGATCCGCTCGTCAACGGCGGCGTCCTGGGCCTCCTCGCCTCGGTCTCCAAGCATCAGGGCTTCGACGTCCCGCGGCTCATCCTGACCCAGATCCTGCCGCACGGTATCTTCGAGCTCACCGCCGTCTGCTATGCGACGAGCCTGGGCCTGTACCTATCGGCGGGAATGAGCCGGAAGGCCGCGGCCGCCTGGAAGGCGCGGAAGAGCCAGTCGGCTCCATCCACCCTGTCGCCGGACACCGGAACAGCTCCGGCGGCCCCTCCGGATTCCCCCGCATGCTGTCCTCTGGGAGAGGCGGCCGGGCCCGAGGGCCTCGTCCGGAACGTCGTCCGCTCGTTCGCCCTCGTCGTCCTGCCGCTCCTCCTCGTCGCCGCGCTCATCGAGGGGTTCATCACCCCGCATCTGCGCTAAGATCGCCGGACCGGATTTCGCTTCCGACTATTTGACGCTGAACTTGTGGATCGTCGTCGACCTGTACGTTTGTCCCGGCTCGAGGATGGTCGAAGGGAAGTTCGGGTGGTTCGGCGAATCGGGGAAATGCTGGGTCTCGAGACAGAAGGCGAAGTGCTTCCCGTAGGCCTTTCCGCCCTTGCCGATAACCGTTCCGTCCAGGAAGTTTCCGGTGTAGAGCTGGATGCCGGGCTGGTCGGTCCAGATCTCCAGGACCCGGCCGCTCTCCGGCTCCTCGACCCGGGCCGCCAGGGCCAGCGCTCCGCGACGCTTGAGGACGAAGTTGTGGTCGTAGCCGCCATCGACCTGGCCGATCCGCTCGCCGATGGCGTGAGGGGAGGTGAAGTCGAAGGGCGTCGCGGCGACCGCCGTGATCTCGCCCGTCGGGATGAGGTTGGCCGCCGAATCGACCGCCGTGATCCCGTCGGCCTCGATCCGGAGAACATGGCCGAGGACGTCGCCCCGCCCCTCGCCTTTGAGGTTCCAGTAGGCGTGGTTGGTCAGGTTGACCGGCGTCTTCTTGTCCGTCACGGCCTCGTAGTCGATCCGGAGCTCGTTCGCGTCGGTCAGCGTGTAGACGACCGTGACGGAGAGGTTCCCGGGAAAGCCCTCCTCGCCGTCCTTGCTCAGGTAGGCGAGCTTGACGCCCGCGCCGCCGGCGGTCCGGACCGGCTCAGCCGCCCAGACGACCTTGTCGAAGCCCTTGATCCCGCCGTGGAGAGTGTTGCCGTTGTTGTTCGGGGGCAGGGCGTACGCGACACCGTCGAGCGTGAACCGGGCCTTGGCGATGCGGTTGCCGTAGCGGCCGATGATCGCCCCGAAGTACGGGTGCGTGCCGAGATAGCCCGCGAGGCCGTCGAAGCCGAGGTTGACGTCGGCGAAGGCGCCGGCCCGGTCCGGGAGCTTGAGCGACACCAGGATCGCCCCGTAGGTCGTGATCCTGGCTTCGATGCCGGCCCTGTTGGTCAGCGCGTAGATGTCGACGGCCATGCCGTCGGCGAGACGCCCGAAAGCTTCTTTCTTCACATCCATCGTCTGTCCTCCTTGGACGGCGGCGGTCCCCTGCGGCGCTTCTGTCCCATTCTTGCAAGCCGGGACGAAGGACGCGAGGACGAGGGTGAGGGCCGCCAGGGCCGGTTTACGCGCGGAAATTCTCATGGTCGCCTCCACGGATCGAGGGAGCTCAAATCATTATTTATAGGAAATGCCCCGCGAATTCAACCCGCGCCTCGCGCGCCCGCGGAACATTTGACCCCCGTTCCCACCTATGGTAATTCTAAGGCGCAGTATTATGGCTGAATTGATCGGGACCACCCTCAAGCACTACCGGGTCGAGACCCAGCTCGGCAAGGGCGGCATGGGTGTCGTCTACCGGGCCCGCGACACCCGCCTCGACCGCCCGGTGGCCCTCAAGATGATCACCCCCGGGCTCATCGCCGACCCCGACCGGAGGGCCCGCCTCCTCCTCGAAGCCCGCTCCGCCGCGGCCATCTCCCACCCGGCCATCGCCCAGGTCTACGACATCGACGAGGTCGACGGCAACCTCTTCATCGCCATGGAGTACGTCGACGGCCGGACCGTCACCCGGCTCGTGGCCGACGGCGAGCTCGACCTCATGGGCGCCCTCGAGATCGTCCTCCAGGTCGCGGAAGGGTTGGCCAAGGCCCACGACGCGGGCATCCTCCACCGCGACATCAAGTCCGACAACATCATGGTCACCAAGGACGGGCACGCCAAGCTCCTCGATTTCGGCCTGGCCAAGCTCGTCGAACCCGATTCCGGCGCCCCCGAGGGGCCGGTCGGGCTGGCCGGCCTGTCCCGCACCCTGACCCAGGGCCGCGTCCAGACCATCCCCGGGGCGGTCATGGGCACGATCAGCTACATGAGCCCCGAGCAGGCACGCGGCAAGGAGCTCGACCGGCGCAGCGACATCTTCTCCCTCGGCACCGTCCTCTACGAAATGGTCACGTCGGAGCTGCCGTTCAAGGGCGAGACCCCGCTCGACACGATGCACGCCATCGCCTACGAAGAGGCCCGGCCGGTGACGATCGTCCGCCGCAACCTCACGCCCGAGCTCCACCGCATCGTCTTCCGCTGCCTGCGCAAGAACCCGGACGACCGCTATGCCGACGCCCACCTCCTGGCCGCCGACCTGAGGCGGCTGAAGCACAACCTCGAGACCGGCACGCGCACGAAGCTCCCCCTGGCCGAACGCGTCCGGAATTGGGGCGCCTGGTTCAGGACGTCGTTCCCGGGCGGCTACAAGGGCATGGCCCTCCTGGCCGGAGGGGTCGCCCTCGCCGCCGTCCTGGTGGCGATCAATTTCGACTGGGGCGGCCTGATCGGGCCGGCCGTCATCGGCCTCTTCGTCTTCCGTTACTTCCGCAACCGGAAAAAACGGCTCATCGCCGCCTTCTCAAAAAAGGTGGGTAAATTCCGGGAGGTCCGTCTGGTCACGGCACGGGACGACCGCGTCACGGTCGTCGTGGACAAGGCCCCGGCCAAGGTCTACCTGCGCATCACGGCGCTCATCGACGATCTCAACCGGGGCCTGTTCTTCGGCCGGGACGTCAAGGCCGAGATCAAGTCGGAGATCCCCGAGGAAGAAGTCCGGGCGATGCTCACCCAGGTCGGCGTCATCTACGCCCGGGAGGAAGCGCCGCCTACTTCTTCATCTTCTCGACCGCCGCGATCGTAGCCCGGACGTTCGCCGCTTCCGGGTTCTGAGGATCGAGCTCCACGAACTTCCGGAGGTTCGCCAGCGCCTTGTCGAAATCGCCCTTGTTGAGGAAGGCCAGGCCGAGCCGGTGGTAAGGCTTCGGCCAATCCGTCTTGATCCCCGCGGCCATCTCGAAATAGCCGATGGCTTCGTCGATCCTCTGGTTCGAAAAGAAGATCTCACCGACGTTGTAGGCGGCGGCGTGGTCGTTCGGAGATATCTCCAGGGCTTGGCGAAACGCTTGCTGGGCGGCCTCGAGATCGCCCTTCCTCAGGGCGACCTCGCCCAGTCCGGACAGGGCCCGGAGCGACGTTTCCATCTTCTTGCGCGGATCCCCCTGGTCCCGGGTGGCCACGTCGAGGACGCCCCGGAACTCGGCCTCCGCCCGGTCGACGTCGCCTATTTTCAGATAAGCCGTGGCGACGTTGAGGCGGGCACCGTAGACCTCGGGGTATTTCGTCATGAATTCCTCGAAAACGGCCAAGGCTTCGTCGGTCTTTCCCTCGCCGAGGAGCCGGTTCCCCCGATCGAGGAGCGAGGCGGCCTCCGTGTCCGTCCGGGGGCTCGCCGCCGCGGCGGACACCCGCTTCAAAGTCAGTTTCACAGGCGGATTGGTCTTGAGCTGGCTGACGGGGAGCTCCGTGTAGGCGCCGACGAAGCCGTCCTTGGAAGCCGTCACCCGCCAAGTCCCGGAGCCCAGGCCGGCCACCGCGAAATGGCCCTTTTTATCCGTCTTGCTCTCGAGCCGGGTGGTCCCGGGGAGGATCTGGGCGGTCACGAGAACGTCCGGGAGGCCGGCCCCGCTCTCGTCCACGACATCGCCGCTGATCCGGCCTCGGCCAAGACCCGATTGGGCCGGCAAGGACGCGGCTAGGGCGAGTAAAATCAGAGAGGCGGTCAGGAATCGTCTCATCATCGTCTCCGTCCGAAGGTTACTTCCGCTTCTTGATCTCGTCGATCTTGACGCGGACGTCGGGCTGATCGGGGCTCAGCCCGAGCGATTTCTCGAAGGCCGCCAAGGCCTCTGGGGCCTTTCCGAGGCCCAGGTAGCACTCCCCCGTCAGGTTCATGAGCGAGGCGTTGATGCCGTAGTGGGCCACGGCCTTGTCGAGGAGCCCGACGGCCCGGTCGAACCCGCCGACGCGCTTGAGGGCTTCGGCGGCGAGCACGTACGTCTCGTACTTGGCGGTTCGGGCGGGATCGACGAAGGGAACAAGGAGCTTGACGGCGGAGGGCGCATCGTCGAGGGCCAGATGGATCCTGGCCAGGCTCCCGGCCGTCTCCTCCGAATCCGGCTTCCGCTCGAGCGCCTGCGCCAGGAACACGCGGGCCTCGTCGTAACGGCCGACGTTGAACAGCTGGGCGCCCGCGATCTCCGCGTAGAAGGGGTCCCCGGCGTTCGGCAGGACGCGCGACGAGAACCAGGGCCGCGGGACGGCCTCGGCGTAGCTCAGGTCGAACTCTTCGGTGGACGAAACGATCTCGACGCCTCCGCTTTCGACCGAGACGCGGACCGCGTAATGGGCCGGTGGGAAATCGGCCAGGGCGACCTCTTCGAGGACGACGGGGAGCTCGGGATAATCGGACGGCTTCCGGCGGATCTCCCGGACGGTTTGGCCGTCTTTGAGAAACACGATCCGGACCTCTCCCGAAGCCGCCAGCTCGGGAGCCGGGTTGTTGAGCTGGAAGACGACCGCCAGGGTCTCCTGCCGCGTGAAGACGCGGCCGGGCTGGCAGTAGATCTGGTACGGACCGACGCGGAAGGCCTTCATCCGCCGGGCCGCGGGCTCCAGCCGGGCGACCCGGTAGCCGAGAAGCGGCTGGGTCAACTCGACGGAGGCGCCGGGCTGCGGGATGCGCAGGGCGCTCTCGACGGACGTGAATTCCTTCGAGGCCTCGTTCTTGATGAGGACCGACAGCTGGTAATCGCCCCCGAGGAGGGGAAAGAGGTCCTGGAAGTCGAAGGGCGAGAGGCTGGCCTCGCGCGCCTGCTCCTCGGTCAATTTCAGGGCGACGGTCTTGTCGAATTGGTGGACGAGCCGGCCGGCCGGGGTCGTCAGCCGCCCGTTGACCTTGAGCGTAGTGGAATATTCACCCTCGTACAGGTTCAGCGATAGCCGCCGCGGTTCGACCGCGTAGTGGACGAAGTACATACCGGCCGGGTCGCGGAAGACCTTGATCAGGCTGTCGCTATCGAGATAGTTGGCCGTGTATTCGACCTCGACGAGGTCCTTGTACTGGAGGAACTTGCGGGCGTACTTCGATTCGACGTTGCGGGCCGCGGACGATTCGACCCGCTGGATGAGAATGTCGGAGCCCATCGACGGGCGACCGTAGTTCGCCTGCGTCTCGCCGGGAATGAGGGAGAGGGAGACGGCGGCCAGCTCGGGCTCGAATTCCCGGAGCTTTTCGTACGCGGCCATGTAATCCGTGGTGTCGTTGTAACCCGTCAGCAGGGCCTGCGGCCCGTCGCCGGCCGGGCTGTAGAGGCGGTACTCGCCGCGGCCGTATTCCCGGAAAAAGACCAGGTTAAACCCCGCCGGCAGGCCGAGGTCCGTCAGCCCCTGATAGAACCAGATCTCGGTGTCGTACGTCGAGGACTTGCCCTCGTACCTCTGGGTATCCCTCGGCTCGCCCAGGATGATATACATGCGGCCGCGGTCGGTCCGCCAGCCGGGCCGGGGCGCGTCGCGGCCGAGGTAGCGATTGGCGTGGGCGATGCGGCGTGCGTGCTCGGTCTTGAACTCGTTCTCCGGCGTGCCGGTGTTCGGGTCCCGCTGCTTCCAGAAGGCCTCGATGAAGAGGTCCCGCTCGCGGTCGCTCTGGAGCTTGAGGAAGACGTCCCGCTCCATGGGGGCGACGATGTAGACGACCTCCTCTTCGAGCCAGGCTTTATATCTATCGGGGAGAGCGGGCTTCCGCTCTTTCTGCCCGTCCGGCCCGGCGCCGAGCGTAAAGGCGGCCAGGACGGCGAATCCGAGCAGAGCGAAGGCGACGGTGCGTCTCATGGGCATACCAGGCATTCTTTTGTTACTCCCAACGGGTTTTCAGCCGGGTCAGCTCGGCGCCCGTGGCCGCGTTGAGGATTTGGTGGAGGAACACGGCTTCCCGGTCCGCGCCGGCAACCCGCTGGAGGACGGAAACGACCTTGTCCCCGTAGAAGGCCTCGGCCCGGTAGGAGACCTCGAGGTCGACCGGCCGGGACCGCTGCAGGACGTCCGGCGGGACCGCTTCGAGCGCCCACTGGACGTAGACGGCGTTGTTGACGTGGCGGTTCCAGTCGATGTGGCCGGATTCGACACGGAAGCCGACCTCGGCGTCGCGGGCCGCGGGAACGGCGAGCGAGTCGAAGGGATCGGCCAGGGCGCGCTTGTCCACGGCGTAGGGGATCGCGATGGCCTCGTCGATTTTGACGGGCTGTTTCTTTTCGAGTCCGACGACCATCCAGGAGCTCGTCGCC
Organism: Candidatus Aminicenantales bacterium; assembly: GCA_041736225.1. GTDB lineage: Bacteria > Acidobacteriota > Aminicenantia > Aminicenantales > Saccharicenantaceae > RBG-16-66-30. The sequence goes on along the minus strand of JBGSUG010000067.1, from coordinate 9,673 downwards.
GAGAGGACGGGGTCGCCCCCCCCGTCGGAGACCTCGAAGTCGCGGAGGGCGAAATAACCATGCTTTCCCGAGGGCCAGGTCATGACTTCCAGCCTCGCGCCCCGCGTTGGATAGCGGTGGACGGCGATGTGATACCGGGACAGGACCCAGGTCATGTTGCGTTTGAAGAGGTCGAGGACACCCACACCCAGCCGGCCGGCGTGCTCCCCGGCGCTGTCCTGGAGGTAATTGAGAAGGGCGGACGCCTTGACGAAGCCCCGGGCGTCGGTCTCGTAGGAGTGGACCGCGTATTCCTTGGTGAAGATCAGGTCCGTTTCGGTCATGGCATCATTATAGACGATTTCCCCGGCAAATCCCGCCCTGCGCGCCCCGGAATCCGTTGAAGCCGAAGCCCAGGGCCTATACAATAGGATGTCCAAGATCCCTCGTTGACAGGAGACGCCATGAACCCATCCGGGAAGCCCTGCTCACGATCCCTCGCCGCCCTCACGGTCACGGCCGTAATCGTCCTCTCCGCCGCCCTCCCGGCCCCCCTGTTCCCGCAAGCACCCGCCTTCCGCGTCCCCGGTTCCCGTGCCGAGCTCGAACAAGCCTTGTCATCCCAGGCCGCAACCGTCCGCGGCCGTGTTGGGATCCTGGTCAAACACGTCGAATCGGGGGAATCGTTCGGCCTCCGCGAAGACGAGCGTTTCCAGCTGGCGTCCGTGTTCAAGATCCCGGTCCTGCTCACCCTGTACAAGCAGATCAGTCTCGGCCGGATCTCCCTCGACGACCGGATCTTGTTCGAGGAGAGGATGAAGACCTTCGGCAGCGGGCTGATGGCGTCCATGAAGCCGGGCCTCAACATCTCCGTCCAGGACCTCCAGCTCCTGATGATGGCCCGGTCCGACAACACGGCCACGGACATCCTCTTCCGCCTTGTCACCCCGCAGGCCATCGCGGCCACCATGGCCGAGCTCGGCCTGGTCGCGACGACGGTCGATTACGATACCCGTCAGCTCATCCTGGCCTATCTCGGCCTCGACCCCGGGAAGCCTCTGACGCCCGCCGAGCTCGCAGCGCTTCCCGAGTCGGTCTGGGCGGACAAGTCCCGCCTGGCCGCCGAAAAGGCTTTCGAGACATCGATCCACAATACCTCCACACCCCGCGAGATCGCCCTTCTCTTGGAGAAGTGCGTCAGGGGCGAGATCGTCGACCGGGCGACGAGCGACCGCATCCTGACCACGATGAGGAGCCACACGGGGGCCGAGCTCATCCTCCGCTACCTGCCGGCGACCGTCGATGTCGCCCGGAAGGGCGGCAGCCTGGCCAAGAACGGCGAGGACACCGTGCTCTTGGACGCGGCCGTCATCTGGCTGCCGGACAAGGCCGGAACCCTGGTGATGTGCTTCTTCGCCAACGGCCTGCAGGAAGTCCATTACGAGATCAAGCACAAGATCGGCCTGATGGCCCGGGCCGCCTATGACTACTTCCTCGCGAAGAACGGAAAGCCGAAACGGCCCTGATCCGGTTCATCCCTTCTGGAAGAAGATCTGCTGGATCTTGCCGTCGGGCGTCCTGTACATCAGGACCTTCAGGGTCCCCGAGGCGAATTCGAGGCGGGTCGTCGAGACCTCCATGCCGCCCCGCTCGCCGATCGATTCCACCTCCGCTTTGACCGGCTCGCCGTACGCCTTCATGCGGACCGCGGCGCCCGGAATGACCCGGTCCTTCAGGAAGTGGGAGAATTCCTCTCCGAGACCGGAACGGTCGACCTTCCCCTGCTGGAGGGCCTTGAAGAACACAACGGCTTGCTCTGCGGCAGGCAGGCCTGCGATCGTCGGGATACCCGTCTGTGGCGCGCGGGGTATCGGTTTGTCCTTGGCCTCCGTTGCCGGGGCCGCAGGCTTGGGCGCGGCCGGCAGGAGGAGCGGGACGAGCCGGTTCCAGACGGCGTTGACATCGCTGTAGGACGACAGGTTCGAGAAGAGGACGATCGCCGACCGGGTGGAGGGGACGACCAGGTTCAGGGCGTAGAAGCCGTTGACGGCCCCGCTGTGCGAAAGGAACGGCGTTCCGTCACGCTCGCCGACGGCCAGGCCGCAGCCGTAGTTCGACATTCTGCCGTCGGTGAGCTGTCTCGGGGCCGTCATGAGTTTGAACGACTCCGCTTTCAGGACCTTGCCGCCGGCGAGCGCGGCGTCCCAGGCGGCCAGGTCCGTCGGCGTCGAGAACATGGCCCCGGCCGCGGCGACCCAGCCCCGGCCCTCGAGCCGGACATCCTCCGGAGCACCGAGCCAGAACGACATGTGCCCACGAGCGCAGTCCGGGCCCAGGGAATCGGGCTCGTAAGCCGTGCGGGTCAGGCCGAGCGGCCGGAGGATCCGCCGGGCCAGGAAGGCCCCGTAGGGCTCGCCGCCGGCCTTTTCGACGACCCGGCCCAGAATGAGATAGCCCGTGTTCGAATAGGAATAGCGCGAGCCAGGCTCGAAGTCGAGCGGCCGCGTCCCGAAGCGGCGGATGACCTCGTCGACGGCGATCGGCTCCGCCATGGGCCGGTCGACGAAATCGAGGGGATAGTAATCGGGATAGCCCGAGACGTGGTTCATCAGGTCGAGCAGGGTGATGTCGCCGGCCCGGGTCAGAAGGGGGAAGTACTTGGCGACCTTGTCTGTGACGTCGAGCTTGCCGTCTTCGGCCAGGAGCAGGACGCAGGCCGCGGTGAACTGCTTGGTGATGGAGCCGATGGCGAACATCGTGTCCGGTGCGACGGGTCCGCCGGTCGCGAGCGACCGGGTCCCGAAGCCCTCGGCCAGGACGGTCTTTCCGTCCTCCACGACGACGAGAGAGAGCCCGACGAGCCCGCGGGCCTTGAGCATTTCGGCGACCTGCGCCCGGATCGCGGCGGGGTCGATATCCGAGGCGGCCCGGCCCGTGCCGGCCGCGAACAGGGTCAGGACGACGGCAGCGGCCGTGGTCCGGAGGAACGGGATGCGTCGCTTCATGATGTCCTCTCGGGGCGATGGGCCGTGGGCCGGAACGCCGTCCGGATGGGTCAGCCCAGCCGCTTCATTTCTGCGAGCAGCCGGTCGATCTGCTCGGTCGTATGTTCGGAAAAGATGGAAGCCCGCAGGACCCCGCCTTCGGGGGCGCCGACGTACTTCATGAGAGCGACGGCGATGCCCCGGTCGAAGAGCTCCTTCTGGACCTTCTTCATGGCCTCGGGCGACTTCAGGACCCACGTGACGATGGGCACCGGGTTGTCGTTCATGTCGTAGCCGAGCTTCTTGAGTCCGGTCTTGATCCGGGCGACGTTGCGGAGCAGCCGCTCGCGCCGCTGGGGCTCGCGCCGGACGATCTGCAGCCCTTTGAGCGACGCGGCCATGGCCGGTGTCGGGCTGGGTGTCGCGCCGGGGTAAGCACCGCAGGTAACCTTGATGTGGTCGATGAAGGCCTTGCTGGCCGGGATGAAGCCGCCGTGGCCGCCGAAGGCCTTGCTCATCGTCCCGGCGTAGAAGCAACGGTCGCTCTTGACGCCGTAGTAGTCGTAGGTGCCCCATCCGTGCGGCCCAAGGTGGCCGACGGCGTGCGAATCGTCGAGGCAGAGGTAGCCGGCGTAGGGCTCGATGACCTTGAGATAGTCCGGGACCGGGGCGATGACCCCGAACGTCGGGAAGATTCCGTCGCTCATGACCAGGGGGACGTCGCCGGCCTTGAGCTTCGTTTTGAGCTGTCGGGCCAAGTCCTCGGGGTCGCGGTGCTTGTAGGTGTGGACCGGCTTGAGTGCGGAATAGACGGCGTCGCGGATGCTGAAGTGGGCCGTCTCGTCGATGAAAATGGTCCCGACCTTGTCCTTAAGGGCCTGAACGAGGAAGAGGTTGTCGAGGTAGCCGGAGACGAAATGGATGGAATCCTCGGTCCCGAAGAACTCGGCGATCTGACGCTCGAGCTCGACCTGGACCGCGGTGTTGCCGAATCCGGTCCGGGAGGTCGCGGGGTGCACGCCGTACTTACGAAAGGCGGCGACGCCGGCCTCGATGACCTCGGGATGGCCGTGGAGGGCGAAGTAGCCTGTGCCTCCGAAGTAGAGAACGCGTTTGCCGTTGATGACGGTCTCGGGCCCGGGCGCGCTCTCCATGAGGAAGCCGCCAGCCGGGGGAAAGGCCTCGTCGCCGAGCGGGAAGGCCTCGTCGTCGGCCGCGAAGAACCGACGGAAGGAGCCGTAGGGGGAGCCCAGGACGGCCAGGCCGGCCAGGGATTTGGCCAGGAACTCGCGCCGGCCGTTCGGGCCGGGCGTCCGGTCATCGGAAGCGGTTTTCGGATCCATGTCTTTGACCTCCTGTCCGGATTCAGGCCGGGCCGGCGCCCCGTTCGGGGACGCCGGCCCGCCTGACGCGAGGAACTGCGAGGTTAGAACCTGTAGATCAATCCGAGCTGCATGAAGCGCGGGCCCATGATACCATAGATGGACTGGCCCTTAGAGCCCTGGAACCAATCGTAATTCGTGGTGTTGCCGACGCTCGTCGCCTGGTTGTTGTTGAAGGCGTTGTAGACGTCGAACTGGACGCCGAGCTCGCCCCTCCACACGGGGAAGGTCTTCTCCAGCCGGATGTCGAGCAGGTGCTGGTCCGGCAGCTCGTAGGTGCCGCGCTTCTCGGCGAAGATGGCCACGCCGCCCTGATAGAGGGAGCCGAGGCCTGCCTCGTAAGTTCGGAGCACGCGCGAATAGGGAATGCCGGAGCCGAACTGGTAATAGGCGCTGGCGTTGATGCCCCACGGACCGGTGTAGGTGCCCTGGACCTTGACCAAGTGCTCTCTCTGGTAGTCGAGCCGGCCGTAGGCGTTGATCATGGAGTTCGGATCGTCGTAGAAGCCGGTGAAGCCCGTGCTCTGGTCGCGGGAGGTGTTGAGGACGCCGGTGCCGCGTGACCAAACGTAGCTCGTCTGCATGGCCCAGCGGTGGGACATCCGCTTGTTCAGCTTGAATTCGAGGCCGCGGTACTTGCGGGCCGTGCCGGGGACGTTCTGGAAGACGAAGTGGTAGTCCCCGAAGTCATCGTTCATCTCATAGAAGGTGACGTCCTGCCCGGTGAAGGGATCGTTGCCGGTGACCGCGTGGTAGCCGCTCCAGACGAGATCGCCCGTCTCGAGGTAGGCGTCCCAGTCGAGGTGGCCGCGGTCGACGTCGTCGATGAGGTTCTTCTCCCACTTGGCGATGTAAGTCACGGCCAGGGAGAAGTCCTCGAAGATCTCGCGCTCGATGCCGATGTTGAGTTCGTCGGCGAAGGGCGAGCTGATGTTCGGGTCGACCTCGGTCATGCCGGGGGACCAGACCGGGGTCGTGTAGTTGACCGACCAGTCGGGATTGAGCTGGGCCCAGAACGAACTCCTCTGGTTGGGATTGTTAAAGTAGTAGTAGATCATGAGCAGGGGCGCGTAGTAGCGGCCGAAGTTGGCCCGGACGACGGTCTTGCCGTCGCCGACGGGATCGAAGCTCAGGCCCAGGCGGGGCGAGATCATGTTGAAGGTCATGGCCTTGATGGTGTTCTCGTTGACCCACTCGCTGCCGTCCCGGGTCTTCTGGGGAGGATAGCTGCCCTGGGAGAAGTCGTAGCGCAGGCCCAGGTTCACGGTCAGCCGCTTCATCGGGGTCCACGTATCCTGGACGAAGCCGCCGATCTGCGTGAGGTTGTTCTTCTGCTTGAACTCGGTGCCGACCCAGGCCCAATTGGGAACGCCGTCCCAGAGATAGATGTCGACGGCTTTGAAGCCGTCGGCGAAGACGCCCTCGAAGTGGGGATCCTGGTAATACTGGGTTTCGGTGGTGTCGAACGCGAATTCCGCGTCGACGCCGGCCTTGAACTCGTGGCTGCCGAGCCAGTTATCGACGAAGTATGTGGCGTCGCTGGTGAGCGATGCGCGCCGCCGCTGGTACCACCAGTCGGACCCGGCGCCGCCACGGTTGATGTTGTCCGTAGCCTCATCGACGAGCGGGGCCAAGTCGTTGCGGGCCAGGATGTACTGGTGCAGGGAGTACCAGGCGGCCTTGACGTTGGTGAAGAAGTTGTTGGTGAAGGTCTTGGTCCACTGGACGTTGGCAATGGTGACGGCGCTGTCCTCCTTGGAGTTGGCGTCGAGGACGTTCCAACGGCTGGCGTTGCGGTGGTCCCAGTTGTAAAGGCGGTAGTAGGTCGAAGCGACGATCTTGTCCTTCGGGCCCAGCTGCCAGGTCAGCTTGGCGAACGGTGCGTAGGTGTTCTGGGCCGTCGGGGCCGAAGCCGGCTGGGGATCGCCGTAGTTGGCGGGAGCCGGGAAGCCCTGGATGTAGGACGAGGACAGGTCGACGTCGAGGCTGGTGAAGAACCAGAGCTTGTCCTTGACGATGGGCCCGCCGAGCGAGAAGCCCGGCACGAACTGGCGGCGGAACCCGACGAACGTGCCCTCGAGCGGCGTGCCCTGGGTATTGTCGGACTGGAGGCTCTTGTCCCGGAAGTAGAAGTTGACGCCTCCGCTGAACTCGTTGCCGCCGGCCTTGGTGATGACGTTGACCAGGGCGCCCTTGACGGCGCCGTATTCGGCCTTCTGGTTGCTCGTCTCGATCTCGACCTCGTCGATGGCGTTCCAGGGGACCGTCTGGTAGGGATCGCCCGTGACCGGGTCCTGCATCTTGACGCCGTCGACGATGAAGTTGTTGGACCGGGCGTCGCTGCCGTGCGACGTCCGGGCGAACATGCCCGGGGCCGAATTGAAGATGGACGCGAGGTCCCGCGCCAGGGGCAGGGTCTCGATGAGCTCGGTGGTGAAGGTCGAGCCCGTCTGGGTCTTCTGCATGTCGACCGTCGGGGATTGCCCGACGACGGTGATCGACTCGTTGATCTCGCCCGGAGCGAGGGTCATGTCGATGGTCACCGTGGACTGGGCCCGGATGATGATGCCTTCGCGGATGCCGGACTTGAAGCCCTGCAGCTCGAAGACGATCTTGTACGTTCCCGAGGGCAGGGAGAAGAACCGGTAGAGGCCGTTCTCGTTCGTCACGGTCGCCATCTCGGGCAGGATGAGGGACGGACTGCTGATCTTGACGGAGACGCCCGGCAGGGGCTGCTTTCCATCATCGGAGACCGTTCCGGTCAGCTTGCCCGTCGGGGTCATCTGGCCGAAGGCCAGGCCGACGGATGCGAGGACCAGGAAGGCCACGGCGATGCTCTTCATGAACCGCATGGTAAATACCTCCTCGATATTCGTGATTCAGGGTGAATGGGGATTGGCTTCGGGTGTTGCGGGAGCGGCGTGATTCTCACCTCCTCGTCGACTTTCACTTCTTGGGAGCAGGCGCGTTGTCGACGGTGAACTCTTCGCCCCAGTGGGCTTCGATCAACATCTCCAGCCGGGCCATGTCGCGGGATTCGATCAGCCGGAAGATCTCGAGATGATCGCTGAACGACTTCTCGAGGGACGGCGGATCGGAAAAGGGCGCGAAGTCCGCCTTGCGCCGGTAGATCGATATCTTGGACATGAGCTCGGTGAGGGTCTCGTAGAGCGCGGCGCTTCCGCAGCAACGCCAGATCCGGTCGTGGATGCGGAGGTTCTGGTCGAGGTAGCTCTGGTGGTTCCGCTCGTCGTGATAGCGGCCCAGCGTGTCGGTCATATCCCCGATCTCCCGGACGTCGTCTTCGGTCATCAGGGCCAGGGTCTTGCTCAGGGCCAGGATGTCGAGGGCCCGGACGATCTCGTAGAGCTCCCGGACTTCCTCGAGGGTCGTGTCCTGGGCGAGGACCTCCTTGCGGGCGTTGATGACGAGATACTTCTCGGCCGCGAGCCGGAAGAACGCCTCCCGCACGGGGGTCGACGAGGTGTTGAAGAGGGCCGCGATCTCTTTCTCCTGGAGCCTCTGACCCGGCTTGATCTCGCCGTCGATCAGGGCCTTCTTGAGCGACTGGTAGATGGTCTCGCTCAGAGTCGCGGGGACTTGAAAATCAGACGGTTTCCAATCCATTTTCATTGTCCGCCGCAGAATATATGATATATTTACTCATGTCAAGAATAAATTAGACCCTTCAAATATCTTTTTTAACTAAAAGAATTAAAATGAATTAACAAGATTCCGAGCGTATAGTCGGGATCTTCGTGCCTTCCAGGCCGACGAAATTCTCCCACAGATTGACGGTAAGGCAGGAATGGACCGGAAGGACGAAAAGAACGTCCCCCGGCTTGATCCGCCCGATCTCCGAAGCGGTCGTCCTGATCACGCCGTGTTCCTGGGACAGGGCGCAGACGGCCGTACCGGGCAGGACCGGGCCCCAGCCCGCACCGCGCGGACGGCAGACCCGGCCGTAGATGCGGCCGTCCCGCTTCGAAATGAAATCCTCTTTGGACAGGTGGATCGCCCCGCCGTAGACGACGACCTCGAGCCTGTCGGCGTGGACGGCCACGACGGGACAGGCCACCGCCGCCGCCACGTCCGCCTCGCGGCAGGACCCGAGCTCCAGCTGCATGACGTCGCAGAGAACGAAGTTACCCGGCCGGATCTCGTCGACGTCCGCGAAATCCTCGAGCCGGCGGCAGGACGGCGTGTCCCCAACGGAGATCTCGAGCCCCGCGAAGCCCGCGGCTTCCAAGCGCCGGCGCGTCTGCCGCATCTTACGCAGCGAGTCGGCATGGCTGCGCTCGAGGGCCGGGAGAGTCCGGGCGCCGTAAGTCCGGCCGTTGTGGGTCAGGAGGCCGCGGAGACGCAGCTTCGGCCGCCGGCTCGCTTCCTCGCAGATGCGGACCATCGCCGCTCCGTCGTTCCAGTCCACTCCGGTCCGGTTCGCACCGATGTCGACCTTGATCCAGACGTCGACCGGGGCCGCGATCCCTTTGGCCAGGGCGGCCAGCCCGTCCGGCGCTTCGACGAGCAGTCCCAAACGGCACCGCGCGGAGAGCGGACGGATGTCCGCCATTTCGAGGACGTTGACCGGAAAGGCGATCAGGATGTCCCGCCAGCCGTCGGCCGCGAAGTAGGCGGCCATGTCGACGGAGGACACGGTGATGGCCCCGACGTCGAGATCGCGGAAGATGCGGCCGACGTGCCGCGACTGGTGCGTCTTGAAGTGCGGCCGGAACCGGAGGCCGAGGCGCGCCGCCTTCTCCGTCATCCGTTCGATGTTCCGGCGCGCCCGGCGCTCGTCGAGGACGAGGGTCGGCTTGGTGTAGGCCGGCATGGTTCCGCCTTTCCTAGTTCCAATCCGTGATGCCGTTCACGGCCCGCCAAAGCTCGCTGTCGAGCTCGTTGAAGAAGCTGTCGGACGCGGCCGGCCGGGAGTTGAACAGGGCGACCCAGCTCAGGTTGTTGGCCGTCCGGACCAGGATCGTCGCGGTGCCCGGGAGCGAGCCCGTGTGCCACCAGTTGGCGTCCCCGCCGGTCGGCCTCACCTGCCAGCCGAGCGCGTAGTAAGTCGCGGAGCCGGAGTACTCCGCGAGGGGCGGCCGCTCGACCATGAGCGCGATCGAGGCCGGCTGGAGGACGTCGGGCGTCGCGGTCCGGCCGTCGACCGCGAGGATGAACCGCAGCAGGTCCCGGGCCGAGGCCAGCCACCCGCCGTGGGCGTCCATGGGCTCGATGGCGAAACCGCCGTACGGCCAGGGGACCTCGTCGGGTCCCGTCGGGAAGACGCTCTCGGCCAGCGGGGCGCCGGAGTAGTCGTAGTACACGACC
>JBGSUG010000243.1:0-3221 GCA_041736225.1 Candidatus Aminicenantales bacterium | reverse complement strand
CGTCCGGGTCGGCGGCCGCCGCCACGTCCCAGATCTCGCCGCCGCGCATGCCGCCCCGGGCCATCGCCTCCAGGTCGCGGGTGATCTGCTCCTTGGTGATCGATCCGTTGAGCCAAGCCCAAAAGCACCCGGGCCGGGCTTCGACCGGCGGATCGGCGAAGGCGGAGGGCGAAAGCCGGTCTTCGGCCCTGGCCGTCCCTTCGCGCCTCTCAAGCGAGGCCTGCGTTCGGGTATCGGCCGACGCCAACGCGCGGTACGGCCAGTCGCCGCTCTGCAGTGCGATCGCCGCGAGCAAGATCAACCGGATCCGGCGGGTCGTTCGAGCTTGATAGGTCCTCGGCTGGGTTTCCATTATGGTATTTCTCTGGATTCTATTTTAAAATTGTATCTTAGTTAAGGCAAGAAATTAATGGAGATGCTGTCCGAAGCGAGGGCTTGAACGAGGGAGGTCCTATGAGCGTCCGCGCGCTGGTCGTCGTCATGGCCGTTCTTTTCGCCGGGGCACCTCACGGCCGGTCCCAATCCGCCCGGCCCGCCGCGGGGACCGACGGGCTGTCTCCGCTGCAGAACGAGGCCCTTTCTCTTCAGACGAACGGATCGGATGGCCTTCGTCTGACGAACAAGCTGACCGGTAAGTCCTTCGACATCGCCGCCGCCCCTTTCGAGTTCCTTCTCGAGATCGGGGGCCGGACGTTTCCCGCCGCCTCGAGCGATTTCGCCCCTGATTCGGTCGTAAGGCCCTCGCCGGACCTCCTGCGGGTCCGCTTCGAAGGACAGGGGGATCTCGCGGGGCTGGCCGTCGAAGCGGAGTACCGCTTGGCGCCCGGGAGCTGGTATGTCCGTAAGCTCCTCCGGGTGATCAACGGCCGGAACGGGCCTATCGTCGTACGGGACGCCACCATTGATGCCATTCGGATCGAGAACGTTCCCCTGCCCGAAAAGGCGGAGAACCCGGTCTTCTTGGACGGGCAGATCTTCTGGGGCCTGGAGTGGCCGATCGCCGAAGCGGCCTTGCGCGATGGGCGCCTCGCGCTGGGCCATTTCCCCGCGGCGGAGGTGCCCCCCAGCGGGACCTGGATGAGCAAGACGAGCGGCTTCGGCGTCTCCGCGGCGGGGCGGATCGAAGAGGCCTTCGGCCTTTACATTCAAGAGATCCGGGCTAACCGTGTGGACTTCACCACGTTCTATTTCGACTGGCTCTGTCACGACAATTCCGGACCACGGGAATCCGAGGTCCTGGCGAACTTCGCGGCCTTGCGCCGGCTCAAGGAGCTCTACGGACTGCAATTCGACATCTACAATTCAGACGCGGGCCTCGTCGAGTCGCAGGGAACGTATTATCCCCAGTTCAAGGCCAACTTCCTTGCGCGGTTTCCGGCCGGCCTGAAGCCCCTAGCCGAGGGGTCGAAGGCGCTCGGCATGCGCCTCGGGCTCTGGCTCGGCCCGGACGGCTTCGGCGAGAAGCCCGAGGAGATGGCCACCCGCCGGGAGCAGCTGCTGTCCTGGGTCCGGGACTTCAATGTCGGCCTGTTCAAGATGGACACGGTGGTCTCGGAGCTCACCCACCCGGATAAGTACATCCTGGAGAAGAAATATCAGAGCCTGTCCGACGCCCTGGCCGAGGCGCGGTGCCTCGACCCGGGATTCATCGCCATCAATCACCGCATCAACGACTCGCCCTACATGCTGACCATCACAGACTGCCTCCTTTGGCGCGGCGAGGAGACCTACATCGACGTCCACATCAGCAACGAAACGGCCAGCCTCTACAGCCGCGACTGCTCCATCGGCCGCGAGCTCTCATCGGAGTTCTTCGGGACGCCCTTCCGGCAGTTCGAGGACCACGGCATCTGCTTCAACAGCTGCCTCGAGAAGTGGGAGGACGACCTCGTGACGCAGGCCTTCGGCCGCGCCTCGGTCCTCTCGCCCGAGATGTACGGGACGTTCTTCTTCCTCGGCGACGAGGACTTCCCGCGCCTGGCCCGCCTGATCCAGCTCCACAAACAGCTCGAACACCTGCTCAAGCACTCGGTTCCGCTGCCGGGAGGGGACATCGCCCACGCCGACGGCGCGTCGTCGCTGGTGCTCGTGCGCAACATGACCTGGGAGCCGGCGCTGAAGTCGATCCCCCTCGACGCGTCGATCGGCCTCGCGGCCGCGCCCGGCACGCCCCTGACCGTCCGGCAGCGTCATCCCTGGGAAATGCTGATGAAGAGAGCGGGCGATGGGGCCGTTGTCGGCGGGACGCTCCCGGTCGAGCTGGATCCCTTCAGCCTCCGGCTCATCCAGATCGACACGGTCGCCCCGGCGGAGCCGCTCGTCGCCGGGGTTGCCTACGAGATCGTGCCCGGGCCCGACGCCCGGAGCTTCGACATCAAGCTCCTCGGAACGCCGGGACGGAAAGCCGATGTAATGTTCCTCAATTTCGGGGGCCGCACCGTGCGGACGGGAGCCGGCCAGCCCGTTCCGACCGGGGACAAGCCCTGGCTGGTCGCGTTCCCCGGCACCCCTGCGGCCGGGCCGTCCTTCGCCCGGCTGGCCGGTTTCGGGGACGATCTCGCCGGAGCCGCGGAGGGGCAACGGCTGGCCGAGCTGGCCAAGTTCGGGATCGACGACGACGCGCTCGAGATCCGGGAGATGGTCCGTTTGAAGCAAGAGCCGTCGGGGCTGCCCGAGATCGAGGCCTGCCGGACCTACATGTGGGACAAGGTCGTGGCCGCCGAAGGGACCTTTCTCAACGCCTTCGACGGCGATCCCGAGACGCGCTGGAGCGACGGGTTCCCGCGCCGCAGCCCGTTCACGGGCAGCCCGGCCGCCTATCGCAGCGAAACGTCCCTCTGGCGCATCGACCTCGGCCGGCCGACGGACCTGGCGACCCTCGAGCTGCACGTCGTCCGCCGGACGGATGCGGCCTTTCTCGAGGCCGTCGAGACGTCCGCCGATCTGACAGCCTGGACGCGGACGGACGGCGCGAGCCTGGCCGCGGCCGAAAGCATCCCGGCCGCGGGCTCGCTCAGGCAGCGGGGCAAAACGATCAAGATCTTCGACATCGACGCGGGCGACAAGAGGCCGGTCGTGATCTCCGTCCCGCTCGCGACCCGGCCGTGCCGCTATATCCGCATCCGGGGCCGCAACTTCGGCGTCGCGGAGATCCTGGGTTATGACGGCGCGGGCCGGCCCCTGGACCGGAGCGGCTGGCGGGCCACGAATTTCCTGGGCGA
>JBGSUG010000036.1:0-5103 GCA_041736225.1 Candidatus Aminicenantales bacterium | reverse complement strand
GGCCGGAGTGCCGGGGGCGGCAGGCCGCGCTGAAGGCGGCGTTGACAGCCGGGACGCGCGTCCGCTAGAATGGGCGCCCGACCCGCGGGGGGCCGGGGGACATCACGCCGAGGTTGGTCAGTCATGGAGAAGAAGCCCTTGCCCGAGCTGGACCGGATCTGCGCCGCCTTCGACTGCCCGGGGACGTGGCTCTCGTCCTGCCCCATCCCGTCCGGCCACATCAATGACACCTACTGCTCGGAATTCGACGAGTCCGGGCGGCGGATCAAATACGTCAACCAGCGGATCAACCACCTCGTCTTCCGCGAGCCCGAACAGCTCATGGAGAACATCGAGCGGGTCACGCGCTTCGCCCGGGAGCGGATCGCGGCCGCCGGGGGCGACCCCGACCGCGAGACCCTCACCATCGTCCCGACGCGCGACGGGAAATCCTTCCACAGGACGCCGGAGGGCACGTACTGGCGGATGTTCCGCTACATCGACGGCGCCCGGACCTACGACCAGGTCGAGGACCTCCGGCACGTCTATTCGGCCTCGAAGGCCTTCGGCAACTTCCAGAAAATGCTGGCCCGCCTGCCGGGCGGGCGGCTCCACGAGACCATCCCGGATTTCCACCAAACCCGGAAGCGTTACGACGCCTTCCTGGCCGCGCTCGAATTCGACCCGAACGGCCGTGCCGGCGGCGTCCGGCCCGAGATCGACTTCGTCCTGGCCCGGGAGAAGGAAACGGGCGTCGTCGTCGACGGCCTGGCCTCGGGCCTCATCCCCGAGCGGGTCACCCACAACGATACCAAGCTCAACAACGTCATGATCGACGACCGCTCGGGCGAGGGCGTCTGCGTCATCGACCTCGACACGGTCATGCCGGGATCGGTCCTCTACGATTTCGGCGATTCGGTCCGCCTGGGCGCGGCCACGGCCGTCGAGGACGAGCGGGACCTCGACAAGGTCGGCTTCGACCTCGGGATGTTCGACCGGCTGGCCGCCGGCTATCTCGACGCGGCCCGGGACTTCCTCGTTCCGGCCGAGGCGGAGCGCCTGGCCTTTTCGGCCAAGCTCCTGACGCTCGAGTGCGGCATCCGCTTCCTGACCGACCACCTCAAGGGCGACGTCTATTTCAAGATCCACCGCGCGGGCCACAACCTCGACCGGGCCCGGACCCAGTTCAAGATGGTGGCCGAGATGGAGCGGCGGATGGACGAGATGGACGCCGTCGTCCGCAAGTATCTCTAACGGATCTCGCGCCAGACGGCTTTGGCGATCTGGATGTCCTGGACGGCGACGCCGGTCAGGTCGGCCACGGTGATCTCGCCGTCCGAGGCGCGCCTCGATCCGGGGTCCTCGATGACGCGGCCCAGCTCGACCAGGCCCCCCCTTCCGATCGCGCCCGCGCTCACGGCCCGGTAGGCCTCGCCCCGGAGCTCCGACTGGCTCAGGCTGTCGACGACGACCCGGTCCGCCCGGGCCAGGATGGCCGGATCGAGCTCCTGTTTCGAGGCGGTATCGGAGCCCATCGCGGTGATGTGCGTCCCCGGCCGGATCCAGCCGGCCCGCAGGAGCGGCGTCGTCGAGGGCGTGCAGGTGACGATGAGGTTCGCCGCCGCGGCGACCTCCTCGGCCCGGAGCGTCGTCCGGATCTCGAGTCCGGGCGAAGCCATGTCGCGCGTGTAGGCCTCGAGCTCGCCTTCGTCGACGCCCCACACGACCGCCAGGTCGAACCGCCGCACGCGCCGGAGCCACTCGAGCTGCATCCGGCCCTGGACGCCGGCGCCCAGGATCCCGACTGCCGTCACCTTCTCCGGCGCCAGGTACTTCGCGACGACGGCCCCGGCCACGGCCGTCCGCAAGTTGGTCAGGTAACCCTCGTCGAGGAGGATGGCCTCGAGGGCGCCCGTCTTCTGGCTGAAGACGAGCATCAGGCCGTCGCCCGACGGCAGTCCCCGCTTCGGGTTGTCGACGAACCCCGAGGCGATCTTGATGACGTAGACGTCGTCCCTGCGGATGTAGCCGTACTTGATGTGGACGTCGCCGGGCGGGTCGTCGAAGACGAGCTCGCCGACCGGCGGCACGACGACCTCGCCACGCGAGTAGGCGACGAAACCCGCCTCGATGAGCGGCAACGGGTCGATCGCGGCCAGGGCCCGCTTGATCTCGGCAAGGGAGACGACGGCCGGCATGGCTCAGGGCTGCCGGACGGACATGCCCATCTTCTCCAAAGCTTTGACGGCGACGTCGAGCTTCAGGCTCTTGACGAAGACGTGGTCCGTGGTATAGGCCGAGACGGTGAAGATGTTGACCCCGGCGTCGGCCAGGGCCCCGGAGACCGCGGCGAAGAAGCCGACCAGGCTGAGCGGCAGGACCATGTCGAAGGTGATCAACCGCCAGTCGCCCTCGAAGCCGAGGAATTTCTGGGAGCCGAGCTTGGCCTCGTCGATGATGCAGGTCGTCTCCCGGTCGTCCTTGATCACGGCGAAGGCGTTCACCAGGGCCCGGCGCGATTTGACGATGGCGAAGGTCCCCGGCGAGACAACGGCCCGGCCGTTCCTGAAGTACTGTCGGATCTCGCTGCGTTTCATGGCTTGTGTCCCCCCCCTGCTTCGTTCTTCTTCCGGGCCCGTTCCAGGGCCCAGCCCGGCTTCTCGACCTGACGGGCCCGGGCGACGGCCAGGGCGCCGGCGGCGACGTCCTTGGTGATGGTCGAGCCCGCGGCGATGTAGGCGCCCCGCCCGACCTTGACCGGGGCGACGAGCTCCGTGCCCGAGCCGATGAAGGCCCCGGCGCCGATGTGGGTGGGGTTCTTCGAGACGCCGTCGTAATTGCACGTGATGGTCCCGGCGCCGATGTTGACGCCTTCCTCGACGGTGCTGTCGCCGACGTAGCTCAGGTGCTGGGCCTTGGAGCCGCGGCCGAAGACGGTGTTCTTCATCTCGACGAAATTGCCGACCTTGGCCCCGGCGCAGACCCGGGTCTTGGGCCGGAACCGGGAGAACGGCCCGACCTGGACGTCGTCCTCGAGGACCGTATCCTCCATGACCGTCGAGGTCAGGACCTTCACCCGCGCGCCGATCGTCGAAGACATGATGTGGACGTGGGGATAGATGCGGCCGTCGGCGCCCACCCGCGTCGCCCCTTCGACGACGACCGTGGGATAGACGACCGTCCGGGGGCCGATCACGGCGGCCCAGTCGATCCAGGCCGACGCGGGATCGAGGAAGACCACGCCCGCCCGGGCGAGCGCGTCGTTCTTGCGCTCCCGGAGACGGGCCGCGGCCTTCCCGACGGCGGCCGCGTCCGCGGCCGGAACCGCTTCCTCGGCGTCCGAACATTCGTGGAATCCGATCCGCTTCCCGGCCTCGACCAGCCGCCGGGCCAGGACCTCGAAACCGGCCATGCCGCCGGACGGGGAGATCCCGCGCAGGAGCGGGAAGGCGTCCGACGACCGCACGGCCAGGATGTCCGAGATCCCGCTCTGCCCTCCCACGCCGAGGAAGGTCAGGGACTGGCGCTTGGCGACGTGCGGACGCAGCAACGCTCTCAAGGTCTTCTCGCGGATGAGAGGCACATCGGCCGGCACGATCAGGACGTCGCAATCGGGGTATTTTTCGAGGACGGTCCGGGCCGCAAGGAGGGCGGCGAGGGAGTCCCCGCGCCGGCCGCCCTTGGCCTTTTTAGAGGCGAGCAGGAAGACGGGCGTTTTCGGGCCTGCGCTTTCTATCAGGGCCTCCCAGCCCTCCCGCACGGCGCTTTCGGCCAGGACCAGGACGGCATCGGGCCCGATCCCGCAAACGGCCTCGAGGGCGTAGGCGCCGAGCGGCCGGCCGAGGACCGGCCGGAAGACCGCGTCCTCTTTTCCCCCCAGGAAGAGAACGACGGTTTTTCTTTTCATGCCAGCTTGGTGATGAGCTTGAACTTCTTGTCGTCCCAGAGCGCCTCGAAATCGGGCTCGTTCTGGGCGAGGATGGAGAAGTTCCTGTCCTTCTGGACGGCCTTTCTGAGCAGGTCGAGCGAGGCGTCGCCCTGGCCCATCAGGCTGTGGGCGTCGGCCAGCAGGTAGTAGACGAGTCCTTCGTTCTCCTTGAACTCCAACGCCTTGTCCAGGATCTTGACCGCCCCCTCGTAATCCTTCTGGTTGATCTTGACCACGCCGGCGCGGTAGTGGTCCGCGAAGCTCTTGGGCGGCGCGACCTCCTTCTTCGGCCGCTTCCGGGCGATGGCGATGTAAGTCCGGGCCCGGTCGACGATCTCCTTTTCGGCCGGGAATTTCTCGATGAAGACGCCGAACGACTCGGCGGCCTTCTCGAACTCGCCTTTTTGGAATTCCTTGACGGCCAGGCCGTAGGCCGCCAGGGCTTTCTGATACTCGTCCTTCTTCGATCGTTGTTCGCGCACGGTTGTTCCTCTCGGTTGGAGTTGAATTGTGCTTATTTTACACGACTTGCCCGCCTTTGACAACATGTCGGAAGGGGGACATGCACGCTTCCGTACGTGTTCCCTTCCGGGCCGTCAAGCAAGGGCGGGGACACGTACCGGAGGTACATGTCCCCGTTTCGCCGATGTGGTAGAATGGTCGGGTGAAAAAGCGCCTGGAAGAGATCCTGGAGAAGGTCCACTCCGGCAAGCTCGCGCCCGCCAAGGCCCTCGAGCTCCTCGAGGGATATCCTTACTGCGACCTCGATTTCGCCAAGGTCGACCACCACCGGGAGGTCGCCAAGGGCACGCCCGAGGTCGTCTTCGGGCTGGGCAAGACGCCGGACCAGATCGCCCGCATCTCCCGGGAGATCCTCGGCAAGGGCTCGAACCTCCTTGTCACCCGGGTGGAACCCGACGCCTGGGCCAAGATCCGGGCCAAGCTCCCCGGTGCCGTCTACAACGCGGCGGCTCGGACGGTCAGCCGGATCCAGTCCCCTCCCCCGGCCGGCCGCGGCACGGTCGTCGTGCTGACCGCCGGGACCTCGGACATCCCGGTGGCCGAGGAAGCGGCCGTGACCTCGGAGGTCCTGGGCAACGCGACCGAGCGCATCTACGACGTCGGTGTCGCCGGGCTCCACCGTCTTCTCGGGCAGTACGACCGCCTCCGGCAGGCCCGCGTGATCATCGCGGTCG
>JBGSUG010000016.1:0-2728 GCA_041736225.1 Candidatus Aminicenantales bacterium | reverse complement strand
CCAACGAGGTGCCCGCCCGGCGCGAACACGAACGATCCGCCGGCGAAGGTCACGCCGTCCTCGACGCCGACGCGGTTGGCGTAGACGACGAAGGCGGAGGAGAAGTACGACACCGCCTCGCCCATGAGCTGCCACATCCGGCCCGTCTCGAAGGCGTCCCCGCCCCCGACGCCGCGCCCCGGGGCCGCGGAAATGCAGACGATCATGTCGGCCCCCGACGCGTAGTGGACGTAGCTCGCCCCGTAGTGGAGGAAGTCCCGGCAGATGAGGAGCCCCACGCGGCCGAAGGGGGCGTCGAACGCCCGGAACTCCCGGCCCTGGGCGAAGAACTTGGCCTCTTCGAACAGTCCGTTCGTCGGCAGGTAGACCTTGCGGTGGACGTGGACGATCCGGCCGTCGGCGACGAAGGCGGCCGCGTTGTAGAAGAGACCCTTCTCGACCGGGCTCTCCTCGACGAAGCCGACGACGGCCGAGAGGCCTTTCGTCCGAGCGACGAACTTCGCGAAGCGCGGGTCCGAGCGGGGATCGAGGGCGACCTCCTCGACCAGGTCCTTGAGCGTGTAACCCGTCAGGCCGAGCTCGGGGAAGACGACCAGGCCGGCTTTCTTCTTCCGGGCCTTCTCCAGGAGGTCGAGGTGCGTCTCGAGGTTGGCCGCGACGTCGCCGAGCTTCGGCGCGATCTGGGCGATGGCGATGTTCATGACCCGAAATTAGCACATTCCCCGGGCGTTATCAAACCGCGGCAAGCGCCGCGGCGGTTGAAAAATCCGGGCGATAGGATTATAGTTGGCCCTCTCGAGGGAACGGATTTTAATGAACCACATCGCGACGCAACTGCGTGACATCTTCTTCAACAAGAAGACCGGCCGCCTGATCTTCCGCCGCGGCGACATCCTCAAGTACTTCTTCTTCGAGAAGGGGGCCATCCTCCAGGTCAAGACGAACCAGCCCGACGAGCGGCTGGGCGAGATCCTGTACAAGCTCGAGCGCATCCCCAAGGACGCCCACGCCAAGATCGACGAGTACATCGAGCCCAACAAGAACCTCGGCGAGGTCCTCAAGAGCCGGGGCGTCATCTCCGAGGAGGACCTGGCCGAGGCGCTGGCCCACCAGGTCCGGGAGAGCGTCCTCAACGCCTTCGCCTACTTCGACGCCGATATGGAATTCCAGGAGCACGGGGGCTTCTCCGGCGGCGGCGACGAGTCGAGGGTCAGCGTGCCCCTGCTCATCGAGTACGGCATCCGGAGGATGCAGCCGAACCCGCTTCTGGCCGGCTTCCTGGCCCGCCGGACCCCGGCCCTGGGGCGGCGGACCTACGCCTACCTCCTGACGGTGGAGGAGCGGGACATCCTGGAGAAGATCAACGGCACCGACACGGCCGAGATCGTCCTGCGCACGCTGACCGTTCCGGCCGAGCAGTTCTGGAAGAGCCTCTACCTCTTCTACTGCCTCGGCGTCGTCGACCTCTCGGGCGATCCGCCGGCGGAGGCGCCGGGCCCCAAAGACCGGCTGCGGCCCCAGGCCGCCTCCCGGCCCGACGTCCCGCCCCAGGTCGCCGAGGTCATGGCCTTCCGCGACACCCTGCCCGCGATGACCCTCTACCAGATCCTCGACGTCCCCAGGACCGCCGCGGAAGAGGACATCAAGAAGGCCTATTTCCAGATGGCCCGCAAGTTCCATCCCGACCGCTTCGACCGGCACATCGTGGCCGAGTTCAAGGCCCAGATCGACGAGGTCTTCGACGGCATCACCAATGCCTACCGGGTCCTGAGCCACAAGGAATCCCGGAAGATCTACGACGCCAAATCCGGGGAGGCCACCACCCAGGAGGACGTCCAGGATTCCTTCCGCAGGGCCGACATCAAGTTCCGCCAGGGCAAGACCCTCCACGGCCAGGCCCGCTACGACGAGGCCATCGCCTACCTCGAGGAGGCCGTCCGGGTGCGGAAGGACAAGGGCGACTACTTCCTGCTCCTGGCCATGTGCGAGTCCAAGCTCCCGGCCTACGTCCGGAAGGCGGAACAGGATTACCTCAAGGCCATCCAGCTCGAGCCCTGGAACCCCGAGGGCCACGTCGGGCTCGGCCTGCTCTACAAGGCCGAAGGGCTCCAGACCAAGGCGGTCAAGTCGCTGGAAAAAGCGCTCGAGGTCGAGCCCGGGCACGCCGCGGCCCGGGACGCCCTCGACGAGATGACGGGCGGGAAGAAGAAAATTTCCAAGGGCATCTTCGGGCTGGACATCTTCGGCCCGAAGAAGAAAAAATAGGATCTTCTCCCGATTCCGGGAAGTCCCTCTCTCCGGCTGTGTTCGGGGATATCCTCTAGCTCCCCGGCCCCCCGGGGAACCAGTTCGCACGGTTCCCCCCCGCTGCGCGGGTCCCCTCCTCCAGCAACGGGGATCTGCGAGGATAATCCCCTCACCGCCTCGAGAGGGTATCCCGGAAATGGGAGAAGAACCTTATTACAACTACGGCTTCCGGCCGACGAGCTTCGCGAATTCCTCCCCATCGATGATCCGCACGCCGAGCTCGCGCGCCTTGTCGAGCTTCGAGCCGGGCGACTCACCGACGATGAGGCCGGTCGTCTTTTTGGTCACGGACGAGCCGACCTCGGCGCCCAGCGCCTCCAGGAGGTCCCGGGCTTCGTCCCGGCTCACGCCGTCGAGCGTTCCCGTGATGACGTACACCTGGCCGGCCAGGGGCTTGGGCCCCGCCGCGGCCTCGGCCGCG
>JBGSUG010000409.1:0-9021 GCA_041736225.1 Candidatus Aminicenantales bacterium | reverse complement strand
GGACCGCGGAGACCTACTTCGTCGGCAAGGACGGCTGGCCCGTCGGTAAGACGCTCGGCGCGCTGGATCTCCGCGGCCGGACCGGCGCGACCGTCATCGCCGTTGTCCGGGGCGAGGAGTCCTTCGCCGGCCCGGGGGCGGATTTCGAGATCCGTGAACAGGACACGCTGGTCCTCGTCGCCAGTCACCGGGACATGGACCGGGCTTTCCATTATCTAATAACGGGGGCCAGCGACGGGACTCCGGGGACCGAATGAGAACCGCTGAGCCCTGGACCGCGATCCTCCTCCTCGGTCCCACCGGATCGGGGAAGACCCCTCTCGGCGAGGAGCTGGAAAGGCGTGGACTCGGAGGGAGGGCGTGCCTCCACTTCGACTTCGGAGCGAACCTCCGAGGGCTGGCAGCCGGGTCGGACCAAAGCGGCCTTCTCAAAGCCGCCGACTTGGCCCGCATACGGGCATCCCTGGTGACCGGGGCCCTGTTCGAAGACCGGGACATGCCCATGATCGTCGGGATCTTCCACTCGTTCATCGAGGCGCGGGAGCTCCGCCCCGGGACGCTCCTCGTTCTGAACGGCCTGCCGCGACACGTGGGCCAGGCCCGAGGCTTAGCTGGGACCGTCTCGGTCATGCGGATCGTCCTGCTCGAAGCGGAGGCGCCGGTCATCCTGAAACGCATCCGGATCGACCCGGGAGGCGACCGGTCGGGGCGGGCCGACGATTCGCTCGAGACGGTCGGCAGGCGGCTGGCCGATTACGGGGAGCGAACGCGGCCGCTTCTCGATTTTTACGGGGCGCTCGGCGTCCCCGTGTCGAAGATCGGCGTGACCGCCGCCATGGCGGCCGCCGAGATGTACGCCATCCTGGCCGGGGAGGTTTCTTCATGATCGCGTATTGGGCCGGACTTTTTGGCGGCTTGGTCATCCTCGTCCTGGGCGCGAACTTGCTCGTCAAGGGGGCCTCGCGCCTCGCCCTGGCCGCCGGCATCACGCCCCTCGTCATCGGGCTCACGATCGTCGCCTTCGGGACGAGCGCCCCGGAGCTCGCGGTCAGCGTCGCCGCGGCCTATTCCGGATCCTCGTCCTTGAGCGTGGCCAACATCGTCGGCAGCAACATCTTCAATGTTCTCTTCATCTTGGGGGCCTCGGCCCTGATCGCGCCTCTCGTCGTCAACCGCCAGCTCGTCCGCTTCGATGTCCCGGTCCTGATCGGGGCGTCGGTCCTCCTCTACGTGCTTGCGGCCGACGGTTCCATCGGGTTTTTGGACAGCCTCCTGCTGGCCGGACTCGTCATCGCCTACACATCCTATCTGATCGTCGAGGCCCGTAGCGACCGCAGCCGGGCGGCCGAGGCGGAGAAGGATGTCGAAGTCGCGGGTCCGGCCTCCGCCAGGCGGATGTCGCTCGTCCCGAACTTGGGACTCATCGCGGTGGGGATCGCAGCGCTCGTCCTCGGCTCTCATCTGCTCGTCCGGGGGGCCATCGGCCTGGCCCGGGCCTTCGGCGTCAGCGAGGTCGTCATCGGCCTGACCATCGTCGCCGCCGGGACGGGCCTGCCCGAGCTGGCCACCTCCGTCATGGCGGCCATCAAAGGTGCGAGGGACATCGCCATCGGCAACATCGTCGGCAGCAACATATTCAACATCCTCTCGGTGCTCGGCTTCAGCGGTCTCGCGTCCCGCGGCCGCCTGGCCGTCGCCCCCGACGTCCTGGCCTTCGACATCCCCCTGATGACCGTCTCGGCCCTGGCCTGCCTGGCCCTTTTCCGGACGGGCTATTCGCTCAGCCGTTCGAACGGCGCGGTCCTGTTCGGGTCCTATGTCCTGTATATCGTCTGGACCGTGCTGAAAGCGACGGGAAGCCCGGCTTTGGGCGCATTCAAGGGCATCCTGTTCCACTTCGTCTTCCCGGCCTTGATCATCGGGTTGGTCGTGACGTTCGTCCTCGCTCGGCGCCGGGAGGGGAACGGAAACAGTTGACAGCCCCGCGGCGGATTTCATAAAGTCATAGTCCGTCCTATCACCGTTCGGAAAGGAGATCCTCGTGAACCGAAAATGTTCCCTGAAGTCCCTGGGGCGCGGCATCGCCGCGTCCCTCGCCCTTTTCGCCGTCATCGGCCTCGTCGGCGCCCAGACGCCCGGGGTATCGCCCGCCGCGGGCGGTAAGGAGTGGTCCGAAGAGTTCGACAGCTGCACGTCCATCCAGGTCGGCCGCCTGGCCACCGTGGACGGGTCCGTCATCACCTGTCACACCTGCGACGGGCCGTACCGGCAGTGGGTCAACATCGTTCCTCACCAGAAGTGGCCGGACAAATCGATGAACAAGATCTATTCCGGCAGGATGCACACGGAGTTCACGACCGACCTGAGGGGCATCGTCCAGACGGGCGAGATCCCGCAGGTCCCCGAGACCTACCGCTTCCTCAACACGGCTTACCCGGCGCTCAACGAGCACGGCCTGGCCATCGGCGAGACGACGATCGGCGGCCGCCGCGAGCTCGTCAACAACGAGGGCATGTTCATGATCGAGGAGCTCGAGAGGGTCGCCCTCGAGCGCTGCAAGACGGCCCGCGAAGCCATCAAGCTCATCGGCGAGCTCGTCAAGCAGTACGGCTACGGCGACTTCGGGGAGTGCATCACGATCGCCGACGGCAAGGAGGTCTGGCACTTCGAGATCATGGGCGCCGGGCCGCTCGAGAAGGGTGCCGTCTGGGCGGCCGTCCGCATCCCCGACGACCACGTCGGCATCTCGGCCAACATCCCCCGCATCCCCGAGATCGACCTGAAGAACCCCGACCGGTACATGGCCTCCGAGAACATCTTCAAGGTGGCCCAGGACATGGGCTGGTGGGACCCCCAGGGCGGCAAGCCGTTCAAGTTCTGGGAGGCCTACGGCGGCGGTAGGGGCAAGCCCTTCTCGACGCGCGAGTACTTCGTCCTCAACAAGCTGGCTCCCTCGCTCAAGCTGACCATGGACATGGCCGAACTCCCTTTCTCGGTCAAGCCCGAGAAAAAGCTCTCCGTTCGCGACGTCCTGGCCATCTACCGCGATCCTTACGAGGGGACCGATCTCGACGTGACCAATAACCTCATGGTCCGGCGGCCTCAGCCCCGGCCCAAGCCGGGCGAGACGCCCGCCGCGCCGCCTGCCGAACCGCAGATGATCAAGAGCCCGGCTGCGAGCGCCTGGATGTCCCGAGACGTGATCAACCTCATCAACGGCCTTTCTCCCGCGGCCGATTCGCCCAGAGTCATGCCCCAGCGGACGATCCCCATTTCGGGGTGCGCCTACGCGACCGTGCTCCAGGTCCGGGGCTGGCTGCCGCCCTCGGTCGGGGCCATCTGCTGGTTCTCTTTGGACAACCCGGCCATGAGCGCCCGCATCCCCATCTTCGCCGGGACGACGGCGCTGCCGCCGGGCTTCGAGATCTGCGGCCAGCACCAGTTCCGTCTGGATTCCGCGGCCTGGGCCTTCCGCCGGGCCAACCGCCTGGCCACCCTGAAATGGGGCCAGACGCGGAAGACGGTCGAGGCGACGGTCGCGGAGTTCGAGGACAAGGCCTTCGCCGACATGCCCCTGCTCGAAAAGAAGGTCCAGGAGATCCTGGCCAGCAAGACGCTGGACAAGGAGCCGTTCACGGTCGAGGCGTACCTGACCAAGTACACCAACGACATGGCCCGGTCCGCGGTCCAGCGATATCTGGAGCTCGGCGACAAGTTCTGGATGCTCATCGCGATGAGCCTGTAGAGGCGTAGGGGACATCTACCGCTTCGGTACGTGTCCCCGTGAATGGAACGAAAGAGGGGGACACGTACGGAGCGTACATGTCCCCCTCTTCTTTTACAGCGCGTACTTGTAGAGGTTCATCCCGGCGGGCAGCCTGACCTTCTCCTTGTAGATGTCCCAGTAATAGGTCTTGGCTTCCGCCAGCCCGGCGTAGAGGGGATGTTCCGTATCGACGAGGTGGGTCGCCGTGACCGCGTTCTTCTCGTCGACGCAGAGGAGCTTCTGGCAGCGGTTCATGATGCCCGCCGTACCGATGCTCGCGGCGACGACCAGCTCGTTCGCCCGGATCCTCCGGACGAGCTCGCCGTACGTGACGGGACGCTCCTCGACCTTGACGCCCATGTCCCTCAGGATGGCCACCATACCCTGGATCGTGACCGAGGGCAGGATGAGATCGCTCTCCGGGATCTTGATGACGGTCCCGTCGCGCAGGCCGAAGAGACAGCAGGAGGAATCCCACTCGGTGACACAGCGGTCAGCCAGGGGGAGATTGGTCCGGTCGTCGAGGAACAGGGCCGCTGCGGCCTGGGGATCGACGTCCTTGGCGGCTTCGAGGGCCTTGAGGCTTATCATGTAGTTGATGCCGAGCTTGAGCCAGCCGGTCTTGTTCAGGCCGACAGCCCGGACCATGTGGGGAATGACGACTCCGGTGAACGGCTCGCCGAGGTAGTTGTCGTAGCTGCAGAAGATGGCCCGGACGGCCGGCTGCCCCGGGAAAGTCACGCCCATGGACTGCTCCTCGTCGACCGTGAACGGCCGGAGGTAGCCCTGAAGTCCCTTCTCGGCCATCTCTTCGAGGAAGGCCCGGATGGCCGGGTCCTTGAAATACTGGTGGACGATGATGCTCTCCAACTCCTCGACGGAGGGGATGAGGTCGGCCTGGGCCCGGCTCAGGTTGAACGTGATGCCCCTGCGGAACCGCTCCAGGTTCCTGTGCCAGTTGAGGAAACGGATCTCCAGCTGCCCGGAGGGCGTCTTCTTGCAGAAGAAGCGGATGCCCTCAAAGCAGAGGCAGGACGCGTAGAAGACCGAGCGCGATACGGCGAAGACCTTCGCATCGGATTCGAGGATGGCGAACTGCTTGCCGGGAAGCAGGTAGCGCATCTGCCGCGGGGCCCATTTCACGCCTTCGAACTTGGCCATGTGATCGCTCCTTTCCGGACCTCGCCCCGGCCTACTTGACCACGGGCTTGAGGTTCTCGACGAAGTACTCGACGCGGGATTCGGGATAGCGGGCGTAGCCGATGCCGTGCTGCATCTCCGGGTAGATCATCAGGTCGAACTTCTTGTTCTCCTTGAGCAAGGCCTGGACGAGCTGGAGCGTATTGCCCGGGTGGACGTTGTCGTCGACAGCCCCGTGGTGGATGAAGAGCTTGCCCTTGAGGTTCTTGGCGTAGGTCAGGCAGGAGCCCTTCTCGTAGCCCTCGGGATTGTCCTGGGGCCGGCGCATGTACCGCTCGGTGTAGATCGAATCGTAGTTCCGCCAGTCGGTGACGGGGGCCCCGGCGACGCCGACGTGGAAGACGTCGGGCTCCTTGAGCAGGGCCAGGCAGGTGAAGTAGCCGCCGTAGGAATGGCCGGTGATGCCGACACGGGCCGTGTCGACGTAAGGGCGCCGGCCGAGCGCCTTGACGAAAGCGACGTGGTCTTCGAGTTCGACCTGGCCGAGTTTCATGTAGTGGAGGTTCTGGAAGGCCTTGCCCCGCCCGGAGACGCCGCGATAATCGCAGACGGCTACCAGGAAGCCCAGCTGGGCCAGGGCTTGGCTGCCGTCGGCCGTGAGGAACCGGTTCATGACGCCCTTGGAGCCGGGCCCGCCGTAGATCGAGAGGATCAAGGGATATTTATCGCTAGGGTCGAAATGGGCCGGGAAGTAGAGGATCCCGTCGAGGTCGTACTTACCGTCCGCCGACTTGAACAGGAAGTGTTCGGGCTTGATCAGGCCGTAACCGAGGAATTCCGTCGAAAGGACGGTCTCGTTCAGGACCTTGACCGCTTTGCCGTCCGAGGTGTAGAGGGTCGTCTTGGCGGGCTGGTCGAAGCTCTGGAACGAATCCGTCCAGTAGTCGAAAGTGGGGGAGAGGGAGACCCGGTGGGTGCCGGGCTCCTTGGTCAATCTCGCGAACTCCGTGCCGTCGAGCTTGACCCTGTAAGAATGGCTCTCCGTGCCGTTGGCCTCCGAGCCGCCGAAATAAACCCAGCCCCGGGCTTCGTCGACGTCCAGGATGGCGCTCACGGGAAGCTTGGCGTTGGTGAGAGGCTTGAGGAGCTTTCCCGCCATGTCGTAGAGATAGATCTCGCGCCAGCCGCTCCGCTCCGAGGTCCAGAGGAAGCGTTGCCCGTCCCCGAGGAACCACAGGTCGGTCGACTCGTCGATGTAGCAGGGATCGGTGTCGGCGAGCAGGAGCCGCGTCTTCCCCGTGACGGGGTCGGCGGCGAAGAGCTCGACCTTGTTCTGGAGGCGGTTGAGGCGGTGGTAGGTGAACTCTTTCCCGCCGTTCGTCCACTTGCCCCGGTAGAGGTAGACGTCGAGGTCGTCGCCCGTCTCGAGCCGGACGATCTTCTTCGAAGCGACGTCGACGACGAACAGCCGGACGATGGGGTTGTTGCCGCCGGGCTTGGGATAGCCGAGCAGCTCGTAGCGCGGGATGGGCTGGACGTCGTGGACGATCGGGTATTTTGTCACCGGTTTCTCGTCGAACTGCATGAAGGCGATATATTTCGAATCGGGGGACCACCAGAAGGCCTCATACTGGGCCAGCTCCTCGGGGTAGACCCAATCGGGGAAGCCGTTGCGCAGGTCTTCGGTCCCGTCCACGGTCAGGGCCGTCTCCTTGCCGTCCAGGTCCTTGACGAAGAGGTTGTAGTCCCGGGTGAAGGCCCGGAACTTGAGGTCCGGGGAGAGGACATCGCCGTAGCCGCGGCCCCGCACGCCGGTGATGGAGCGTTCGGGCTCGTAGGAGACGAGCTTCGAAGCGGCCAGGTCGTAGAGGAAGGTCTTGTTGAAAGCCTGGAACTGGATCGCCCGGCCGCCGCCGAGGTACTGGAACCGGTTGAAGGGCAGTTTGACCTCCTGGCGTCCCGTCATGGAGTTTATCGCCGCGATGATCCTGGCGTCGTCGAAAAGCGGCGTCTTCTCGCCGGTCGCGAGGTCGGTCCGCTTGAAGGTCCCGTCCTCGAACGCGTAGGAGCCTTTGCCGTCGAGGGTCCAGGCGAATCCGCCGGCTCCGCCGGGAGTGCCCATCATCCGGCGGCCGTCGCGCTGGAGCTTCTCGTAAAGGGCCTTCCCGACGAGCTTTTCCTGGGCGGCGGCCTGGGGAGCGGCAGCCTGTTGGGCGACGGCCTGCCCGGCCATG
This sequence comes from Candidatus Aminicenantales bacterium, assembly GCA_041736225.1. Taxonomy (GTDB): domain Bacteria; phylum Acidobacteriota; class Aminicenantia; order Aminicenantales; family Saccharicenantaceae; genus RBG-16-66-30. The sequence goes on along the minus strand of JBGSUG010000409.1, from coordinate 1,881 downwards.
AGGAAGGCGAGCAGCAGACCGATGAGGACGATGGATAGGGGGCGTTTTCTCATCCAGTTTCTCCTTTGACTGTCCTGTCCGTGGAATCTCATTTTTTCGCGGCTTCGAGCCGTCGGACCGAAATGATCCGGATCGCGGGCTTCAACTGCTGGCCTTCAGCCGGAAGGCCGTGGATCGTCCGGACGACATCCATGCCGTCGACGACGCGGCCGAAGGCGGCGAAGCCCTGGCCGTCGGGATTGCGTCGGCCCGCGAAGTCGAGCTCGGGCTGGTCGTTGATACAAAAGAAGAAGCTCGAGGTGGCCGTCCCCGGCTTGTCCCGGGCCATGGAGATCGTGCCGTCCAGATGCCTGAGCCCCGTCGTCGCCGTGGTTTCGTGGGCGATCGGAGGGAATTCCTTCGCCTCGTCGATCTGGCCTCCCTGGATGACCTCGATGCGGATGTCGTTATCGGGCTGGTTGGCCGGGGTCACGGTGCGGTGGAAGGTCGAGCCGCCGTAGAGACCGGCGTCGACATAACGGAGAAAATTGGCCGCCGTGACCGGGGCCCGGACGAGGTCGACTTCGACGACGATGTCGCCCCTCCCGGTCTCGATGACGACGCGCGGGTTTTGGGCCGCGCCGGCCGTCAGGGCCAAAGCCAGGAGGCAGGCGGGGGTCGGGCTCTTCTTCATTCTTCTCATTTTGGCCAAGGAAGACCTATTCTAGGGATTTCGGGACGAATGTTCAACCTGTTTCGGGTGGGGGCACCCCGTCGTCACCGGAGGCGGGCGACGGCCTCCAGGAACCGGTCGACCGTGACGGCGTTGTCGTAGTGGGCGAAGCTGGCCCGGCAGATGCCTTCGGGCCGGCCGAGGTGCCGGTAGACCGCCGCCGAATAGTGGTTGCCATCGGCGATCTGGATCGCGGCCTCCTGCCAGAGGCGCTTCTTCGTCTCCGTCGCCGTGAGGCCGGCGGCGTCGAAGGCGAAGGTCGGCACCCGTTCGGTCGACCGCTCCGGATCGGTGATGCCGAAGCACCGCAGGTAACCCGGCGGGAACCGGAGGAATCCTTCGAGGACACGTCTCGAGAGCCCCGCCTCGTATCCCGCGATGGCCTCCATGACGAAGCGGAATTTCGCGTTCCTGTCGGGCGGGAGGGGCTCCGGGCCTTCGGCCTGACCGGCCAGCCAGAGGAGGTATTCGAGCGCTGCCTCGAGCGCGGCGAGCGAGGCGTTGTTGAGCATGCCCATCTCGAGCTTCCCCGGAAGGACGGGTTTGTTCGTTTCGACGCGATAGGGGAGAAGCCGCTCGAGGTGTTCCCGCCGGCCCCACAGCACCCCCAGCATCGGCCCGAAGACCTTGTAGCCGGAGAAGACCAGGAAATCGACGCCGGCCGCGCGGACGTCGAGTGTGCCGTGAGGGGCGTGATGGACGGCGTCGACGGTGACGAGGCAGTCAAGGGCCTTCCGGCGGACCTCGGCGACGACCTCGGCCAACCGGACGACCGAGCCCGTTCCGTTCGAAGCGGAGGTCACGGCCAGAAGGCCGGTCCGGGCGTCGACGAGCGAAAGCAGATGGGCGACGTCGAGCGTCCCTTCGGGCGTGAGGCGCGCTCGCCGGACCTCGCATCCGCGACCCTCGCCCCAGACCGTTTCCCAGGGCGAGACGTTGGCCATGTGGTCGAGGTCGGTGACGACCAGATTGGAAGACGGCCCGAGCACCCCGCGCAGGCCGAAAGCCAGGCCGAACAGGGCGGCCGTGGCCGACTGGTGGAAGCTGATCTCGGCGCCGCCTCCTGCGTGGAGGAAATCGGCGACGAGGTCCCGGACGCGGGCGTGCAGGGCGGCGGTCGCGGCCTCGCCGGCGACGACGGAGCCTGGCATCGGATTCAACCGGCCCTG
>JBGSUG010000405.1:0-39110 GCA_041736225.1 Candidatus Aminicenantales bacterium | reverse complement strand
AATAGCGCCTTCTTGAAGTGTGTCCTATAATGCTGCTGGGCCATCGTAGTAAAAGTCCTCCTCTCATTCGATTTTGCACTCGAAGAGAGTTTACGATGGCCCACCTCCTATGCCAAGTTGCGAACATCACCATACACCAGCACTTTGTTGAATCAATGAAGTCAATTCTTTTAAAAGATTGGCCAGATAATGATATCTTTATTCAAGGATTAAAGTCATTCCCCATTTATAGAAGCGGTGCAGAGAAATGTAGCTTGGTATTAGAAGCAATAGAAGCCTCATATAGCCATAAAGAGCCTGTTGACCCAGCGGGAGATTCTATAAGTATAGAGCACATAATGCCAAAGGTAAATGATGACCCAGGGGCACTCCCAAGTGAATGGAAAACTATGCTGGGAGAAAGGTACAAAGAGATTCACTCCAAATATTTGCACACTTTGGCTAACCTGACCTTAACAGGATATAACCAAAACTTGTATACGAAGCCTTTTAATGAAAAAAAGGCGATCCTAAAAGAGAGTCATTTTGAATTGAATAAATTCTTTGATTCGCTGGAGGAATGGAACGAAGACGCGATTCTTAAAAGACAGAAGGTCATCTGCGAAAAAGCGCTGGAAATATGGAAATACCCAGCCGCCGCTAATAGGCTAGCGGGAGATAGGTAATAAGGAGGAGAGAATGTCCAATAGCGAAAGTAAACACGATAGGTTTAAGAGAGTCGCAACTGGCAGAGTGCGCTCTGTCATAAGAGCGATAGAGCGGCTGGGGAGGCTTTCTGGCCCCAGTTATCAATATACTGATGAAGAAATAGAAAAGGTATTTTGTGCTCTTCAAGAGAAGCTAGAAAAGGCAAAGGCCCTTTTTTCGGCAAGAAAAGTAGAGGAAGATAAGTTCGAGCTGTAATTAGGCAATCAGGTCATATGAGATCAAAAGCAAGGCTCGACGTGTGATCCGACTCATCGAGGTCGCCAATTCGATACTGGTCAGCTCCACCACCGAAATAACCCCGTTTCCCCTGATAATCCAGCGTCTTCCGTGATTTAGTCTTTTCAGCTACAGACCCCTAGATTCAGCGGTTTTCAGCCCCTCCGGTCACACCGGCGTGTCACATAGGGAGAGGTCTGTCCAGTTGCTTTGAGCTAATCCAGACTGCAATCTGGGCAGAAAAAAACTGGCAACACCCGGCCGCCCTCTTGCCACTCCCCGCGCCAATGCAGATTTTCGTTTTATGTCCGTGAAATAGCCTCTATAGTTTTTTTAATTCCTAATAATTAGATCGATTCAAAGGGTTATCTGCCTGCTTGAAAAAGCAATTGAGGGAGTGATAAGTTTAGGCTTAATTATTGGTCTTTTGAGCTACTCCCCAAAAACTGGACAGGGGGGATAAGTGGATTTTGAGCCTGCCATATCTCAAAAGGAGGTATGGTATGCTTTCGAGAATGAGGAAGACGTACGACGGGGCCTTCAAGGCCAAAGTGGCTTTTGAAGCGGCCAAAGGGGAGAAGACGATCGCCCAGATCGCCAGCGAGTACGGGGTCCATCCCAACCAGATCCGGCAGTGGCGGAACCATCTGATGGAGCAGTTGCCCGAGCTTTTTTCGAGCCGCCGGCCGCAGCAGGAGAGAGCGCGGGAGGAGATCGAGGCGGATCTGTACCAGCAGATCGGCCAGCTCAAGATGGAGCTGGAGTGGCTTAAAAAAAAATCACAGAAGCTCCTGTCGCGGTGAAGCGGGCGGAAGTGGAAAAGGATTCGGCGGCGATGCCGGTTGTCCGGCAATGCGGATTGCTCGAACTGCCGCGCTCGACGTTTTATTATCAGCCCGTGGGCGAGGACGCCCATAACCTGGCGCTCATGCGACTGATTGATGAACAGTTCACGAAGCGCCCGTTCTATGGGGTGCCGCGGATGACGGCCAGCCTGCGTAGACTGGGCTACGGAGTCAATCCTAAGCGGGTCCGGCGGTTGATGCGGGTGATGGGGTTGGAGGCGATCTATCCGAAGCCGAGATTGTCGGCCAATGGGCCTGACCACAAGGTTTATCCCTATCTTTTGAAAGGAGTTACGGTTGACCGGCCGGATCAGGCGTGGGCGACCGATATCACCTACGTCCGTCTTACTCACGGATTCGTCTATCTCATGGCGATCCTGGACTGGTACAGCCGGTATGTCATCTCCTGGGAGCTTTCGACGACGCTGGACGCCGGCTTCTGTCTGGAGGCGCTGCGGCGGGCCCTCGGGATCTCGAAGCCAGAGATATTCAACACGGACCAGGGGCCGCAGTTCACGAGCCTGGATTTCACGGGCCTTCTGGAAGACGCAGGGATCAAAATCAGCATGGATGGACGGGGCCGGGTGTACGACAACATCTTCGTCGAACGGCTGTGGCGTTCGGTCAAGTACGAGGAGGTGTATCTTCACGACTACCAGACGGTCCCGGCGGCCCGGGCCCAGCTCTCGGATTATTTTGAGTTTTACAACACCGAGCGGCCGCACGAGGGGCTGGGTTACCGGACGCCGCACGAAGTCTATTTTGGAACGCGGGCGGCGTTGGCGCCGGCTTCGGGGGCCATGGTTTAGCATGGGCCGAAGTGGGATCGACGTTCCTAGGGCAAATGGCGAAGCCGGATCTTCGATGTTCACAGTAAAAATGGAATCAGAGCTCCAAAATGGATAAAATGGTCACACGAGGCAGGCTTTCGATCCACCTTCAGAAAGCCCCTCAACTGTCCAAAGAATGGGGAGAGGGTCAGGTACCTCGCCCTAACGGACGGTCAGAATTGGAGTGGCTGCCATCTGAAAAACTGATTACTGCGACAAAAAGCGCAGACTGGCGAGTAGTTATCCCTCCTCATATTTTCGCTATAGCCGTGACTTGGCAAGGGTCGTGGTGTGGCGCCTATTGGTGGAATGAACGGCTACTCGATTATAATTTCCAACCCACAACTGCTTTCTTTGCTGCTGCCAGATGGTTGCGTCTGCCAGTAATCCAAACTGAAATAATGTCCTGGTTTAAGCCACTCACTCAAGCAAATCCATCTGCTTTTCTAGATGCTTGGCTACAGGATAAGGGCCTTCCCTCCGACGTTCAGAAACTCGACCATGAGCTCGGATACGACACAATCATCCGTGAGTTCATTAGCCGTTGGCGTCCACATTCGGGCTTCTGTTCCCAAGCAGTGGGACTAATAACCGGTAAAGAGCCACTTACCTATGAGGCTTTACTGAATTCGGTTGATGGTATTAGGAGGTATTCGCTACCGCTTCTATGGTGGATATCGGACAGGCTCGCATCCGCGGGAGAATCTGCTTTACGCAAAGCGATTTCATCGCTCTTGGGGATTGAAGTGGACCAATTTGACGGACTTGCATCACGCAGGCTGGCTGGCTTAAAGCGAAACGCTTTAGAATATTGCGCATTCAGCGGAGTCCACCTAGAAGACTTGACGGACTCTATTCTTTCCTGGCTTGAGCATCCTGTCATGACGTTGCCTGAGCAGACAAACCGTGACATGCTGCTGATTCTTGGCCACGAGGACGGTCAAAGATATCTTGCAACAAGAGTGCTCTTAAGGAGGATGCATAGCCGAGGAGCGGCAAGATGAGCTATGTCGATGCGTTACAGATGACCGGGTACGTGCGCGACCGGCTTGTAGACCTTGCTGTAACAGAGAATTACATCCGTGACCTCGCAGTTGCAGGAGTCCTGCGCAAAATATGGGCTGAGGGAGAAACCGCCGATGCTCTGGTCAGCGAACTTTGGGTGGAAGGGACTTTGCCCAGCGAAAAATCGCCTGATACGTTGAGTGCCCTTGCCGAAAAAGGAGTGTTCCCCAAGGACCTATGCACCCTAATTACTGCTAATGGTGCTTTCCCTACTAACCAACCTCTCTATGTGCATCAAGTCGGAGCTCTACGGGCTGCTGCACAACCCGAGGGAAAGAAGCCGGCATTAGTCATCACAGCAGGAACAGGCCAGGGAAAGACTGAAGCTTTCCTGTTCCCATTGCTTAGTGACCTTTATAAGGCGCCCGCAAGACGCAGCCATGGGGGCATGCGCGTACTAATCCTTTATCCTATGAACGCGCTTATAGCTGACCAGGTAGAACGAATATATGGCTGGCTAAAGGGGCAGAACCGTCTTACCGTCTTCCATTTCACAAGCGAGACTCCAGAAGACTCACGACGGGCCAACCAGCGGGGAGAGCCGGTATGGGAGCCGTGCAGGATGAGGACCCGCCAGGAAGCCCGCGGCCGGGAGACACATGAGGGTCGACTTGTTGGGGCATTCGGTCTCGGCCATGTGCCAGACATCGTTATAACCAACTATTCGATGCTTGAGTACATGTTATGCCGTCCACAGGATGCATGCTTCTTTGGCCCTGATTTGCGTTGCATCGTGCTGGATGAGGCTCATCTTTATACAGGTGCGTTAGCAGCCGAAATAACCATGCTCCTTAGGCGTGTAAGGGACCGCTGCGGCCTCCAAGCTGAGGACATCCTACAAATCACCACCTCAGCCACTCTAGGCGGGACTGACCAAGAATTAATAAAGTATGCATCTACATTGTTCTCAACGAGTGAAAACACAACGTATACTTTTCATGGCCGGCCTGGAAAACCAGACTTGGGTGAGATTGAGACCCCCCCACTCGAAGAACCATCTGCTAACTTACTAGCATCTTTCAGTCAGATGGAGCTGACTACACTAACCCCAGATGGAATGTTAGCCGATGATGCCCCAGCCGATGAGATGACCTCGCTCCGAAAAATCGTATCGCTCCTTGTGCCGAAGGATACAATGGAGATGGCCATAACATCTCATCCCACTGTACCTGCTCGATTCCTCTATAAATCATTACGTCAAGCACCTCTCGTTCGGCGATTGGCCGGCCTGCTCTTGACCGGTGACAGGCGGGTCCTGAATATCGACAGCCTTGCCGAACAGCTGTTTCCGCGTGCAGCACGACCTAATTCTCGCGCAGCAACCGTCTTGCTTTTGCGTCTCTCGGCGGCTGCAAGGGATTCCGCCGGCGATATGCCGCTAATTCCCCACAGGCTTCACTTTCTTGTACGTGCCCCAGGAGGTCTGTCAGTCTGCTTAAATGCATCATGCACTGGTCCATCAAGCACACATTTAGACGGTCTTGGCTGCGTGCAAGCGAATACCGATAGGTGCCGTTATTGCAAGCATCTTACTCTCCCCATACACCGTTGCCAGAACTGCGGCGAATGGGCTATGGCTGGCCATGAATCAGAAGACCTCCCTATTCTAGAGCAAGCATATTATTCACCCTCCATGAGCAAGCAAACCTTCTATTTGCTTAATAGCCCTAGAGTAATCCAAGGCGATACCCTGGTGGCCGGCGGAGAGATGATGATTGATACGCTGACTGGAAAACGCTTGGGCCACGGCGCCACGGGCAAGTCTCTATGGAAAGCTCCTGTGCTCAAAGAAAAACGGGACCTCCAGTGCTGCCCTAGTTGCCTGTCGGAGTGGACTCCATCATTCGACTCCGATGTTTCCTACAATTTCCAGAAGAATTGCGGGCCACTGGTCGGAGGCCGTCCTTTTGCTTTATCGGTTGTAGCCGAAACCGTGCTTCATAACCTCCCTCCCTATCAAGATGCATCTCGACACTGGAAGCCCGCGCAGGGTCGCCGCTTACTTTGTTTCAGCGATTCCAGACGCGCTGCCGCGCGGCTCGGCCCGCTCCTCACTCGGCAACATGAGATAGCACTCATCCGCGCCGCAATTGCGAGGACGGCAAGGGAACAAACATCGGATGGGGTCGTTGATGACATAGGTGGGGTAATAAAGTGGTATGAAACCCAACTCTGCAAAGCCAACCCATTAGACCGAGCTCGGATAGACAGGCTTAATCGCGAGCTAACTGGCAAGAAAGCTGAGCTTGCTCGCGTTATTGCTGGCATTCCTTTTGATGAATTTGCACGACTTCTTGCAGAACGTCCCGAGGTCAAGCACATCCTCCATCGTGAGACAGGAGAGAGGCATAGGGCCGATTCGTTTGGCCAGACAGATTGGGAGAAGAACACTAGTGAAGTGCAAAAACATGCTCAAGGACTACTTTCCTCAGAGGTCGACCGCCCAATAAAAGGCCGAGTTCATGTTGAAGCTACAGGCCTAGTTGAAGTGACATATCCTGGAATTGACGAACTAGTTCTTCCAGCAAGGTTGGAGGCTGAGCTACCCTCCGAGAATGTCAGAAGGCAGATTCAGAGTTGCTGGTCGGACTTTCTTCATCTGTTGTTAGATTCACTGCGCTTTGACCTTTGCATCGGATGGAGCGAAGGCGACGTTGGTGAAGGACGGCTCTGGATGGGGAAATCTTTCTTAACGGGGAGATGGGCCACACGGCGCTACGCTGGCTGGAGAGCACATGCCTTTGTGGGAGCCACCGTAGGCCAGCGGAGAAGAACGTTTGCCGTAAATGTACTGCGTGAAGCTGGATGTATATCATCAATTCTTGAGCAATTATCGGGAACGATGCTGGAGGCCGCATTTGACCAGTTATTCACGACTCTTTCCATTCGCTCGTGGCTAGAAACCAAGGAACATCTTCAGGTCAGTCCAGAGCGCTCTGACAAAGCTCTTCGGCTCAAGCTAGACATGCTTTCTCTCAGGCGCCCGTCTCTATTATTTAGGTGCCAAGAAACAGGGACAGTCTGGACGCGGTCTGCACTTGGATGGACCTGGATTGAGGGGTGCCGAGGGCATTTGAAGAGAACATCAGAAGGTGAACTCGATATGGACCCACGGTGGGGCCGGCCAAGACGCGAGTTGCTAGGGTCGCAATACTTTGCAGAGGGGCTATGGGGGGAAGAACACTCGGCCCAACTTAACCCTCAAGAGAATCGCCGGCTTCAAGAGCTTTTCAAGCATGGGATTCGGAATATCCTCTCAAGCACAACCACCATGGAGCTTGGAGTAGACATCGGTGGACTGAACGGCGTGCTGCTTGGGAACGTACCACCCGGTCCTGCTAATCACCGTCAGCGCGCCGGCCGCGCTGGCCGCAGGTCTGATGGCTCTGCGGTAGTCGTAACATTCGCCCGGGACTCTGAGTTTGACAGGGAAGTATTTCTTCGCTTTGAGAGCTTCATAACAAAGGAACTGCGAAAACCTACCGTTTTCCTCGACCGGACTCGCATTGTACAACGCCATTTGCAGGCTATTTTGCTGTCTGAGTTTATGCGACCAACCCAACCGGGTCGCACGGGTACGATGGAAGCATTTGGTCGTATGGATGGATTCTGTGGACAAATAAATTTGCCGAGTTGGTGGAGCAGAGGAGAGAAACCCTCTTGGAATCCTCAAAAAACTGGATATGCTGATGATTTCATTGCTTTTCTTAGAGGCCTTGAGGGAAATCCGGCCGGCATAAATGTGCGCCTCGCCGAAATAGCTGAAGCTACGCCTTTCGAAAAACTGGCCACGGCTGCCGGCTGGAAGTCCTTTGTTGCTGCCGCCCGCAATGTCTTCGATATAGCTTTGACGGAATGGCGAGAGGAAGTTGCACAACTTAAAGATGCATGGGATGAGATTCCAACAAACCCAGCTGACCAGAGGTCTCAGGAAATGGCCAAGGCCAGTTCAATCTTGTATCAAGCCAGATTACTCTGTGACATTTCAGTAATCGAGTGGCTCGCCGACCATCAGTTTCTCCCGCGGTATGGATTTCCTATTAATCTACAGCGTCTTACCGTGAGGTCGCACGAAGAGGAACACGATAATTCTCACAAGCGTCCGGGCGAACGATACAAATTGGAACGAGGGTCTCTATTAGCCTTGAGCGAGTATGTCCCTGGTTCTTGCGTGCTTGTCGGCGGCCGAGTCGCGCACTCTCGGGGTGTCGCTAAGCACTGGACTGACGCCAACAAAGACCGTGCTCTGGGGTTGGATGAACTAGCGATAACATGCACTCAAGGTCATGTCTATCTTAGGCGTTCCGTGGACGAGATATGCCCAACGTGCCAGAGCCCCCGAGCTAAATATGAAAAGCTCTTATTCCCGAGATATGGATATACGACCGCTGCCTGGGAGCCGATGGAACGAGAAATATCTTTTGAGCGCGTGGGCGAGAGCAAGGCGTATCCCATCGCATTCACTGAGGTAGACTCAACTGAAGAGGTAAGAGCTGACTTCGGAGGCGTTAAAGGCTTAGAGGCTAAATGCAGAGAGGGGGCTGAGCTACTTATTCGAAACTCTGGCGAGAATTCCCTTGGATTTGCTCTGTGCACTCGATGCGGTTATGCAGATAGCGAAAAGGAGCGTGACCAAGAAGGCATCATGCATCTTCCAAAGTATTTTGATGAGCACGCTTCAATATTCTCTGAAGACCCAGCCAAACCTTGCTGGCCCCGGCACGGAGGGGGACAGCCAGCAGTGCTTCGAAACCGAGTTATTGCTGCGCGCGAAATGACCGATATGCTCCTAATGCAGTGGCCTGGGGTAATAGCACACAGGCCCAAGCAAGCGTTCTCCCTCGCCCGAGCTCTCATTATGGCTGGCACTCGATTGCTTGAATTAGACCGCCGCGAACTCGACATGGCCCTCGTGCCCTTAGTCTATCCTCAGACCGGGATTGTTATTTTCGACACATCACCAGGGGGCACAGGGCACTGCTCCGAGCTTCTTGCAACGGGCTGCGAATGGATAAAAATGGCGCGAGATATTCTTTTCGTCAACGAGAAGCATGACCAAACTTGTATCAAAGCTTGCATAGATTGCATTCTTGACTTTTCAGGCCAGCACTCCGCACACATGCTTGACCGTAAAAGTGCCCTAGAGCTCTTAGACATATGCCTTCAGGCATAAAACCGTTCCCAGCGCAGTTATGAGGCTCTAGCGAGAAGGTGGACTCCCCCCAGTGTAACGGCGGTGTAACAGATTTTGCTAAAACTTGCCCACTTCGGACTAATGGTGCTTAGACGAAAAACAAAGGAAAAGGATGATTCATATGGGGAAAATGAGAGTAACAGGTTGCGGGGCCGACGAGGCATGCTATGGCGGCAAAGCTGAAGTCCAAGGTGGCCTTAATATAGCTCTGATGTCTGCCTATCTAGATAGAGCGCTGACGCCAACGGACTTCCCGCCGGGGCTTTAGTGCAGGTATCGCTGGCACAGAGCTTGTTGACAGTGTGCTAAAAGCGACTGAAAACGCCGTAAGTTCTCGGGCCACAAGGTCCGGGCCTTCACCGGCCTCTTACTCTTCCCAGGAGACTCGCCCATTGCGTCGCAGGGGAGCGTGCGTTAGAATCGGTTAAAAGCCAAATAGATGGGAGGAGGCTCCAAATTGACCATTTGGCATATAAGCTTTATAACCTAGACAGAGACGAGGTCCATCGAGAGCATTACGGGAGAATAGACGGCACCGATAGATACTTGAGGGACCTCGGTTGGGTTGAGGCAAGGAGTACCTCAGCAGACAGGTCGGTTAATAATATGAGACTTGAAGACGAGTTTGAACGACAAATATGGGCTGCCACCAACCTTGAAGAACTCGCTCAACCTTTAGAAGAACTTTTGTCGGGTCGTTACTCAGTTTGGCATGACGGTCGTCTCTATTGCATTAAGGCCCTCGTAGAGCGCGTCAAGGACCTAAGAATTGAAGTAAGGCCCAGAGAGCATGTACATCCTCATTTCCATGCAATCGGACAGAACTTCAGTGTCAGCTTCGACCTCGATACGTGCGACCTTTTAGAGGGAAATATCGACCCGATTCATCATCGTCTCGTTAGAATCTGGCACAAGGATGCTAAAGGCCTCCTTAGAAAGAGGTGGAACGAGACTAGGCCAGGGGATTGAGCCGGCACGAGGCAGGGGCATTATATAAGAGCCCCTATGATAGACAGCCCTGGATGCCGCAGCCAAAACTACCCCAGATTGGAGAAGGGAGGCGGGGCGGGGTGATGATTGAAAGTCCTGATTTCCGCAGAGAGGAACCTGGATGAAACGCGACATGGAGCTTATTCGAAAGATACTTCTCGCAGTCGAAGACTCAGAGTCGGCTTTTGCGCCCGACCCTCTCATAATCGAAGGATACACGGATGAGCAGATTACCTATCACTCCTACCTTCTTGTTAACGCCGGGCTCGTGCATGGGCACATTTCAATCGAATCAGGCGAAAGTCTGATGGCTCTTGTTGAATATCCAACGTGGGACGGTCACGAGTTCTTGGACGCGGCACGAGATGACGCCCGTTGGAAGAAAACTATGCACCTTGTAGCAGAGAAGGGTGGAGCCGTGACGATGAGCGTGTTACAAGGGCTTCTCGTTGCTGGGATGAAGAGCGCGTTTGGCCTGCCATAAAGATAAATGATAGGCCACGGCGGAGATTCTCACTTGGATGATAAGATGGACGAACCAACAAGATTCTGCATAACCTGTAAAGCTGAGAGGGAAATCGTCTCATTCATCAAGGACGCTCAAGGCCAGGTGATTAAGATGTTGTGCGGTCATTCCGACATCATTGACGTATTCAACGAGACAGCCCGGATGTATGAACGCTGGGACGACCGAGTGAAGCGTGCCGGCAAGACAATCGTCAAGGGAATGGGCAGGAGCAAGCTCAGCGGGGCGACGAAACGGGTCACGAGAGAATCACTCAACTTCGACTGGAAGACCCGGACTAAGTACCACAAGGTTGAGGAACTGCAAGACGATGGAACGTGGAAGCTCGAGCATGAGGAGACATTGCCCTTCGAGACGAAGAAGCCAAAGTAGAGATAGACGCCTGCGTAAGGCGGGATTCTCGCTAAGGAGGAAAGAGATGCCAGTACCTAATCCCAAGGACGTATGTTCAGCTTGCGGAGGACAACTTGAATATGAAGGAGGTTTTCGACGCGACCAATATAGATTTGACCAATATAGATGCCAGTCGTGTAAGAAACCAGTTGAGTTCGGAAATAACACCTACATCAAGGACGAGTATCCACAGATAAGAGAGGCTTCAATCGAGGTCGAAAACCAACGCACAAAAGGAACTAGAAAGTTCGGCAAGAACGACAGTGACCTTCTGTTTTGCTGTTGGAATCATAATTGCTCGAATCCTGGCATTTATGTACCGCGATACCTTCAAGAAATGTTGGATAAACACGAAACGCATCGCGAGTTCTATCACTTCTGTGACGGATACGAGTCCTCTCCCAAAGGGCGAAAGAAGACACCCTGCACGGAGAGTTTCAAGATAACAATTGACCTCGTACTCTAGACCCGATACCCGTTTGGAACCTCTCCTGTACTCATAGAACACAGGAAAGATGTCCAGACCGGTCCCCGGGTGACGGTGGCGTGCCGGGAATGGTGCATCAAATGACCTTTCGTGTTACCTTTCGTGTTGGTGGCTGAAAACGGCCCTTTTAGGCTCCTTCTGGCTCCCTTGACCCTCACCGAAGCAGACCTCTATCTGAGGTCTAAGTTGTTGATATTGAAAGTGCCGGTGGAGGGAATCGAACCCACACTCGAGTTGCCCCGAACGGGATTTTGAGTCCCGCGCGTCTGCCAGTTCCGCCACACCGGCGCGGAACGTTAACTATAGGGGAAAAAGCGGCCCAATTCAAGAACGGAGGCCGTTGCCTATCCTCCGCCCGTCTGTTATAGTCCCCGCATGCCGACGTCGGAACGGATCGAAAAGGTCGAGCGGGTCCTGGCCTCCCGGCAGGCCGACCTGCGGGTCGTGCTCGAGGGCGTGACCTTGGCCCACAACGCCAGCGCCGTGATGCGGACGTGCGACGCTGCCGGCGTGCTCCACCTCGACCTCATCGGGCCCAATCCCGAGGCCCTGAAGCCCAACAAGGCCATCTCGACGAGGGCCGACAAGTGGCTGGAGATCTCCGTATTCCCGACCCCGGCGGCCTGCCTAAAACCGCTGAAGGACGCCGGTTTCCTGATCTTGGCCACGCATCTCCGGAAAGATTCGATCCCCTACACGGAGGTCGACCTCGCCCGGCCTGTCGCCCTCGTCTTCGGCAGCGAGGCCGAGGGCATCACCGACGAATGCCTCGCCCTCACCGACAATGTCGTCCGCATCCCCATGTTCGGGATGGTCCAGAGCCTCAATCTGTCGGTGTCGGTCGCGGTCATGCTGTACGAAGCCCTGCGGCAGCGGGAGGCCGCGGGCTACCGGGACAAGGCCAGGCTCCCGGCCGAAGAGCTCGAGCGGCTCAGGGGCAAGTGGCTGAACCTCCAGGAATAAGAAAAGAAAAAAACGGGGACACGTACCGGAGCGGTACATGTCCCCTAAAGACCCGGAGCAGGTCTCTCAGATCCTTCGCTGTCCTCCCCTGAGGCTGAACTTCTTGAGGCTCTGCCGGAGCTCGGGCGTACCCTCGGATTGCCATTTCCGGATCTCGTTCCTGAAAGCGTCCGTGTATCCCTGCCACGATTCGAGGAATCCCTGGAGGCCTTCGGATTCGAACGGATCGCCGCTTTCATCCTCCTGGACTTCGACGTCGAGGGTCACGGCCTTCTTGTCCCTGAGGACTTCCAGCTTGATCTTCGACCCTTTTTCCGTGGCCTGGACGAGGTCGAGGAGCTGGTTCACGGTCTCGACGCGCTTGCCGTCCACCGCGACGATGACGTCGCCGACCCGGACCTTGGCTTTCGCGGCGGGACCGTCTTCGGTCAACCTCGAGACGAGCAGGCCTGTCCCTTCTTTAATCCCGAAGTGTTCGGCCAGCTCGCGGTTGAGCTCGTTGCAGTAGACGCCGATGTATTTGCGGGATTCGTACGTCCACTCGGGCGGGCGCGGGGTGAACCGGAGATCGGGCGATCCCGGCTTTGGTTTAATCACCGGATTCGCGGGGCTTCCCGGGGCGCCCGACTTCGGCTTGATCAGCGGACCGGGCGCGCCGGGCCCGAAGAGACCGGGGAAGCGGGCATCCATCTCCTTGAACGCGTCGTCCTCCGCCAATTCGCCGAGCTTGACCTTGACGTCCATGGGCTTTCCGTCGCGCTCGATCTTCAGCGTGACGTCCTGCCCCGGCTTCTTCTTGCGGATCTCGGCGGCCAGGACGTCGGGGCTCGGGACGTCGCGGTCCCCTATCTTGAGGACGACGTCGCCGGGCTGGAGCTTGGCCAGTCCGGCGGGGCTCTCCTCGTCGACCGTGCCGATCACGGTCCGGCCTTCCTGATCCTGGCCGATGCCGACGCCAAGCCAGCCTCTTTCGACCTTGCCCTTGTCCTTGATCTGGCCGACGACATCCATGACGACGTCGATGGGGACGGCCAGGGCCATGCCCGAGGACGGGGCCTCGGCGCGGTTGCTGAGCACGACGCCGGAACCCGCCTGCTCCCGGTCCCGGAACTGGAAGACGACGGGACGCTCCTCCATGTAGATGCCGCGGAGGAGCCCGACCAGCCGCCCGTTGGCGTCGACGACGGGACCGCCGCTCGATCCGGGCGTCACCCAGACGTTGAGCCGGACCTTGTCGCCGGCGACGGAGCTGACGATGCCCTGGGTCACGGCCGCGGTCGCCTCGGGGGAGACGCCCACGACGCAGATCCAGGACCCCGGCGCGAGGTCGGACGGTTTCCCGATAGCGAGCGCCGGCAGGCCGGCGTCCTTGGCCTTGAGCAATGCCAGCTGGGTCTCGGTGTCGAAGCCCAAAAACTCAGCTTCGATCTTTTTGCCTTCCGAGGTCGTGACGGTGATCTTTTCTTCGCGCGGGGACATCAGCGCCGTCGTGACGATGTAGCCGCCCTTCTCGACGACGACTCCGGTCGCCACGCGCCGGGTGCCGTTCAGGGCCTCGACGCGGACGACGGAGGGATAGACCTTCTTGGCGACGCCCGCGATGTCGGGCTCGCCGCCGATACCTTTCGCCCCTGCCGCCTCGGTCCCGTAGGACGGGGCCAGAACGGCCAGAGAGGCCATGATCACGAGGGCCGGTTTGAGCATCCTGTTCATGGCGTCTGAACCTCCTAATAAATGATTTCCGAAGATACGGTCTCGGAAACCTGCTCCAGTATGTAAACCGTCCGGGGTTGCGTGCGGGCGTTGCGGTATTCCGAAGCGTAGTCCATGGTCTCGTAGACGGGGACGAGGCGGGAGCCGCCTCTCGATCCGATTTCCGGAGTGGCCGAGAGTGCCTCCCTTTCGGCGTAGGAAAGAACGGTCCCCTTGTCGACGCCGGAAGGATTGAAGAAGAGGAAGCCGGCGAGGAGGAGCGCCGCCGAGCCGGCGAAAGCATACCGGTAAGTCATCGCCCGCCGGGCCCGGGCCCGTTCCTTCCGGGCGGCGGGCAGCTTGGCCAGCACGCCCTCCTCGAAGCCCGCGGGGGCCTCGACCCTCTTCAGTCCTGCGAAAAGCTCATGCCCTTCCATGTTCGCTCACCTCTTTTTCGGCCGCGAAGGACTCGCCGTCCCGGGCCTTTTCGAGCTTCCTGCGGAGCTGCTCCCGGCCGCGGCTGATCCGGGCCTTGACCGTCCCGACCGGCCTCTTGATGATCCGGGCGATCTCCTCCTGGGAGAAACCCTCCATGTCCTTGAGGACGACGGGGACGCGGTAGCGCGGATGGAGCTCGTCCAGGGCCTCGCGGAGGTTGCGGACGAGCCCGGGGTCGGCCGGGTCCTCGTAATAAGTGCCGCTCGAGAAATTATTGGGGATGTCCTCGAGCGAGACGGTGGACATCTTCCGGGACCGGCGGCACTCGGTCTTGGCCAGGTTCGAGGCGATGGTATAGATCCAGGCCGAGAGCGGGGCGATCGGCCTGTACCGGTCGGCCTTGAAGTAGACCCGGATGAAGGTCTCCTGGGCCAGCTCGACGGCCTTCTGGTAGTCGCCCGAGAACTGGTAGAGATAATTCACGATCTTGTCCTTGTAGAGGCCCATGATCTGGGCGAACGCCTCCTGGTCCCCGTCCTGGACGCGGCGGATCAGCTGATGTTCGTCCATCCTCGTAATCCTAAAACCCCGTACTCCCCGAGAAAGTTACATTTCGCACCCTATTATTATAGGCGGAATTGTAAGAAAATGGGGCCGGAACGGAACTTTGTACCGTCCGAATCCGTCAACCAGGGTGAATTGAGTGGACTTGGAAGCGACCATCAGGGACTGCCTGGAAGGCAGCCAGAGCGCCTGGAAAACCCTTATGGACGTGTATGCCAGGAGGATATTTAGCATGGCCTATCAGTTCTGCGGCAGCCGGGAAGAAGCCGAGGACCGGACCCAGGAGGTCTTCCTCAAGCTCCACGGCGCCCTGCCGAAATACGACTTCGGCAAGAACTTCACGGCCTGGCTGCTGACCCTGGCCAAAAACCACCTCATCGACGAGTACCGCCGGACCAAGTGGGAGAAGACGCAGCGGGACGAGTTCGACGAACGCGTCCTCGCCCAGGCGGCCCACACCGGTCCGGAGGACGACCTCGTCGCCCGGGAAACGAAGGCCCTCGTCTGGGAAGGGCTGAATCGCCTGTCGGCGGACATGCGGATGGTCCTCATCCTGAGGGACCTGCAGGGCAAGAGCTACGAGGAGGTCGCCGAAATCCTCAGCCTGCCCCTGGGCACGGTCAAATCGCGCGTCAACCGGGCGCGGATCCAGCTGGCCCTGGTCCTCAAGGAAACCCGGGGAGGCACCCAATGACCTGCGAACGGATCGAAGAACTCCTTTCGGCCTATCTCGAGGCCGGGCTCTCCGCCGCGGAGAGGGCCGAGGTCGACGCCCATATCGCCGGGTGCGCGGATTGCGCCGCGCTCCTCGGCCTGATGAGGGAGACGATGACGGCGACGGCCGGATTCCCCGAAGCCGAGCCCTCGGCCGGCCTGATGGCCCGGCTCTACGGCATCCCGGAGGAGAAGGCCGCCAAGGCCGCAAAGAAGCGCTTCTTCCGGACGGCCTTCGAGTGGATGGGCCGTCCGGCCCTCCAGCCGGTCTACGCCGCCTCCACCGCGGCGCTCATCGTCCTGTCGTTCGTCCTTTTCCATCCGGAGGGACGCGGCATCCGGAAGGCGATCGACGTCCAGTTCCACCGCAGCATCGGCGCGGTCGAGAAGCTCTACGCCGACGCCGGGGGTCTCAAGGGCGAGATCCGGGCCCTGTCGGCCAACGTGGTCAAGTCGTTCAACACCCTGGGCCTGCCCGGGGGAGACGAAAAGAAACAATGAAATCTCTTACGGAGGTATGAGAATGGAAGACAACAAAGTCGTTCCGCAGAGGCCGCAGAAGTCGCCGGGGTTCGCCGGCGTCCTGGGGATGTTCCCGTTCGGCGTCGGCGCCCTCTACAACGGGCAGTACACCAAAGCCCTGCTCCACCTGATCATTTTCGCCGGGCTCGTCCACATGCAGGACCGCGGCGGCGGGCAGCCCTTCATCGGGCTCGTCCTGGCCGGGTTCATCATCTACCAGTTCTTCGACAACATCCAGTCGGCCCGGGCCATCAACGCGGCCGCCGCCGGCCAGGCCCCGTCCACGGCCGTGAGCCAGGGCCTGCCCGAGATCCCCTCCCAGGGCTCCATCTTCTGGGGCATCGTCCTCATCGCCCTGGGCGGCCTGCTCATCCTGTCCAATTTCGAGATCATCAACTACGACACGCTGTTCGACTTCTGGCCGGTCGCGGTCATCGTCCTCGGGCTCAAGCTCGTGGTCGACGCGGTGGCCAAGTCCAAGAACGGCAAGTAACGGAGGCTTCACATGGCGAATCAAAAGAAAAGCGGCTCTCTGCTCTGGGGCATCATCCTGATCGTCGTCGGGGGGATCTTCCTGCTCGAGCAGTTCGACATCGACGTCTTCGACCAGGTCTGGCGCTTCTGGCCCGTCATCCTGATCGTCTGGGGCGCCAACAAGCTCTGGCTCGGGCTCAAGGAGCGCAACGAGCTCTCCGAGAAGCCCGGCCCGGACAAGACCCATGAAATTTAAAGAGGTCTTCCTCGTCGCCGTTCTGATCCTGGCGGGGCTCGTCCTCTTCCAGTTCAAAACGGGGAAATGGGACCTCGATGACATGGACTGGCACTGGGGGGACGACTTCGGCTTCGTCGGCCGCGAGTACGCCGTGGAGGAGACCCGGACGATCGAGGCTCCCCTGCCGCCGGCGATCGAGATCGCCAACGGCAACGGCTGGGTCGAGGTCCGCGGCACGGACCAAACCGACGTCCGGCTGACATTCAAGAAGGTCGTCTGGCGTAGGAACGAGGAAGAAGCGAAAGACATCGCCGGCCGGATCAAGTACGAGCTGGCGGCGGCGGCGGACAAGCTGACGCTGAAGACCAACCGGGACGAGTTCCGCCGGAAGAACTTCGAGACGGGCTTCGTCCTGACCGTTCCCCGGGCCATGACCGTCCACATCACCAACGGCTACGGCGTCGTCCGCGTCGACGGGGTCAGAGAAGCGACGGTCGCCAACCGCCACGGTGAGCTCTACGCCACGAACGTCGACGGGCCGTGCACGCTCGAGACGAGCTACGACGACCTCGAGGTCCAGAGCGTCAAGGGCGAGTGCCGCCTCATCAACAGCCACGCCGACGTCCGGGCCGTCTCGGTCACGGGCGACCTGCGGATCGAGACGAGCTACGCCCGCATCCGGGTCGAGGACGCGGGGGGCAAGGCCGATCTGCGCGGCTCGAACGTCGATATCGACGCCAAGCGGGTCGCCGGCGCGGTCGCCGTCGAGACGTCCTACGAGAAGGTTTCCCTGACCGACGTCGGCCCGGCCGTCGTCATCGGGAACAACATGGCCGTCTATGCGGAGAAGGTCCGGGGCGACCTCGAGGTCCGGACGAGCTATGAAAAGGTCGTGGCCCGGGATATCCAGGGGAACTTCGTGGTCGATGCCCACAATGCGGCCGTCGAAGCCGCGGGCGTGGCCGGCTCCGAGATCTCGGTCACGACGTCCTACGAGCCCGTCCTCCTGTCGGATTTCTCGGCCGCGCTCAAGGTCGTCTGCCGCAACGGCGGCGTGACGCTCCGGCCGCTCGATCTCAAACACGGCATGGACGTCGCCAACGAATACGGCACGATCGACCTCTTCTGGCCGTCGGGCGATGTCGCCCGGCTCGAAGCCCGCTCCAGGGGCGGCGCCGTATCCTGGGGCCTTGCGGAGAAGCCGGACGTCGATACGACGAACGGCGAGGCCCTGGTCAAGGCCTTCACGGCGAACGCCGGGGCCCCCCTGATCACGCTCTCCACGACGTACGACGACATCCGCATCAAGGAAGGCTCCCGCAAGTTTTAGATTTTTTCCGCGCGATACGCCAGGCCGGCCCCGCCAGGGCCGGCCTTTTTTATTGTGCCGGATCGACTTCCGGAAGGGACCAGGTCTTCTCAGATCGAGGCTGACAGGCAGGTTTGCGAAGACCTGGTCCCTCCCCTGGTATTTATGCCCGCTGTTTCCGTTCGACGTCCGATGCGAAGCGGCGAGGGATATCTCCTCGCAGATCCCCGTGGCGGAGGGGGGGCCCACCGCAGGTGGGGGGAACCGACCGAACTGGTTCCAGGGGGGCCGGGGAGCCAGAGGAGATTCCCGAGCAAAAAGCAGAGCAGAGGACGTCTCTTCAAAAAGGCCGGCAGCGATTAGCTGTGTTTCGCCCGGCAGGCGTGGATGCGCGGACCGATGACCCCGTTGACCTTGATGTTGAAGAACGAGATCAGGTTGGTCACGTCCTTCTTGTACTTGGTGACGTAGCGCACGAAGTCCGAGCGCTCCTTGAAGCGGAGCAGGTTCTCGAACTCGGCCACCGTGTCGTGGAGCTCGATGACGTAGTGGTTGATCGTCCGGTACTGGGCGTTGATTTCGATGAGGTCCTTGCCGGAGAGCTTGGCGAAATCGAGGTGCGGCGGCAAGCTCTGCAGGACGAGCAGGCCCTCGTTGTGGAGCTCGCCCACCGAATCGCCGATCTCCTGGAAGTAGGAGCCGAAGTCCTGGGCCTTCCTCAGCTTGGACCCGGCCCGCTCGGACAGCCGCTCGAACTGGGCCTTGAGCGAGACGACGACGTCCTTGAGGCCGAAGTACTTGCGGACGGGGGTGAACAGGTCGACGAAGTCCCGGCCGATGTAGATCTTGTCCTCGTAGCGGGACAGGAGCTCCTGGGGCGAGTGGGTGTAGAACTGGATCTCGAAGCGCCGTCCCTCGGAGTCGCGTTCGCGGAGCCGGGCCAGGACGAGGCCGTTGTTCTGCTCGATGAAGTAGCTGCTGATGTCGACGAGCACGGAGTATTCGGCCAGGTTCTGGACGATGGCTTCCTTGAGGTAGTCGAGGAGCGTCTCGTTGCGGGTGATGAACTCGGTGATGCCCTCGTCCGGGGTCGGGTTGAGGACGGAATAGCTCGGCGAGAGTAGGTAGAGCACGGGCCCGCTGCCGAGCTCGAGGTGCAGGTTCTTGAGGACGCCCTGGTATAGGTCGTCGAGAAGGATCGGCTTGAGCGGGGGCAGCCCGGCCGGATCGAGCTTGGAGAGTTCTTCCACTTCGTTCATGGCGTCGACCTCACTTCGAGCCGAGTGTAGCCCCGGTCCGGGGAGAATGTCAACGGGAACCGGGACGCTTCCGGAAGGTCCATTCGTCGGCCCCGTAGCGGGAGGCCTGGAGGGCCCGGACGGCTTCCGCATCGGCCGGGGTCAGGGCGTAGCGCTCGAAGCCGACCCCGAAATGCTCGGCGAAGCCCTGGACGAGGGGGCCGACGGCGGCGTCGAAATCGACGGCCCGCCCGAGGGCCTCGGAGATCGAGGTCATGCCGGGGTTCTCCGACGGTTCGCCGGGCCGCGCCACGGCGGCGAGGAGGGCCTCGTCCTTCTCGAGCGGGATGGAGCCGTGCTGGAGGAAGGCGTTCCCCGTCCTCTTCTGGGCGCTGCCGACGATCTTCCTGCCTCCGGCCTCGATCTCGTCGCGGGCCGCGAAGGCGAAACAGGGCATGGTCCCCTTGACGTAGGCCAGCGGGGAGGATTCGGCGAGCCGCGCGGAGATGCCCAGCAGGTCCAGGCCCCTGAGGAGGGCCCGGGAGATGAGCCGGTACGACTCGCGGAGGGTCTCGGTGAAAACGCCGGCGTCGGACGAGGCCACGCTGTAGGTGATCTCGCGGTGGTGGAGAACGAGCTTGCCCCCGGTCATGCGCCGGACGATGTCGATGCCGTTGGCGGCGCAGAAAGCCCTGTCGACGACCCTGTCGGCCTCCTGCGAGTATCCGAGGGATGCGGTCGGGCGCTCCCACTGGTAGAAGCGCAGGAAGGTCCGCGGCACCTGTTCGGCGAGGCGGTAGAGGTGCTCGTCCACGGCCATGTTGCGGGCGCCGGGAAGAGGCGTGCTCTCGACTATGAGATGCCAGGTTTTCATGGGCGAAAAAAAATGGAGCGGGCAATGGGACTCGAACCCACAACTCCCGGCTTGGGAAGCCGGTACTCTACCATTGAGCTATGCCCGCTCGCAGGGCCCCTGGATTCTAACACAAACGCTGGACATATCAAAGGTCCGCCCCTATAATCCGGGTGAGAACGCCCGGAAAGGGAGGAACGCCGATGTCCGATGAATTCGCCAACCGGAACAACGACAGGGCCCCGTCCCCGGGGAGCACCCGCCTGGGCTCGACGATCGTCCTCACCGGGGACCTGGAGGCCCACGAGGACGTGGTCGTCGAGGGCCGCATCCAGGGCAAGATCACCCTGCCTTCGGGCACGCTGACCGTGGCCAAGGGCGCCAAGGTCGAGGCCGAGGTCCGGGTCCGCTCCCTCGTCCTCCACGGCGAGCTCAAGGGCACCGTCCGGGCCGGCGAGAAGGCCGTGATCTCGGAGACGGCCGAGATGACCGGGAACATCGTCACCCCCAAGATCACCATCGCCAACGGCGCCCGGTTCTCCGGCGGCATTCGCATGAAGGAGTGATGGCCAAAGCGTTCGGGCTCCGCTCCGAGTTCGCCCCCCAAGGGGACCAGGTCCAGGCCATCGACCGCCTGACCGGGGGCCTCGCCGCCGGGGCCCGCCACCAGGTCCTCAAGGGCGTCACCGGCTCGGGCAAGACCTTCACGATGGCCAACATCATCGCGAAGGCGGACCGCCCCGTCCTAGTCGTCTCCCACAACAAGACCCTGGCCGCTCAGCTCTACCAGGAGTTCCGCCGCTTCTTCCCCAGGAACGCGGTCGAGTACTTCGTCAGCTACTACGACTACTACCAGCCGGAGGCCTTCATCCCCGCCTCGAACACCTACATCGCCAAGGAGGCGACGATCAACGACGAGATCGACCGCCTCCGGCTCTGCGCGACGAATTCGCTCTTCTCCCGCCGCGACGTCGTCATCGTCGCCTCGGTCTCCTGCATCTACGGCATCGGCGCGCCCGAGACCTATTACACGATGAGCTTCCCGCTCACGGTCGGCGACGCCTTCGGCCGCAAGGCCCTCCTGGACAAGCTCGTGTCCGTCCAGTACGAGCGCGAAGAGGGGGATTTCAAGCGCGGCACCTTCCGTGTCCGCGGCGACATCGTCGAGGTCTTCCCGAGCTACGAGGATTCCGCCTACCGCATCGAGCTCGAGGAAGGCCGGATCAAGGCCATCTCGGCGGTCGACCCGCTCCTCGGCCGCGTCCGCGAGGCGCTCGAAACGGTCATGGTCCATCCGCGCACGTTCTTCTCCACCCCCGCGGAGACCGTCCGCGCCGCCGTCGCCGGGATCGAGGCCGAGCTCGCCGAACAGGTCGCCCACTTCCGGCGCCGCGGCATGGCCGTCGAAGCCGAGCGCATCGAGGAGCGGACCCTCTACGACCTGGAGATGCTGCGCGAGTTCGGCTACTGCCCCGGCATCGAGAACTACTCCCGCCACCTGACCGGCCGCGCGGCCGGGGACCCGCCTTACACCCTGCTCGATTACTTCCCCGGGGACTTCCTGACCATCATCGACGAGTCCCACGTCACCGTCCCCCAGATCGGCGGCATGTACGCCGGCGACCGCTCCCGAAAGACGACCCTGGTCGAGCACGGCTTCCGCCTGCCCTCGGCCCTCGACAACCGACCCCTCAATTTCGACGAGTTCGAGGCGCGCGTCGGCCAGACCCTCTACGTCTCGGCCACGCCCGGCGCCTACGAGATCGGGAAGTCGCCGGGCCGGATCGTCGAGCAGGTCATCCGCCCGACCGGCCTGACCGACCCGGAGCTCGAGATCCGGCCCATCCGCGGCCAGGTCGACGATCTCATGGCCGAGATCCGGGCCCGGGCCGCCCGCAACGAGCGCGTCCTCGTCTCCACCCTCACCAAGAAGATGGCCGAGGACCTGGCCCGCCACTACCACGAGCTCGGCCTGCGCGTCCGCTACCTCCACTCCGAGGTCGAGACGCTCGACCGGGTCAACGTCCTCCGCGACCTGCGCAAGGGCGAGTTCGACGCTCTCATCGGCATCAACCTCCTCCGCGAGGGCCTCGACCTGCCCGAGGTCTCGCTCGTGGCCATCCTCGACGCCGACAAGGAGGGCTTCCTCCGTTCCGCGACCGCCCTCATCCAGACCTTCGGCCGGGCCGCCCGCAACGTCGCCGGCCGGGCCATCCTCTACGCCGATAACGTGACCGACTCCATGAAGACGGCCATGGACGAGACGGCCCGCCGCCGCCGCATCCAGCAGGACTACAACGCCGCGAACGGCATCACCCCGCAGTCGATCGTCAAGGGCATCGACGAGGTCATGACCTCCGTTTCCGAGCGCGACTACCTCGACTACACTCGCATCTCCGAGGACAAGGACATCTACCTCTCGCCCCACAGGCGCAAGAAGCGCATGGACGAGCTGGCCAAGCTCATGAAGGAGGCCTCGGCCGCGCTCGAGTTCGAGAAGGCCGCCGCCTACCGCGACGAGCTGATCAAGCTCAAAAAGCGCGAGCTCGAGATGGGGTTGTAAATCGTGGGATCTCTCCATATCCGCCCGGGAGCCGCCCGTCCGGCTTGACAAGGCTCGTCCCTCTGGCTAGAGTCAAGGGTAATCAAAGGCCGGATCCGGTCAAAAAGAGGGGAAAATGAAAAAGCTCAGCATCCTCGCGCTCATTCTCGTGTTCTCAAGCCTGGGCCCGACGGCGATATCTGCCCCGAACCCCGCCGGCCAAGCCGTTGACGCGGCCAAATCAGAGTCGCCCGGCGCCCCGAAGGCCGAGAAATCCGTGACCCTGCACAAGATCGTCATCGGCAACTCGATGGTCAATTACGCGGCGACGGCGGGAACGCTCATCGTCCGCAACGCCAAGGACCAGCCCTACGCCAGCATGGGTTATACCGCTTATGCCAAGACGGACGTCCCGGACCCGAGTCGCAGGCCGATCACCTTCGCCTACAACGGCGGCCCGGGTTCCGCATCCATATGGCTGCATATGGGCGTCCTAGGTCCCAAGCGGATCGTCACGGCCGAAGCCGCCATCACTCCGCCGCCGCCCTACAAGGTCGTCGACAACGAGTCCAGCATCCTCGACAGGACGGATCTCGTCATGATCGATCCCGTGGGCACCGGTTTCAGCCGCGCCGTCGGGGATTCGAAGGAAAAGGATTTCTTCAGCGTGGATGCCGATATCGAATCGGTCTCGAGGTTCATCAAGGAATACGTCACCGAGAACGGGCGGTGGAACTCGCCGAAGTACCTGTTAGGCGAGAGCTACGGCACAGTCCGGTCGGCCGGCGTTGTCGACTACCTGCAGACCATGGAATATATGTCCTTCAACGGAGTGATCCTCGTTTCCATGGCCACCGATCTCGAGCTCGCGGTCTCCGATGCTTACCCTGGCGGCCAAAGGTCCTGGCCGTTCTTGCTCCCGACCTTCACCGCCGTCGCTTGGTATCACAAGGTCCTTCCCGGCGCTCCGTCCGAGCTCGAGCCACTCCTGAACGAGGCGCGCACGTTCGCCCTCGGCGAATACGCCCACGCCCTGGCGCTCGGCAACGAACTCCCTGAGGCCGACCGTGCGGCGGTCATCGAGAAGCTGCATCGACTGACGGGTCTTTCTTCCGACTACCTGGATAGGGCCAACCTGAGGGTGACCATGCCGCAATTCAGCCAGGAACTCCTGCGGGGACGCCGGGAAACGGTGGGCCAGCTCGATGCGCGGTTCCTGGGTGTGACCTTCAACCCTCTGGGAGAGAAGGCCCTCTACGACCCGATGGATATGGCGATCTCTCCGGCCTTCATCGCGGCGTTCCTGGATTATCTCCGTCGGGACCTTAACTTCGGCCTAGGAAGAACCTATTATCCACAAACTGCGGATTGGAAGTTCTGGGACTTCAGACACAAGGTCGAGGGCTCCGATCTCCCTCAGCCAATGGTCAACACCGGCGTGGATCTGGCCCATGCGATGGGGATCAATCCCGGCCTGCGCGTCCTGGTTCTGCAGGGCATCTTCGACCTCGGGACCCCGCTACTGGCCACCGAGTTCATGGTGTCTCACCTGGATCTCCGTCAGGATCTCCGCTCTCACATCGAGATCGAGTATTACGATGCGGGACACATGATGTACCTCCACGGGCCGTCGTTGAAGAAATTCAAGACCGACGTGGCGGCGTTCATCGATGCCAGGGATAGACAATAGGCGCTGCCCGGCCCGTCCGACGGGGACATTGTTCGGATCATTGAAATTCGGGTCGGCAAAGGGGAGAATATCAGTGCCATGGCCGGTTTCGACGAGCTCAAAGCGCGCGCGGCCGCCCTCCCGGCCAAGCCCGGCATCTACTTCTTCAAGAGCGCCTCGGGCGAGGTCGTCTACATCGGCAAGGCCCGCTCTCTCCGCGATCGGGTCCGCTCCTACTTTCTGGCCAATCCCGACATCAAGGTGCGCAGCATACTCCGTGAGACGGACGACATCGACTACATTCTGACCGGCTCCGAGAAGGAAGCGGTCTTCCTCGAGAACAACTACGTCCAGCAGCACCAGCCCCGGTTCAATTTGAAGCTCAAGGACGACAAGAGCTTCCCCTACCTCAAGGTGACGACCGGCGAAACTTGGCCCGGGGTCTACTTCAGCCGCAAGGTCGAACCGGACGGCTCGCGCTATTTCGGGCCGTTCAGCCCGCCCGGCCGGGCCCGCTCGTCCATCCACCTGGTCAACAAGCACTTCCTCGTCCGGGGCTGCGAGGAAGCCGTCTTTCGCAACCGGAAACGCCCCTGCCTCGAATACGAGCTCGAGCTCTGCTCGGCCCCCTGCGTCGGGTACCCGACCGAGGCTGAGTACCGCGAGAGCGTCGAGGCCGCCTGCCTTTTCCTCGAAGGCCGGATGCCCGAGCTGGCCCGCACGATCAAGGGGAAAATGGAGAGGGCGGCGGCCGAAGAGAAGTTCGAGGACGCGGCTCGCTGGCGCGACCTCCTGCGCACGATCGAGGACTACCGGGACAGGCCCCGGACGATCTCCACCGCCCTCGAGGACCAGGACGCCGTCGGCATCGTCCGCACGGGCGGCCGCGCCGCCGCGTACGTCTTCTTCATGCGCCAGGGCAAGATCCGCAACTCCGAGGCGCGACTCATGGACGTCCCGGCCGCGATGCCCGATCCCGGGGTCCTGGGCGCATTCCTGGCGGGGTTCTACAAAGACCGCGAGTCGCCGCCCCGGCTCCTCCTGCCCTTCGCGCCGGCCCAAACGACCGGCCTCCAGGCACTCCTCGGCTGGGCCAAGGTGCGCGTCCTCGTCCCCCGCGGCGGCAAGAACCTCAAGCTCGTCGAGATGGCCGGCCGGAACGCCGAGGCCCATCTCCGCCGGCAGGCGGAGGACGCCGGGCCGCTGGAAGCGCTTCGGCTGGTTTTGGGATTGCCGGCCCCGCCGCTTCATATCGAGGGTTTCGACATCTCCAACACGGGGGGCCAGGAATCGGTCGGCTCACTCGTCGTCTTCCGGGACGGACGTCCGGACAAGGAGGCCTACCGCAAGTTCCTCGTCCGCACCGTCGCCGGCTCGAACGACGTGGCCAGTCTCGCCGAAGTCGTCACCCGGAGATACCGCAAGATGCTCGAGGACGGCGTGACGCTCCCCGACCTGGTCATGGTCGACGGCGGCAAACCGCAGCTCGGCGCGGCGGAGAAGGCGCTGGCCGCGCTCGGCCTCTCCGGCGTCCCGCTCGTTTCCATCGCCAAGAAAGAGGAGATCCTGTACGCGCCCGCGCATCGCGAAGGCCTGTTCCTCGAACGGACCTCCCCCGCCCTCAAGCTCGTCCAGGCCGTCCGCGACGAGACCCACCGCTTCGCCGTCGCCTTCCATCGCGGCCGCCGCGAAAAGCGAAGCTTCGCGTCGCTGCTCGATGGGATCCCGGGCCTCGGCCCGAAGAAGAGGACGGCGCTTCTTGCCCGCTATGACGGCCTGGAAGCGATCCGGAAAGCCCCGCGGGCCGAGCTCGATTCGCTCATCGGCGCCGCGGCCGCGGCACGGGTCATCGAGCGCCTCGGACCGGACTCCCAAGAAGAAGGCCCCTGAGGGACGCGGCCCGGTTCCGAGCCGGCCGGGAAGCTCAGCCCCTGCGCTTGGCCCTGATCTGGTCGAGAAGCAGCGCGAGCCGGTCGACCTCGCGCGCCTGTTCCCTCTGTTGCTCGATGTTGTCGGTGATCTGCCGCTCGATCGACTGCCGCTTTCTCTCCAGGCTCCGGCCCTTGTTGACCAGGCTCTCGTAGCGGCTCTCGGCCTTCCGGAGCGCCTTCTCGTGCGACGCGGTCAGCTGGCTGTAATCGTAATCCCCGACATAGACCCCCAGGTCCCGGAAGAAGCCTTCCGCCCCGCGGCTCTCGTACACGGCCGGGAACGCGGCACCGGCGACGGCTTCCCCCTCCGTGGCCTGTCCCCGCGCCAGGATGTCCTCTCCCGGCTCCGCCAGGATCACCGCCAGGGTCGAGAGCGCGTTCTTCCCCGAACCCTTGCCCTTGATCTGGTAATAGATGTCGTAGGCCTCGTCGTCGGAGTCGTGAAGGCGGATCCCGGAGACGACCGTGAGCCCCTTGACCTTGCTCAGCTTCCCTCCCCGGTCCTGGAAGTACCGGCCGATGGCGTTCGCCAGGTCCTTGGCGGGATAGCGGAACTCGAAGACCTTGGCGGCCAGAGCGGTCTTCTGGTGCTCGACGGTCCCGTCGTAGATCCTCACGGGATCGATCGTCTGGACGGACCGGTCCTGGGCCAGAAGACCCGGGAGGACGAGCCCGAGGGCCAATAGCCAAATGATGCTTCTTTTCATGGGCCGATTATAACACAGCCGGCGGATAAACTCGCAGGGGGTTAGGGACGGCCGGAGTGTTAAAGAACGAGGCGTACGGCCCAGCTCAGGGCGAGAGCGACGGCGACGCTCAGCCCCACCGACAGGAAGGCCCACTTCTTCCCGATCTCCTTCCACATGATGACGAACGTGGAGAGGCAGGGAATGAAGAAACTGATGAAGACGGTGAAGACGACGATCTGCTCCCGGCTGATGACCGTCATGAGGTTCTGGTAGTCGACGCCGAGCGCCTGGAGCATCATGATCAGCGAAAGCTCCTTGCGCAGAAAGCCGAAGACGAGCGTCACGCCCAGCTCGCGGGGCAGGCCGAGTCCCTTGACGACGAGCGGGGCCAGGACATCGTTGATCACCCCGTCGGCCCGGAAATAGCTCAGCAAGCTGAGGAGGAGGCTGCCGACGATGAGGATGGGCCAGGCGAATTTGACGAAGGAGCTGATCTGGAGCCAGGTCTTGCGCAGGATGGACCCGATCCTCGGCGCCTTGAGCGAGGGGATCTCCAGGATGAGCCCCGGCGAAGGCTCCTTCATGAACCGGCTGACGGCCCAGCCGACGAGGGCGACGATGAGGATGTTGACCGCATAGAAGCCCATGGCCCAGAACGGTCCCAGGTAGAAGGCGATGAGGGCCAGGACGATCGTCGTTCGGGCCGAGCACGGGATGAAGGGGATGAGGAGCGAGGTCAGGATCCGGTCCCTCTGCGACTCGAGGATACGTGTCGAGACGATGGCCGGGACGTTGCAGCCGAAGCCCAGAATGAACGGCGAGACCGACTTGCCGTGGAGCCCGATCCGGTGCATGAAGGCGTCGAGGAGGAACCCGGCCCGGGCCAGATAGCCCGTGTCCTCGAGGGCCGACATCAGGAGGAGGAGAGGCAGGAAATACGGCAGGACGATGGCCACGCCCCCGCCCACGCCCTGGACAAGACCTTCGGCGAGATGGAAGAGAAGCCCGTCGCCAAGGCCCGCCGCCAGCACGTCTCTCAGCCGGTTGAACGGCCCGAGGAGGAGCGTCTCGAGGGGGCTGCCGACCTCGAAGATGATGACGAAGAACGCCATGAAGACCGCCGCCAGGATGACGTACCCGAGAAAGGGGTGCATGAGGACCGCGTCGATCCTCGTGTCCCAGGTCATCCGCTTGCCGTGGAGGACACGGCTGGTCTCTTCGGCCAGCTTCATGGCCAGATGGTGCCGCTCCGCCGAGATGACCTCGTAGGCCGGCGCGCCGCGGTCCTTCTCGATGGCCTTCAGGGCGCGGTCGACGACCTCCCTCAGCCCGGGTTCCACTTGGCCGAGGAAATCGCCGCAGGCGTGCCCGGCCGTCTCGATGAGCTTGACGGCCGTGAACCTCGGATTGGAGACAACGGGGAAACCCGGCGGCAGGCGGCGCTCGACGGCGGCGACCTCGGTCTCCACGTCGTCCGAGAACCGGATCGGCTTGAGGGACTGGCCATGGTCGATGACTTCGAAGGCCCTGTCCAGAAGCTCGCGGACGCCGCGCCCGTGGGCGGCGATGGTCGGGACGACGGGGACGCCGAGGAGGCGCTCGGCCTTGGCGGCGTCGAGCTCGATGCCCTTGCGCTCCGCCACGTCGACCATGTTGAGGGCGACGACGGTCGGATAGCCGAGCTCGATCAGCTCGAGCGTCAGCTCGAGGCCGCGGCTCAAGGTCGAGGCGTCGACGACGTTGACGACGAGGTCGGGCTTCTCCGCGAACAGGTGGGTCAGCACGACTCGCTCGGCCGGATCGGACGAGCAGAGCGAGTAGGTCCCGGGCAAGTCGACGACGTCGAGGAGGCGCCCTTCGATGGCGACCCGGCTATGGGTGTGTTTGATGGACGTGCCGGGGAAGTTCGAGGTCTCGGCTTTGTTGCCGGCGATGGAATTGAAGAGGGTGCTTTTACCGCTGTTGGGCTGGCCGATGAAGATGACGGCCGGAACCTCAGGCCGGTCCATGGACCGCCTCGACCAGGATCTTCTGGGCCACGCCCCGGCCCAGGGCGACGGTGGTGTCCGAGGTGCAGTTGCGGACGAGCAGCGGCCCGTGCAGGATGGCCTGGCCGTCGAGCTCGACGACGTCGCCCTTGTGGAAGCCCAGGGCCATCAGGCGGCGTCGGATGCTTTCACCTCCCGAGAGGTCGACGATCCGCAGGCGCGTTCCGTGAGAGGCGTCGAGGAGGTTCATGGTTTTACCGGTAGATCAGTTTAGCCGATTATCTATATGAAGCAAGACAAATTCTCCGTTATCCGGTAAATAATTCCTATTGAAATTATAGGATATCGGACGGCGAATGTAAAGCCGCTCGGGGAGGGCGGAGGTCAGTAGATGACCTTCGCCTCCCCGAGCTCGGCGATGCGCTTGTCGAGCCAGGCGATGATCAGGTCCCGCCGGGCCATGGTCGCCGCGATCTCCTCGTCGGTGAGATACTCGCCGACGACCGTCCGGACGATCTCGGGGGTAAGGGCTTTCATGGCCTCGACGTAGGACCGGGGCAACT
Organism: Candidatus Aminicenantales bacterium; assembly: GCA_041736225.1. GTDB lineage: Bacteria > Acidobacteriota > Aminicenantia > Aminicenantales > Saccharicenantaceae > RBG-16-66-30. Next base: position 9,469 of record JBGSUG010000405.1, on the reverse strand, counting down.
CGGCCATGATGAAGTTCGGGCCTTCCTTGTACTTCTCGTCGTAGATCAGCTTGGTCGTGAACTTCTTCGTCGTCCGGAAGCTCCGGGAGTGGTCGATGAGGATCATCCGCCAGTCCTCCAAGATGAGGTAGTTCCTCTGGTGGCGGTCCTCGTTGGAAATCAGATTGTCGAAGGCCCGTTGGAGGAAAAGCCGCCGGAAGAAGGCGTTGACCTTGACGCCCGGCGGATTGAGCTTCTTCTTACGCACCTCCTCCATCGTGTTCCAGGAGGCCACCCAGATCTGGGCCGATCCCCGGCTGCCCTCGAATTCGCGTTCGACCGTCGCCGGCACCATGTGCAGGCCCAGATGGCGGCTCAAGCGGTAGGCGGCGATCTCCCCTTTCCAGGTCTCCTTGAAGCCGCCGACCCGCTCCCCCAGGACATCCTTCCAGAGCGCCTGGCGCCGGACGCCGTCCTTCTCCAGGGTCAGGATATACGGCTGCGTCACCGCCCTCTCGCCGGTCAGACGCTCTTGGGCGACGACCGTGGCCGTCTTGAGGAAATCCTCCCATTTGTCGTAGTCGGCCTGATCGGCCTCGGTCAGCTGGGCCGGGAGCGCGCTCCAGGCGCCCAGGTAGACGACGGCACAGAACACCAGCACGGCTTTTTTCATGACTTTTCCCTCCCCTGCTCGGGAATCCCTTCCGCAGCGAGTTTAGGGCCGGAAGAGGGCCCTTGTCAACATTGACTTCAAAACCCCTTTCTGATAAATAATGATAAATGTATAAGTGGATTTCGCGAAAGCTCTTCGGCTCCGATAACGACCGCACCCTCAAGAGGATCACGCCGCTCGTCGGCGTCATCAACGGCTTCGAACCGCGCATCCAACCCCTGACCGACGACCAGCTTCGGGCAAAGACCGCCGTATTCAAGGAAAAGCTGGCCCAGGGCGCCAGCCTGGACGACATCCTCCCCGAGGCTTTTGCCGTCGTCCGGGAAGCCTCCCGGCGAACGACGCGGATGCGCCACTTCGACGTCCAGCTCGTCGGCGGCGCCGTCCTCCACCAGGGCATGATCGCCGAGATGAAGACGGGCGAGGGAAAAACGCTCGTCGCCACCCTGCCGGCCTACCTCAATGCCCTCTCCGGCAAGGGCGTCCACATCGTCACGGTCAACGACTACCTGGCCAAGCGCGACACAGAGTGGATGGGCGCCATCTACCGCTTCCTCGGCCTCACGGTCGGCACGATCCAGCACGACCTCGGCGACGCCGAGCGCTACGCCGCCTACCGGGCGGACATCACCTACGGCACCAACAACGAGTTCGGTTTCGACTACCTCCGCGACAACATGAAGTTCCGCCTGGCCGACCTGGCCCAGCGGGAGTTCCACTACGCCATCGTCGACGAGGTCGACAGCATCCTCATCGACGAGGCCCGGACGCCTCTCATCATCTCCGGGCCGACCAACGAATCGACCCAGCTGTTCACCCGGGTCGACAGCCTCATCCGCCGCTTCAACAAGGACAAGCATTTCACCATCGACGAGAAGAGCCGGACCGTCTCCATCCAGGACGCCGGCGTCGCCGAGGCCGAGCGTGTCCTGGGCGTCGCGAACCTCTACGACATGGCCAACATGGACCTGGTCCACGCCATCAACACGTCGCTCAAGGCCCACCACCTCTTCAAGCTCGACGTCGACTACATGATCCAGGACGGGAAGATCGTCATCGTCGACGAGTTCACCGGGCGGCTCATGCCCGGCCGGCGCTACAGCGACGGCCTCCACCAGGCCCTCGAGGCCAAGGAGCGGGTCAAGGTCGAGGAGGAGTACCAGACCCTGGCCTCGGTCACCTTCCAGAACTACTTCCGCATGTACGGCAAGCTGGCCGGCATGACGGGCACGGCGGCCACCGAGGCCACTGAGTTCGGCCACATCTACGGCCTCAGCGTCGTCGAGATCCCCACGAACAAGACCCTCATCCGCCTGGAGAACCCCGACGTGATCTACCGGACGGGCGAGGAGAAATGGAACGCGGTCGTCGAGGAGATCGTCGAGCTCAGCCGGAAAGGCCGGCCCGTCCTCGTCGGCACGATCTCCATCGAGAAATCCGAGCACCTGAGCACGCTCCTCCGCCGCAAGAGCGTCAAGCACGTCGTCCTGAACGCCAAGTACCACGAGCAGGAAGCCCAGATCATCGCCCAGGCGGGGCGCATCGGGGCCGTGACCATCGCCACGAACATGGCCGGCCGCGGCGTCGACATCCTCCTCGGCGGCAATCCCGAGTACCTGGCCCGCGAGCAGCTCAAGAAGGGCGGCGGCGACCAAGCCCAGGTGACGCCGGATCAGTACGAGAAGGCGTTCCGGGAGGTCTCCGAAGTCACACAGAAAGAACACGAGGCCGTCATCGCCCTCGAGGGCCTCCACGTCCTCGGCACCGAGCGCCACGAGGCCCGGCGCATTGACAACCAGCTCCGCGGCCGGGCCGGCCGCCAGGGCGATCCCGGCTCGTCGCGATTCTATCTCTCGCTCGAGGACGACCTCATGCGCATCTTCGGCAGCGAGCGCATCTCCGGACTCATGGCCCGGATCGGCATGGGCGACGGCGTCCCCATCGAGCACTCCATGATCACCCGGGCCATCGAACGGGCCCAGAAGCAGGTCGAGGGACAGAACTTCACCGTCCGCAAGCACCTGCTCGAGTACGACGACGTCATGAACAAGCAGAGGGAGACGATCTACGGCCAGCGCCGCAAGATCCTCAAGGGAGAAGACCAGCACGAGTATTTTCTCGGCCTCATCGGGAATCTGGTCGACTGGATGCTCGACACCCACGCCAATAAGGACGCGGCCCCGGAGGAATGGAACCGCGAGGGCCTGCGCCAAGCCGTCCTGGCCCAGTTCGGGCTCGACATCGAGACGCTGAACATCCCCTGGGACACCGTCACCCCCGGCGAGCTGAGGGACGCACTGGTCAAGGGCCTCAACGCGGTCTACGACGCCAAGGGACAGCAGCTCGGCCCGTTCATGCGCGAATTCGAGCGGATGATCCTCCTCCAGGTCATCGATTCCCAGTGGAAGGACCACCTGCTCGAGATGGACCATCTCAAGGAGGGCATCGGCCTGCGCGGCTACGGTCAGAAGAATCCGCTCAACGAGTACAAGCGCGAGGGCTACAATCTGTTCATGCGCATGGTGGGGGCGGTCAAGCAGCACACAGTGGGCAACCTTATGCGCATTCAGCTGATGCAGGAGGACGAACTGGCGCGGATGGAGGAGGAGCGGCGACAAGCGCGCGAGCGCGAACTGGAACAGGCCCGCCTAGGTGGGGCTGCCATGGCTGCGGGTGAGGCGGATCAGCAAGCCCAACCCCTTCAGCGCCAGGAAGACAAAATCGGCCGCAACGCCCCCTGTCCCTGCGGCTCGGGCAAGAAATACAAGAAATGCTGCGGCCAGACGGCCTGAGAGCGAGAGAGATTCCCGCCACCGCGGGCAGCACCGCTAACAACAACGCGCCGGGAGGATTGCATTTCCTCCCGGCGCGTTTTGTTTTGTATGCCTTGTCGTCCGGTTGTTCCTATCCTCGCAGCTGCTTGGGATCAAACATGTTTTCTTCCATGTGCTTGATTTCCTCAATGCCGGAGATGACCACGCCGGGGTTGGTCCTCAGTTCCTCGTCGGGCAGTTTCATCTCGTAGCTCAGGTTGGAGAGGATGTGCTTGATGCAGTTGAGCCGGGCCTGTTTCTTGTCGTCGGAGCGGATGATGGTCCAGGGGGTCAGGCTGCGGTTCGACTCGTTGAGCATCTGAAACTTCTTGACCGTATACTGGTCCCAGTAGGTCTGGGCCAGGTTGTCCACCGGCGAGAGCTTGTACTGCTTGAGGATGTCGGTTTTGCGTGACTCGAAGCGTTTGGACTGTTCTGCCTTGGACACCGAAAAATAGAACTTGAACAGCTTGATGCCATCCTTGACCAGCATCTCTTCAAACAGCGGTACGTCCTTTAAAAACCGTTTGTGCTGCTCGTCGGTGCAGAAGCCCATGACCGGCTCGACCATGGCCCGGTTGTACCAGGAGCGGTCGAAGAGCACCAGTTCGCCGGCCGCCGGCAGGTGGGGCACGTAGCGCTGGAAGTACCACTGGGTCACCTCCTTGTCGCTGGGCGCGGTCAGGGCCACCACCCTGGTGTTGCGGGGATTGAGGAAGGCGGTGATACGCTTGATGGTACCGCCTTTGCCAGCGGCATCCCGGCCCTCGAAGATGGCCAGCACCCGCGTGCCCCTGTTTTTCATGTCCTGCTGCAGCTTCATCAGTTCGACCTGGAGTTTTTTCAGCTCCGCCTCATAATCCAGCGCCGCCTTGCTCACCCAGACCGCCACCTTGCCGTTGCCCTTTTTCTCGTCCTGGTAGCGAAGCGCGGTCCCCTCCTGGAGCTTGAAATCGATGGTCTTATCGACTGGCGCCCCTTTTTTCTTCTTGTTGTCCTTGTCTTTCTGGTCGTTGCTCATGGGTGGCCTCCCGGGGCTAATGGTCGGATGGACGGGAAGATAGAGTCCGCTCCACGTCACCGCAATGGGATGAATGCGATGGGGTGTTCTTTTCGCTGGAAAAATGAATGTCGCAACCGTACACTGGCACTATGAGTATAGAAGCGATTCTCAAATAGTGCACGACATGTCTCTTCTCAACAGTGTACCTGAGTGATTGTCTATTGCAAAAGCTGGAGCCATGCAACTTTTCTCTGCAGGCAACGTCGCTCTTTCTTCTTTTTCGCCGCAATACCGATACATGTCGGCTGCCTCGGGAATCCGGCCTGTTCCCGATGGCCGGGGAGGTCCAGGGCGGGACCAGCCACGGTCGATGCAGAACGCAGTCCCATTGGCCTGACCAGACCGCCCGGCTGATCGCTGCCGGGAGAGCATGTACCCAGAGGAAAGCATGAAACCCGTTGAAATTGCAAAAAATGTGTGGTGGCTGCTGAATCGGTCCGATTCACTGCTGGAACTGAACATCTACCTGCTGTCGTACCAGAGCGCTTCGCGCGGATGGGATCATCTGCTCCTCGATCCCGGCCCGGAGCCGCTTCTGGAACCGCTGCAGAAGGCTATCCGGCCCATAACCGGCGGGTTGGACAAGGTCACCGCCATCCTCATCAATCACCAGGACCCGGACGTCGTCCCCAACGCCCATTACATTCAGCGGCTGAACCCCGGCGTCCAGGTGATTGCCTCGGAAGACACCTGGCGGTTGATCCGGTTTTTTGGCCTCAACGAGAAGCGGTTCCGGGCAGTGGAGAGCTACCGGAGCAGTCGGGTGCAAATGCCGGGCGGCCAACTGCTGGAGTTCGTTCCTTCTCCTTTCTGCCATTTTCGCGGCGCAATGATGTACTACGACCTCGCCAGTCGAACGCTTTTTTCCGGAGATCTGTTCGGAGGCCTGTCGCATTCGCAGGATCTCTACGCCACCGAGGCGTCCTGGGAAGGCATTCAGGCATTTCACCAGTTGTACATGCCCTCCAAGGAGGCGCTGCAACTGGCGGTGACCAGGATCCGCAACCTTTCCCCCAGGCCGGAGATGATCGCGCCGCAGCACGGTTCCATCATCCAGGGCGATCTGGTGCCCGAGTTTCTCTACCGGATGTACAATCTGGACGTTGGCCTGGATCTGCTCAAGCATCGGGAGCTTTCGGACAACTATCTGGGGCTTGCCAACGACATCCTGGCCGAACTCGAGGCCATGCGGCTGATCGAATCCGTGACTGGGGCCCTGGGGGGATGGGACCGAAACAAGACCTTCAGCAAACTCTTTGCGATCAAGCAGGATCGGATCAGCGGCTTCAAGACCGATCCGGCCAGCGCGGTGAAAACGATGATCGACATCCTCGCGGACCATGTCGGCGCCGAGCATGCCGAACAGGTGCGGCTGACGGCCATCAAGTACCTCAACGAACGGGACATCCCGCTGTATGAGGTAATCGCTCCTGAGGAAGAGGTGCTTCCCGACTCCTTCGCGTAGCAGAGCGTCGCAAAGGCGTGCCCGCCCACCGGCGCCAGGGTGCAGGGCAAGGATACATCACCATGACCCAGCGGAAAAACATCCTCATCGTGGATCGGGACAACCTGTTCCTCCACCAGCTGAAAGAGCAGTTCGCCCCCTATGCGGATCGTTGCCAGGCGGCGTTCGCCACCCAGCCGGCCAAGGCGGTCTCGATCCTGGAGCGGTTCATCGTCCATCTCCTGGCGGTGAACATCAACCTGGGAGGGGCCAGCGGTCTCGACCTGCTCTTGCTCGCCCGACAGGAGCATCCCGATGTCCGCGTGGTCCTGTTCAATAACAGCGGGCTGCACGAGGCCTATGAGCAGACCTTGCGCAGCGGCGGCGCGGTGGCCGTGCTGCGCAAGCCCTTCCACGCCGAGGAGCTTGTCGATCTGGTGCTCGGGTTTGCCAAGGAGGAGGTCTTGATGCCGAGCGGGGAAGTCTTCCGCCTGATCGATCTGCTCCAGCTCATTTCGCTGGAGCAATCCTCCTTTCGGGTAGAGGTGTCCAACCTCGCCTCCGGCGCCTCGGGCTTGATCTTCATTCTCCAGGGCACCCTGGTGAAGGCCATGGTCAACGGAGGGCTCACCGGCGTGCCCGCGGTCGCGCACATGCTGACCTGGGAGCAGACCGCCATCGTCACCACCAGGCTGCCGCCCTCGGAAATCACCGCCCAGCGGGGTATGCCCCTGGACACCCTGATCCTGCGCGCCATCGTCAAGATGGATGACGATCGTCCCCTCTAGCCGTCCTGCTTCAATTCCCTGCCACAACCGTTTTCCGCCTCAATTCGTTTTCCGCCCAGCCCGGAACATCTCCCCATAGATTGGCGGCAGTTGACGCTCCGACAGTGCCCGGACCACGGCCTCGACATCGTAGGCGCAGCGGTGGTGACTGACCTCGATCCTGCCGTTCTTGATGTGCAGGATAGCGTAGGCCGCCTCGGGGTTATCGTCGAACATCCTCCCCGCAGAGCCCGGATTGATGAAATGCACACCTTTGACATGGCGATGAAAGGGCGAGTGCGAATGGCCGGTGATCACCACCTCGCAGCTCATGTCCGCCGCCAGTTCACGGAAGCGCTTCTCCGGGGTGTCGGCGAACAGCTGTTCGTCGTGGTCGGCCGGGCTGCCGTGGAACAGGCCAATGAAGGTCTTACCCAGGCGGAGCAGCTTCTTTTTCTTCAGGTCCAGGAGAAAGCGGATGTTTCCCTCGGAGAGCGCGGCTGCGGTGCTGGTGTACATGATCCGCTTGTCCGGTTTGGAGGGTTTTTTGAAATCCTTGCCCTTCAAGAGCCGGATAACCTTGTCGTCGGTGTTGCCGCGGATACTGAAGGCCTTGTGCTGCCGCAGCCAGTCAATGCATTCGTTGGGGAAGGGGGCGTAGACGGTGGTGTCGCCGCAGTTGAGGATGTACTCGCAGGCGAGATCCCGCACCTGCTCCTCAATGGCCTGCAGGGCCGGGTAATTGCCGTGAATGTCGCTGATGACCAGGATGTTCATGATCTCCTCGGGTTGGCCTGCGTCCGGCGGCTGGCCGGGGCAGGGTGCAGGTCTTGCTTGATGCTGGCCTGAAAGCAATGGGCCTGTGGGCGCTGTCTGGCCGCCGTGATCACAAGAGCGGCCCCACCAGGAGGGCAATGTTCTCCAGCAGCCGTTCCCGGAAGGGGCGGGATTGGGAGGCCTCAAGATCATGCGCGGTGGCTGCCCTGAGATAGCCATGCTGCAGGGCCCGAACCTGATCGGTGAATGCCCGGTCATAGACGAACAGGGTCATCTCGAAGTTGAGCCAGAAACTGCGCATGTCCAGGTTCACCGAACCAAACAGGCAGAAATCGCCATCGACCGTGATCGTCTTGGTGTGGAGCAGGCCCCCGGAAAAGGCCATGATCCGCACCCCGGCCCGGGCGAGCGCGTTGTATCGGGCCCGGCTGGCGTAGTGCACCAGGCGGGAGTCGTTCTTCTCCGGCACGATGAGCGTCACCTCTACTCCGCGCTGGGCCGCGGATATGAGCGCGGCCAGGATGGCGTTATCAGGCACGAAGTAGGGCGTGGTCAGGATCAACTCCCGGCGGGCGGCATAGAGGGTGGTCAGCAGCAGGTCATGGATGGTTCCCTCGCCGTACCCGGGGCCGGAGGGCGCCAGTTGCACCAGGGCCTCGCCGACCGGCGCGACCTGGCGGATATCGGTCGGCCCGGCCTGGCCGGCCAGACGTTTGTTGCTCTCCAGCAGCCAGTCGTGGAGAAAGGTGACGCTCAGCAGTTCGACCACCGGCCCGGTGATCCTGACCATGGCGTCGACCCACTCGCCCACCCCGTTGCCCTGTTTGAACAGGCGTGGATCGACCAGATTCTGGCTGCCGGTGTAGGCGATCCGGCCATCGATGACCGCGATCTTGCGGTGATTGCGCAGATCGATGCGGACGAACAAGGCCCGGATCAGGCCGGCCGGCAGGGCCTCGGTCAGCTGAATGCCGCTGGCACGCAGCCGCGCCGCGGTCGGGCTCCTGAGAAAGGCCTTGGAACCGATGCTGTCCAGGAGCAGGCGGCAGGTGACGCCCCGACCGGCAGCCGTAAGCAGGGCCTCGATCAACTGGTCCATCTGGCCGCCCTCGCCGAGGATATAGAATTCCAGGAAAATGCTGGAATTGGCCGCCCGGATGTCGTCGATAAGCAGGCGGAAGAATTCTTCCGCCCGGTCGATGAGCACCAGCGCATTGCCCGGCATGGTTGGCATGCCGGTGGTGGCGCTGATCTGCCGGTCCAGGGGGATGCATTCGGGGTTGATCCGGGTCCAGTCGATGTGGGGCTTGTGTTGCAGGGCGTTCGACCATTCCTTGATCACCGGCCTGTTCTTGAGCAGGCGGCTGGCCCGGCGCTCGCCCAGCCGGGTCTCGCCGAAGAGCAGGTAGAGGATGGCGCCGACAAAGGGGATGGAGAGGATCACCGCCAGCCAGGCAAATGAGACGCTGGCCGCACGCTTGCGCATGATGATCCGCAGGGAGAAGCCGATGCGGATGGCCAAGTCGGCGACAAAGATCGAGGTGGTGAGGATCCAGGTAAATCGGTCCATGGGGTTCAGGGGCGTGATCGGCGGGTTGCCCGGTGTTGGTGGCGATCCATGGAAAGGGTTGATCGACAGAGCGGATGTACCGGTGACAGTCGGGTTTGGTGGGGCGGCCTGGGGCCAGGTAACCGGTGGCCAGCGCAGTGCCTAGGGTGGCACAAAACCACGGCTGAGGCAAGGGAAATGGTGATTTAAGAATTCTTCATTCTTTCCTTTCTTCCCCGTTCTGGTAGAGTGATTGGAGGCTTTTTTCAGACAACGCGAAGAATGACAGGACGTTTTATATGCAGGTGAAAGGATTTTCCGCCGCGGCGGTCAAGGCCGGGATACGCTACCCCGACCGGCTCGATCTTGGTTTGATCTACTCCCGGACACCGGCGGTGACCGCC